>JAHFRG010000023.1:6369-17797 GCA_023258935.1 Betaproteobacteria bacterium
TCCATACCATCATACGCCACCTCAATGCCGTTGGCAGCGAGTTCGGCGCGTTCTCGCGAATCTTCATTCAAGATGGGATTGGTGTTGTTGATGTGGATCAAAATCTTGCGCGGTTTGGTGAGTGGCTTCAGCACGCTGATCATGCCGCCTTCGCCGCTTTGCGGCAGATGCCCCATGTCGCGCGAGCTCTGCTTGGAGATGCCGAAGCGGATCAGTTCGTCATCGGTCCAGCAGGTGCCGTCTACCAGAAGGCAGTCGGCATTTTTCAAAAAGGGTTCGAGATGCGGTTCGAGTTTACCGAGGCCCGGCGCGTAAAACAGGTTCTTGCCTGTGCGCAAGTCTTCGATGCGTATGCCGATATTGTCGCCTTCTTGAGGATCCTGGCGATGCGGAGAATACGGCGGCGCCTTGCTTAGCAACGGTACTGCGGTAAAGCGCAAGTGCTGCGCTCCGATTACGCTGAAACCGCTGCCGTTGTGGGTGGGCAGTTTGTGCCAGTTGACTGTGCAATAATGCCCGAGAACATTGAATAATGGATTCCCGGTGGTGAGATCTTCGCGCGCCATATCGGTGCAGTAGATTTCCAGGGGTTTCCCTTCGCGCAACATCAACAAGCCCGTGGTGTGGTCGATTTGACTGTCAATCAAAATGATTGCCTTGATCGCGGTATCGCGGATTGAGCGTGCCGGCTGCAAGGCTGGAAAAGCTTTAATTTGAGCGAGAACGTCCGGCGAAGCATTGAACAGTATCCAGTCCAGGTTGTTTTCGCTGATCGCGATTGAGGACTGGGTGCGCGGCTTGGCTTTAATCTTGCCCTTGCGCACGCCGTCGCAATTGGGGCAGTTGCAGTTCCACTGCGGAAATCCGCCGCCGGCGGAGGCGCCAAGCACTCGAATTTTCATGTTTTATGGCGGGGCTAAAAGGAAAGGATTTTAATCCCGAATGTTCGAATTAAACCCTTTGCTCGAAATTCTAACAGGTGAAACTCAAACGGGGAAACCGGAAGCCCCGTTTCCGGAGCTTCCGGGACGGGCTTGAATTACCGGTTAGCAATATACATCGTGACTTCGAAGCCAAAACGCATATCGCTGAATTCAGGTTTGCTCCACTGCATGTCAATCTCCTAAAGTTTATTGGACTCAGGCCAGGACTGCATCGCCTGGCGAAATCTTAAGCTTTGGCGTATGCTTACAGCCCGAGATTCCGCGACTATTGTGGTCTACAGCTTTTTGTTTCACATCGGAAAAATCACCAATTGCGGCTCATGATTTTCATGAGTTTGGCAAGGGTGAATTGCATAGCGCAGCACTTTGCACTAACCTTTGATTAACACCTTTCTTTAACGCCTTCGTTGCCCCTGAGCTTCTGGTGATCAACCTGCACTTCCACACCGAATGGTACAAGCAGCGCCGGGTCGTCCTGGCCTTGCTGTTTTCCCTGCTGATACACGGTATGTTGCTTGCGCTGGTTCCGGGATGGCGTACCAACGTTTTCAAGCCGCAGCCGGTACTGAGCGTCCAGTTACCGGAGTTGGTCCGCCCTGAGCCTGCACCTGCTGCGCCGCCTGCCAAACCTCAGCCTAAGGATATTCCTGTAGTAAGCGAGCGCGCGCGCAGCGAATTCAAGCTGCCACCGCAACCGCCGCGCATTGAAACCAATGTCGCACCACAGCCTCAGGCAGAACCGACTGAAACCCAACCAGTTGCCCCATTGCCTGCCGCTCCCACACCCGCGCCCGTAGTTGTTGCGAAGGCCGCCCCGGACAGCGCATTGCTTGATAGTTACGGTAAAACACTTTCCAGTTTGATCGCCAAATACCAACGCTATCCGCGTATTGCGCAGCTTCGCAGCTGGCAGGGCACTGCTCAAGTGCAGCTTTCGGTTTCCGCGACGGGCAGAATGGTCAATGTCGTCATCCTGCGCTCCAGCGGGTTTGAAGTGCTCGACGATCAGGCGCTGGAAATGGTACGGCAGGCGACACCCCTGCCGCAGCCGCCGGAGGCCTTGCGCGGTCGCGAGTTTACCGTGATGGTGCCGATTGTTTTCAAGCTCAACGACTGAGCGAAAAATAATCCGCCTGATCATCTATCCCTTGTTTCTCAGTTTCGGTCTACTCCCGGCCGCGCATGCGCGCGGGCTGACACCGCAGCAGGTCGCCCCCGACGTCTATGCTTTTATCGGTAAACGGGAAGCACTGGCCCAGGCAAACCGCGGGGACATCATCAACAGCGGATTTATCGTCGGCACAACCGGCGTGATCGTGATTGATCCCGGGCCAAATTACGCGCACGCAGAACTCGTGCTGGCTGCGATACGTAAAATTACCCCCAAGCCGGTGCTGCTGGTAATTGATACCCATCCGCACCCCGAGAATGTCCTGGGCAACGATTTCTTTGCCCGGCGCGGCGTAACCATTCTTGCACACACCCAAACCCAGCAAGCGATGCGCAGCCGCTGCGAGATGTGCTATGAAAACATGCTGAAGGTGTTGGGCGAAAAAATCATGGCCGGCACCGTCATCGCATACCCCAATATGACCGTGAATGAGAACAGCGACATGACCGTAGCGGGGCGTGAATTAAGCCTGCTCAATTATGGCTGGGGACATACCGAAGGGGATCTTGTGGTGCTCGACCGTACAAGCGGTGTGTTGTTCAGCGGCGGGCTGGTTTCATTGGCCAGCATACCGGTGCTGCAACAGGCAAAGATCAAAGGCTGGATCAATGCGCTGAAGCAGTTGCAGCAGCAACCGGTAAAAAAACTGGTGCCGGGCAATGGCCCGGTTTCCAATCCGGAACGTTTGCAGGAAACGCTGGATTACCTACAGAGCTTGCTTGATCTGGTGGAGCGGCAATATAACGCCGGCATGAGCGTTTTGGATCTGTTGAAGCAAGCCGAGCTGCCGGCCTATAAAAAGTGGGCGCTCTATTCAGAACAGCATCCGCTGAATGTGCAGCATGTGTACAGCGAACTGGAAAGGGAAGAACTGGAGAAATGAGCGATTCCCTGTATCCGGAAATCGAGCCTTATGCACATGGCTTGCTTGAGGTAACCGGCGGACACCGCATTTACTATGAAGAGTGCGGCAATCCCGCCGGTGCACCGGTGCTGTTCTTGCACGGCGGCCCGGGCAGCGGCTGCAATTCGGGGCACCGGCGCTTCTTCGACCCGCGGTATTACCGCATCATTTTGTTTGATCAGCGCGGCTGCGGGCGCAGCCTGCCGTTTGCAGAACTCCGCGAGAACACCACGGCTGCGTTAATTGCGGACATCGAGCGACTGCGCGCCGTGCTCAAGATTGAGCGCTGGCTGCTGTTCGGCGGCTCCTGGGGCTCGACGCTTGCGCTCGCATACGCCGAGGCACACCCGCAAGCGGTGAGTGGTTTGATCCTGCGCGGGATTTTCCTGGGGAGCAAACCAGAACTCGACTGGTATTGTTATGGCCTGAAAAGCTTTGCTCCGGAAGCCTGGAAGCGTTTTTCAGGATTTGTGCCCGAGAAGCGTCGTGATGACATATTCAATTTTTATTACCACGCCATACATCAACCGGACGCGCGCATGGCGCTGGCCGCAGCGCGCGCCTGGAATGCCTACGAGAGCGAGTTGATGATGTTGGGCGAACTGCAGCAGGAGGCAAAACCCGGGCTTGCTGATGAGGTGGTGTTGGGAAGAGCACGGGTGCAGACGCATTATCTTTTCAACCGCTGCTTTCTTTCCGAGAACCAGTTAGTGCAAGGCCTGGCCCGGATACGCCGGCTTCCTGCCTGTATTTTACACGGCCGTATTGACATGGTCTGCCCGGTGGCCACCGCGTATACTTTGCATAATGCCTGGCCGGAAGCCCAGTTCAAGGTAGTGGAAAACGCAGGCCATTCGGCTTCCACCCCGGCGCTCGCTGCTGCGCTGGTGGCGGCGACCGAGCGTTTCAAATCAATATTGCCGGGGGACCACCCGCGATGAGTTTAAGGTTTCGCATCAATCTCCTGATTACGGTGCTGATGCTGCTGTTCATATTGGCCATGGGCGTCATCATCGTGGATGACACCCGCAAATCAATCAAGGAAGAGATGGAGGGAACCAACCGCGTCACGGCGCAATTGCTGACCACAGTGCTCTACAGCAGCCAGTTTATTCCGGGAACCGCCACATCGCGGCAAGTTGTGCTTGATTTCCTGAAAAGCCTGGGACGAGTGCGCGCCAGCGATATCAAGCTCTACGATGGTATTGGCACACTGGTCTATGAGTCGCCGCTCTCACAATACAAGGCAGGGCGGTGGGCACCGGGATGGTTTTCCCGTCTGGTTACTCCAAAAGTCGAAATCGTGACTCTCACAATTCAAGGGGGCACGCTGGTGATTACTCCCGATGCTTCACGCTCCATACTCGACGCATGGGATGATTTGCAATATCTGATATGGCTCGCCCTGGGATTTTTTATCGCGGTCAACGTTCTCGTGTTCTGGTTTATCGGGCGCTCGCTGCGACCGCTTAATCAGATTCTCGATGGATTGTCGCAAATGGAGCAAGGCAATTTTGGTGTGCGGCTGCCGAAGTTTCCTCTGCCCGAACTATCCTCGATCAGCCACACTTTCAACCGCATGGCTGGCGCGCTGCAAGACAGCATGGCGGAAAACCGGCGCCTTGCATTAATCGTTACACAATCCAGTGACGCCATCATGATTCATGATCTTAAGGGCAATATATCGTTCTGGAACCCTGCTGCAGAACGCCTGTTTGGCTACACTGCTGAGGAAATCACCGGACGTTCAGCAACCCTGCTCGCGCCTGCCGGCAGGGAAAACGAGATTAAGGAAAATCTGGAAATTGTCGTATGCCGCAATCTGGTCGAAAATGTCGAGACGCAAAGGCTTACCAAAGACGGCAGGCTGATAGATGTGTCCCTTTCCGCTGCGCCGCTGATTGATCCGCACAATGAATACGTGATTGGCGAGATTTGCAGCATGCGCGATATCACGGAGAGAAAACGCGCCCAGCAAGCTGCGCGCGAGCTTGAGGAAAACCGCCGGTTGACGCAGCTTATCCAGAGTCACGTCGAGGAAGAGCGGCGCAATCTGGCGCGCGAGTTACATGATGAACTGGGGCAGTATGTAACCGCGGTCAAAACCATAGGTGCTTCGATTGCCAACCGCTCCGGAAGCGCGCCCGAAGTGCGGACCAGTGCGCAGACCATTGTTGATGTCGCGGCGCGCATTTACGATGCGATGCACGGCATCATCAGCCGCTTGCGCCCGAGCGCGCTGGATTATCTGGGACTTACTGAAACCCTGCAGGACAGCATTGCCGCATGGCGAACACGGCATCCCGAATTAAAATTCATACTCGATATCTCAGGAAGGCTGGATGATCTCGGCGAAACCATCAATATTACCGTTTACCGCATCGTGCAGGAATGTTTGACTAATGTTGCCCGCCATGCCCAGGCTTCCAACGTGAAAATTGCGGTAAAGCGCCAGCGTGCCGAGGGTGGAGCAGGCGAAGTGCTGCAACTCGCGGTATGTGATGATGGCAAAGGCACGCCGGAAGAAGCGAAGTCGGAGGGCCATTTCGGATTGCTTGGCATGCGCGAACGGGTGCAGGCCTTAAACGGCAGTTTCAGTATTGACAGCGCCCCGGACCGGGGTTTTTGCATAAACGTGATCTTACCGATTGAAGGAAAGAAGTGATGGCCGCACCCGCGATTCAAGTCATGCTGGTTGACGATCACGCAGTGGTGCGAATGGGGTTCCGGCTGCTGCTCGAGGGCGCCCCTGACATGAAAGTGGTAGCGGAAGCTGTAAGTGGAGAAGAGGCGTGCCGCATCTATCAGGAGAAGCACCCCGATGTGGTGGTCATGGACATCTCAATGCCCGGGATTGGTGGCCTGGAGGCGCTCAATCGTATCATCGCAAAGGATCCCGCGGCACGCATTCTAGTATTGTCTGCGCATGAAGACACCATGCACCCAAGGCGGGTGTTGAAAGCGGGAGCGCTCGGTTATCTCTCCAAGCGCAGTGCTGCTGAGGAGTTGATACAGGCGATACGCCAAGTCGCGCAGGGCAAGACTTTTATTGAGCCGGGTATTGCCCAGCAACTTGCCATGCAACAGCTCACCGGGGACAAGAACCCGGTTGATGTGTTAAGCGCACGGGAATTTGAGGTTTTCATGTTGCTGGCTCAAGGCAAGACGGTGGTGGATATTGCTGCCATGCTGCATTTGAGCCCACGTACTGTGGGCACCCATTTATACAATATTAAACAAAAGCTTAACGCATCTAACTCAGCTGAAATTGCACTCATAGCGATGCGCGCCGGGTTGATTCAAAACTCATGAAAATCATTAGGCCTGATTCAGTCTTTTCTGTCTTCCCCCAAGATCGCATGTAGGTAACAATGGCGCCGTAGGTTGAATTGTTATAACAACTTTTATATGGAGAAAGCCATGGCCTGGAGCAAACCCGAATTTACCGATATGCGTTTCGGTTTCGAAGTTACGATGTACATTCTGACCCGCTAATACGCATTAAGGTTAGATTAGGAAAAAGGGCTGCTGAATAAGCAGCCTTTTTTTATTTCCAGATCAAGATAGAAATAATAAAAGTTAGAGATAACGGCTGTAATCAACCAAAGTGGTTGATTTCAAGCACCATATATATAGTCCAGATTACCCTTCGTATTACTTACGGCAGGTAAGACACATCAAGCCAAACACCGGTTATAGTCAAAAAAAACCGGGACTTAAGTCCCGGTATAGAGAGGAAGTTGGAGACCTACCATGAGGCTGAAAAATCGTTCAAAAAGAACACCTCTTAAAAATAGCAAGTCACGTGCCATAAATGGCAAGTAGTATGGATTTAGATGATAAGGACAATTAGCTGGTGCCCTTGAGGGCGTATTTTTCCATGCGGTAGCGCAAGGTCATGCGGCTTACTCCTAACTTGCGCGCCGCTTCCGAAACATTGCCGCTGGTTTCAAGCAGTGCGCGCTGGATGAGCAGGCGTTCCGCGGCTTCCAGTGTGAGCCCTTGCAGCATCTGGTCGCTTGCTGCAGGGGCTTGCGCTTGCGACAAACTAAGATCCGAAACATGAATTGCCCCGCCCCGGCTCAACAGCACCGCGCGTTCCACCAAGTGTTTAAGCTCGCGCACATTTCCCGGCCAGGAATAGGCGCGCAACGCATTTAACGCTTCGTCGCTAAACGAGGGATCAGTGAGCCCGTAACGTCGGCTCATCTGCACCGCGAAATGCCGCGCCAGCAGGATCACGTCTTCGCCGCGCTCGCGCAACGATGGCATGTTGAGCGTCACTACGTTGAGCCGGTAATAAAGATCGGCGCGAAACTGTCCCTGCGCAATCATTTCCGGCAATTGCCGGTTGGTGCCGGCGATAATGCGCGCGGAGAACGGCCTCTCACTTACCGAACCGATGCGCCGCGTCTTGCGCCGCTCAATGACATTAAGCAGTTTGGCCTGCAGTTCCAGCGGCACCTCGCCGATCTCGTCCAGAAACAGCGTGCCGTCCTCCGCCGCTTCGATTAACCCGGCGCGTGCTCCGTGCGCGTTGGTGAATGCGCCTTTTTCGTGGCCGAACAATTCCGCTTCGATCAAATCGCGCGGCAGCGAAGCGCAATCCACTTGCACAAACGGCCGCGCCGAGCGCGGGCTTAATAGATGCAACAGGCGCGCCGCCACGTCTTTGCCGCTGCCGGTTTCGCCGAGAATGAGCACGGTGGGGGGAGGCTCCGCGCCCTCTCCCGCAAGCTCGGCAAGGCGCAGGATTTGTTCGCGCACACGCTGCATTGCCGGGCTGTCCCCCAGCAATTGCGCGCCTTCCACCGCGTGGCTGTCGCGCTCGCGGGAATAATCGAGCTGATAGCGCAGACGCGACGTTTGCAATACTTTGTCCACAGCGAGCAACAGCTCGTCGAGATCAACCGGTTTTTTCAGATAATCCGCTGCGCCGAGTTTCATGGCGTGCACGGCATCGCTGATTTCGCCATAGGCGGTAAGCACGATCACCGGCGGCTGCCGGCTCTCCCCGGCCGAGCGCAGCTCGGCGAGCAAATCCAGCCCATTGCCGTCAGGCAGCCGCAAATCCAGCAACACCAATTCCGGCGCGGCGTTGCGCGCCAGCTCGCGGCCTTCTGCAATTGTGGCGGCCAGCAGGCATTCATGACCGGCTTTTTCCAGGCGCTTTTTTACCGCGCGTCCGAACAGGCTTTCGTCTTCGATGACCAGAACCCGTGGCATGCCCTGGAATTCCTTGGCGGGGGTTTGCGCAGTCAATGCTTTTTCTGTCATCAATCTTCCTGTGAGTGTTTCGGCAGGATGAGTCTCACTTCAGTGCCGTGCGGATTAGTAGTTCGATACTCGATTTTCCCGCCGTGCGCATCACATACTTTCATCGCAAACGGAATTCCCAGTCCCGTGCCGTAACGCTTGGTGGAAGGACCGGGGCTCAAGTCGCCGGCTTCGGGGGTAAACGGCATGCCGGTACCCTGATCGACAATCGTCAGCCGGACTTCTTGGAATGTTTCATTCAAGCGAATTTCAAGTTTTCCTTGGTGCGGCGAAGCGTCTATTGCGTTGACGAGCAAGCCGTGCAGCGCCTGCTCCATGAGTTGCACATCGAGCGCGATTTCAATCCGGTCATTCCAGCCCCGGCGCACGACATTTATTTCTTTTTCCGCGAGCCTGGGTTTGAGCAGTTCCAGCACATTGTCCACGAGCTGCTGCAGTTTGCAAAGCGAGCGTCGCGCAGTGAGCGGATGCAAGTAAGAGAGCAGCGAATGCGTCCAGCGCTCCAGCCGGTCCGCGGTGCTGACGATTCCTGACAAACCTTCGCGCAGTTCAGCCGGTAATTCGGGGTCGTTGATGATTTGGGCGGTGGCGCGAATGCTCGCCAGGGGATTACGGATATTATGCGCCATCACCGGCACCAGTGCGCCGAGCGCGGCCTGCTTTTCCGCGCGCAACAGCGATTCGCGGCTTGCGGCGAGATCGTCCGCCATTTGATTGACTGCTTTCGCCAGAGTCACCAGCTCCTGTGCGCCTTTCTCAGGAACCTTGTGTGAAAGATCGCCGTGGCTTATGAGCGAAGCGGCTTGTTGTACTGCGGACAAAGGCTGCACGATGGCGCGCTGCATGAAGATTCGCGACAACATCAGCAAAACCACCGCAAGAAAAATCGGCACCAGCAGCAGCAAAGGCGCAAGCTGGGTGAGGGTAGTGAGTCGGTTTTGCAATTCCGCCTGCTGCAATTGCAGCAGTTGCTCTATAGCATTGAATGCGTCTTCATAGCGGCCGAAACCCGCCATTTCCAGATCGGTGTCGAAAATCTTGCGTTTTTGCTTGAGCGACATGCCGGCGCTCGCACGGGCGACGTCCGTGGCCTGCGCCTTGATGACATTGTAAGCTTGGCGCAAGCGGTTAATCGCTTCATGCTCTTCGTTGTATGCAGCGAGGCTGTCGAGTTTTTCAAGTTGCAGCTCAATTCGCTTCTGATATTCCTGGTATTGCCGGGCCGCGTCAGGATCGCCTAAAAAAACCGCATCGAACACTTCCTTGACCTGGCGGTAGAGATTTCCGCGCATTTCCTGAATTTCTTGCACCATAAAATTGATGCGCAGCGATTCCTCCGACGACTGGTGCCACACATAGAGACCGGCGCCGCCGAGCGCGCCACCGGCCAGCACCAGCAGCAGGTAACCTAGCGCGTAGAAGAGCATCAGACGATTGAGTGATTTTGCCTTGGACATAAGAAGTAAGAAATAGCCATTCGCCCCCTCGATAATGCTCGGGACAGGCCTGAGTCCTTCGTCTTCGTTACCGAATGAGCCGACATAATAGTTACATAATGTCACGGTTTCGAACATGATTCGATTGCCTTCATCCCTTAAACCAGTGGATTGGATATTTTTTTACAAAGGGTACAAGGCTATGGAATAGCTATAAAGTATTGCACCCAGACAGCAAAAAATTGCATAACTGTTGCTAATCTAAGCAATGCTAAGTCAATGTACCATAAGCAATATTGAGCTGAGATGTATCTTTTTTACAACATCTCTGTGGAAATGTCGTTTTTATACTTGACAGCCTGATTTCAACATAGCAGGATGATGACGCTAGATTTACAGATTTAGTGATAGTGTGATTAATTTTTTTAGGAGGAAAAATAATGGTAAAGCATAAGAAATTAGGCATGGCCGTAGCGGGTGCCTTCGCACTGTTTGGTGTTTCAGGTGCTCACGCCTTCGGCCCGATCAAAGCCGGTGACTGGGATCTGTCGGTGAGTGGTGAAGTCAACGCGTTCTATACCATGAACCATTGCGACACCAATGGCCGAACTGTAACGGGTGGCCTAGCTTGTGCGTCGAACGGTCCGTCTACCGAACCAGCTCGTCAATCGGAGATAAGCAGCGGGTTATTGCCTTCGGCCTTGGTGTTCTCAGCCAAGACTACGCAGGAAGGGTTTGATATCGGAGTGACCTTTGGTTTCTATCCCGGCATTGCTAATTCTCCTGGCAACGGTTCCTTGTCGCTTTCGCAAATCAATATGCGGCAGAACTTCCTGACTTTTGGCGACAAGGAAATGGGAACCATCAAGATGGGCCGCGACCTAGGTCTTTTCGGCTCTGACGCGATATTGAGCGATGTGACCTTGCTGGGTGTTGGCGCCCCCACCCAAGGTATATTGGGTTCGTCGACCAATGGGCCGTTTACTACCAGCTTGGGGCGCATTGGTACGGGTTACATCTATGCCGACTGGATTCCGCAAATAACATATATAACCCCGAGTTTTGACGGCTTCCAGCTTTCAGCAGGTGTTTTCCAGCCCCTGACAATGTCTTCAGGTGTTTTGGGTGGTGGGCAACAAGCTACTGGCCATTCTGTGCCTATGTTCCAAGCCAAGGGTACTTATGACTTCAAAGTGAACGAGGATATAAAAAGCGGCCGTATCTGGGGTAGCGGTCTCTACCAAAGAGGCTTTTGCAGTTCCCAAGACGGTTGCAACTCCAATAACATCGGGGTTACTGCTTTTGCGGGCGATGTGGGCATCAAGGCCAATGTGTTTGGCTTTGAACCCGTTCTCTATTACTATCAGGGCAGAGGCGTGGGCACCACCGGCCTGTTTAGTCAGGCTTTCGATGCTACCGGCGGGCAGCGCAACTCAAAGGGCGGCTATGCCCAGGTTAGTCATGCCTTTGGCAAGTGGAAACCTTCGTTCAGCTATGGCATCAGCGAGCTGTTCTTAGGCTCAGGCGAACAAAACACCGCTGCGAGTTCGGGCAACGTGGTTAAGTTTAACAAAATGCGGACGCAGCAGCTGCAATACAGCCTGACCAAGGCGCTGACCCTGGTGGAGGAATTCTCCACGGTCCGCTCATCCTGCCAAGGAGGAGGTGTCAACTGCGGGACCGGGAACTATGCAAC
>JAHFRG010000002.1:0-48172 GCA_023258935.1 Betaproteobacteria bacterium
GGGAATGACCAATGCTGCGGCGCTGCGGGCACATATTTTCTTTCTCAGCCACAGATGGCAGGGCTATTGCGGGATGATAAAATCAGAGCATTACAGGAAAGCGGTACAAGCTGGCTTGCGACTTCCAACGTCGGCTGCGCCATGCATCTTGCCGAAGGGGTGCGTGCCGCGGGGCTCGCTGTCAAAATCGTTCACCCCGTGACTTTGCTGGCGCGGCAAATGGGATTTGAAAGCAATGACGCTCGATGATTTGATTGTTCGATTCGACAAAGCCTTGCGCACCTTGACTGTGCCCGCGCACAGCGCGCGCGCCCACCCAGATGAAAATCTGCAGGAAGGGGAGCTGAGCGAAACTGAAACGCGCCTTTCAGCGGCGTTGATGCGGGTCAATCACAGCGGTGAAATCTGCGCGCAGGCGCTGTACGAAGGCCAGGCGCTCACGGCGCGCGACGGTTCGGTGCAGCATGCGCTGCAAAATGCTGCGTCAGAAGAAACCGAGCATCTCGCGTGGACCGAGCACCGCATCGAAGAATTGGGCGGACGCAAAAGCCTGTTGAATCCCCTGTGGTATGGCAGCTCGTTTGCGTTGGGCGCCCTAGCAGGGCTGCTGGGCGACAAATGGAATCTGGGTTTTCTAGCGGAAACAGAGCATCAGGTGGAACGGCATCTCGAACAACACCTGCAACGGCTGCCGCAGCAGGATTTGAAAAGCCGCGCGATCCTCGAGCAGATGAAAAGCGACGAAGCAAACCATGCCACCACCGCCATCTCCCAGGGTGCCGCCGAACTGCCGCCACCGGTGCAGCTGGCAATGCGACTTGCTTCCAAAGTGATGACCAAAACCGCGTTCTGGTTTTGACCTTATTATTTGCCTGCAGGACTATTTCGGGACGGAATTCGCTTCACGGATGAGCAAGCCCGTGGTAGAGACGCGTAACTCCAGTTCCGCGGGACGCGTTACCGGGACGAAAGTCGCCGAGCCGTACTCTGCATCGAGCAGCGGTGCAAGGAACGCGTAGTGGCGACGCAGTACAAAAAGGTCTAGCGGTTTTTCCTGGCTAAGCGAATAAATAGTCCGTGCAGCAGAGCGCTCCTGGTCAATGGCATGGTAGCGTCCTTCTACCCGATCGAGTTCATAGGCGGTGTGCAAGCCCAGTATGTTAGCGAGAGGCTTCCACTTGAGAATGTGCGCGTCTATGTAGATTTCATCTCCGGAGAGCGCGAATGCAGCTTCGCCGCCATCTGAGAAATGAAACGCCGCTTGAAACTGCTGCGGTCCTGCAGGCCGCACCGAGATTCGCGCCGCAACGTCCTCGCGCGTGAGCGCCTGATAACCCTGTATGCCGAGCGCTATTGTTCCCGCGAGCGCCCCGAGCGCAAGAAAAAGCAGTCCGATTATTGTGCGAAGAACAAAACGCAGTGGGCGCGCATGCATCAGCGCGCCAATACCAGCGAGAATCAAAATCGCACCGAGTATCCCTAGCACGGCGCCGGCGAGAAAGAATGGCGAAATTACAAGGTTAGGCGACATCTTGCTTAATCACCAATTAGGCCAGCAGAAAAATGGAGTTGGTGCATTTAGTTCGCTTCCACGATTTCAAAATCGTGGGTGATTTTCGCCGTTTTACTTAGCATGATCGAGGCCGAGCAGTATTTTTCTGCCGAGAGGTGAATGGCCTGTTCCACCCGCTGCGGGTTCAGGCTTTTGCCGCTCACGATGAAATGAAAATGGATGCGGGTAAATACTTTCGGATCCTGCGCAGCGCGCTCGGCGTCGATTTCCACCACGCAGTCGGTAATGGACTGGCGGCTTTTTTTAAGAATGAACACCACGTCGTAGGCGGTGCAGCCACCGGTTCCCAGCAGCATGGTCTCCATGGGGCGCGGCCCCAGATTGCGCCCCCCGCCTTCAGGCGCGCCGTCCATCAGGATGGCATGACCGCTTTCGGACTCTCCGATGAAACTTACCTGTTCAACCCATTTGATTCGCGCCTTCATGCTGTGCTTTCTTCGATATAAACCGCGATTATCTCAAAATACGCCTTCGACAAGTATCTTGAGCTTATACCACAGCCATCCGCATACTTCATGGATGAAGAGATAACTCTCGAACATGCCTTGCGGGTTCGGCAGATATAGTTCCAGAGGATCAGTCGGCAGGGTGGTAAAACCGGTAGGCGCCGGTATGACGGAGAATCCGGCAGCTTCAAATGCAAGCACTGCCCGGCTCATATGCCATGCGTGAGTGACAAGATAAATGCGGTTGATTCCCGCAGCCTTGAGCATACTGCGGCAATCCGCTGCGCTTTCAAAAGTAGTATGTGACGCTGACTCTTCCCAGGTTACGGGAATCTTGAATTCATTCACCAGTGCAGATTTCATTTGCGCTGCTTCTGAAATGGTGCTCCCCTGCGGTTTGCCTCCTGAAACCAGAATGGGTTTTGCCGTCGCGCGATAAAGACGCGCAGCATAACGCAGGCGCTCCAGCCCCAGGCGATTTACGGTGTCCGAGCCGTAATCAGGCGCTTGAAAATAAGTTCCAGCGCCAAGCACCACAATGGCTTGGGCTTCATCCCGGTAGCTTGACTCTTGCAAAGCGGGGGGTTCGATTAATTTTAATGCCCGCGCCGTAAAATACGGAGTCGATGAAAGGTAAAGCAAACCCAACGCTAACCCTATGAGCAGCTTGCCAATACGCGGGTGGCGTTTAAGTAATAACAAGCCAGCTGTGCCCAGCAACAATATATTCAACGGCGGCACTAAAAAGCTGCTGAATAATTTAGATTTAAACCATCCCATATACACATAACATTTTATTTATAAACGGAAATATAATATTCTTGGGAAACTTGGTTGCATTGCAACAAAAAACTTGTAGAAATGCTAAAAAAAGAGGATAATGTTTTTGCGTCAAGCGCTTTTCTTAAGCGTTTACGTGATGTCTCTTCCATCCTCCTCCTTTGATGGAAATTAAGCGCAATCTTAGTGATTGCGCTTTTTTTTGGTTTTTTACTTAGAGCTTCGTTGTTCTTGACATGGGCAAGAATGAAGCCAAAAATTTATTGACGCGGCGCAATAGTTTTTCCCCTTCATTACTTGTGCATAACAAAGCTCTGGGTGGCCAAATCATCTGGTAATTTCCGCCGGCTGGACTACTGTCCTCGTTTGACGCGGTGGTCAATCTAGCATAGAATTCGCGACTTTCTTTGCTTTAGTGTTATCAATCTATCTGGGCTTCTTCATGAAGACATTTTCAGCCAAACCGCTTGAAGTAAAACGCGGGTGGTATTTGGTGGACGCCAACGGCAAGGTGTTGGGGCGCCTGGCGAGTGAAATTGCGCGTCGTTTGCGCGGCAAGCACAAACCCGAGTACACCCCGAATGTGGATACGGGCGATTATATCGTGGTGATCAACGCCGACAAATTGCGCGTTACCGGTAATAAGCCAGAAGCTAAAATATATTACCAGCACAGCGGTTATCCCAGCGGGCTTTACAGCACTAATTTTGCAAAATTACAAGCGCGTTTTCCGCGGCGTGTTCTGGAGAAAGCCGTGAAAGGCATGCTCCCCAAAGGCCGGCTGGGGTACGCTATGTTGCGCAAACTCAAGGTGTATAGCGGGGCAAACCATCCGCACACCCCGCAACAACCGCAAAAACTGGAAATATAAGGACTGACTATGACGGCAAACTACAATTATGGTACCGGCCGACGCAAAAGCGCAGTGGCCAGGGTTTTCATGAAACGAGGCAAAGGAGTCATTACCGTCAACGATAAACCGATAGACGAGTTTTTCTCTCGTGAAACCGGACGCATGATCGTGCGCCAGCCGCTGAAGGTGACCGATCATCTTGCTACTTTTGACATCATGGTGAATGTGCAGGGTGGCGGTGAATCGGGCCAGGCAGGAGCGGTGCGGCATGGAATTACCCGCGCGTTGGTTGATTATGACGCTACGCTCAAGCCGGCCTTGAGCAAGGCGGGATTAGTTACGCGCGATGCGCGTGAAGTGGAGCGCAAAAAAGTGGGACTGCACAAAGCACGGCGGCGCAAACAGTATTCTAAGCGCTAAGAGCATTTTTTGATTGATTTAAAAGCCGCAGCTAGCGGCTTTTTTATTGCCTAATTTGCATGAGCTGTTTACCATCATGAGGTTTGCCGCAGATTAAGAAGGTATTTATGCTGAAAGTCGGAATTGTCGGGGGCACCGGATACACTGGGGTTGAGTTGCTGCGCTTGCTCGTGCATCACCCTAAAGTGAGTGTGAGCGTAATCACTTCGCGCAGCGAAGCCGGGGTGGAAGTAAGCGCACTGTTTCCAAGCTTGCGCGGCATGGTTGAGCTGAAATTTGTTGACCCCTCGAATGCAGAGCTGGATTCATGCGATCTAGTGTTTTTTGCAACTCCCAACGGGATTGCCATGCAACAGGCGAAACCTCTGTTGGATGCCGGGGTGCGGGTGATAGATTTAGCCGCTGATTTCCGCCTCAAGGATGCTGCGACTTGGGAAAAATGGTATGGTATGCCACATGCAAATCCGCAATTACTAAGCGAGGCGGTATATGGATTGCCGGAAATCAACCGCGATAAAATTAGGCAAGCGCAGTTGGTCGCGAACCCTGGATGTTATCCAACCGCGGTGCAGCTTGGTTTTTTGCCACTCATCGAAGCAGGGGTGGTGGATGAAGGGCACCTGATAGCTGATGCCAAATCCGGAGTCTCCGGCGCCGGGCGCAAAGCGGAAATTGACACGCTATTTGGCGAAGCGTCAGACAATTTCAAAGCCTACAATGTAAGCGGCCACCGTCATTGGCCCGAAATTAGACAGGGCTTGGCTGACGTTGCCGGCAAGGAGGTGGGGCTCATATTTGTGCCGCACCTTACTCCTATGATCCGCGGCATACACGCGACGCTTTATGCGCGCTTCACGCGCGAAGTCGAGGTGCAGGAGTTGTTTGAAAAACGCTACGCGGGGGAAGAGTTTGTGGATGTGCTGCCCCCGGGCAGCCATCCGGATACGCGCTCGGTGCGCGGAGCGAATTTTTGCCGCATTGCCGTGCACCGCCCGCAAAACGGAGATACTGTAGTAGTGCTGTCGGTCATTGATAATCTGGTCAAAGGAGCGGCGGGACAAGCAGTGCAAAACATGAACATCATGTTTGAATTTCCCGAATCGGCGGGTTTGCATCATGCCGCGCTGCTCCCCTAACTATGATTATGATTAAGGCGCTGAGAAGTAAATTCGGCATTGCCGCACGGAGAGTGGCGGTGCGCACGCAAGTCGCCTGGTATTGGCGCTGGTTGGTCATAATAATGATGATCACGATGGTAATGGCACTGGCATGGTGGATGTACGATAGCGGCAGAAAATTCGCCGGGTTTGACAGCGGTCAAGCCGAGCGCGAAATGGCGCGTCAGGCTGAACTCAATGCGCGCCTGCAAGCTGAAAACTCGCTTCTGCGCCATGAATTTGCCGCTAGCGAGCGCCAACTTCAAATTGAGCGTTCTACCTATGGGGATTTGGCAAAACAGGTAAAAGACTTAAGTGACGAGAACACCAGCCTCAAGGAAGATCTGGCTTTTTTTCAGAGCCTGCTTTCGGCTGGTAGCAAGGAAGCAGTGAGCATTTACCGGTTCAATGTCGAGCCCGATGCTTTGCCAGGGGAATACCGCTATCGCCTGCTGCTGCTGCAGATGGGTCCGAGACAAAAGGAATTTCAGGGTAAATTGCAATTTGTCATTGACGTCCTGCAAAACGGCCAAAAAAGTTTGATAACAATCCCTGGTGAAAACGGCCCCGATCTTCAGGCGTATAATGTTAATTTTAAATATTACCAGCGAGTTGAAGGTAGTTTTCGGGTTGAGCCGGGCGCGGTAGCAAAAAGCGTACAGGTGCGTGTGTTTGAAAATGGCGCAAGCGAGGCGAAACTCACGCAGACCGTTAACCTGTCTTGAATGGAGGATGACGCATGTTTGGTAAAAGGCCAAGTAAACCGCAAAACCGCATCGATTGCCTGATAGGTGCGGGCACAAGCATCGAAGGCAATGTGAATTTTACCGGAGGACTGCGCGTCGACGGGCATATCCGCGGAAACGTTGTTGCGAATAGTGAAGCCCCGAGTACCCTGGTGCTGAGCGAGCAGGCGCGCATAGAGGGCGAGGTTCGGGTTTCTCACGTGGTGATCAACGGCAGCGTGATTGGCCCGGTGCACGCCAGCGATTACATTGAGTTACAGGCGAAGTCAAATGTTACCGGCGATGTTTACTATAAAACCCTGGAAATCCAGTTGGGGGCAGTAGTGCAGGGCAGGCTGGTTTATCAGGACAGCGAGAATGCCGATAAAGTCCTTGTGTTCAAGCCGGCAAGCAGCGATTGACCCCGACGGGAACGACCGAGGATAATGTGTGTCTTAAGGTAATGTTAACGCTTAGGAGTGCAAAATGAACACCATGACTGAAATCCCGGTGCCCCTGATTTTTACCGAGAGCGCAGCGAGCAAAGTCAAACAGTTGATTGACGAGGAAGGCAACCCCGATCTGAAGTTGCGCGTATTCGTGTCGGGGGGCGGCTGCTCCGGTTTCCAGTACGGTTTTACTTTTGATGAAGTGGTAAACGAAGACGACACGTCACTGGAAAGAAACGGCGTGACGCTGTTGATAGACCCCATGAGCTTCCAGTATCTGGCGGGAGCGGAAATTGACTACCAGGAAGGTGCGGAAGGCGCACAATTTGTTATCAAGAACCCCAATGCCACTTCCACTTGCGGTTGTGGTTCTTCTTTCACTGCTTAACTTTTATTTCTTGTAAATTGCTCCCAGTATGCGCTCGCCTTTGGCGCCGGTTGTTTGCGACAGATTCCCCGGTTTCCCCTCGATCGTCTGCCAGGCCAGCCAGGCGAACGCGTAGGCCTCAAGCGTTTGCGGATTGATTCCCAGCGCATCGGTAACATCGGTTTCAATTCCCGGCAAGGCTTGGCGCAACTTCTCAACCAGTGTCTTGTTGCGCGCGCCGCCGCCGCACAAATAAATATCCTCAGCGCCTGGGCAGTATTCTGAAACTGCTTGCGCGATACTTTGCACAGTCAACGCCAATAGCGTGGCCTGCACGTCGCGAGATGCTTCTTTTCCTGACAAAAAACCGTTCAGCCACCGCAGATTGAATTGTTCACGCCCGCAGCTTTTTGGTGGTGACTGCCTGAAAAAAGGATGGGTAAGCAAGTGTTTCAATAATTCGGGAATGATTCTCCCGCTTGCTGCCCACGCGCCATCTACATCGAAACGCTGCCCGGTTTGGGTTTCGCACCAGGCATCCAACAGCATGTTGCCAGGACCGCAGTCAAAGCCGAAATAGGTGCCTTTGGGCGGCAAGTTGGTGAGATTGCTGATGCCCCCGATATTCACGATTACCCGGTGCGTATTCCGCTTGGGAAAAAGCGCGTAGTGAAACGCAGGCACCAGCGGCGCGCCGTTCCCTCCTGCTGCGATGTCGCGGCTGCGGAAATCACACACCACGCTGATTCCGCACAACTCGGTGAGCAGGGCAGCGTTGCAAAGTTGCAGGCTGTAGCCTTGTTGCGGATTGTGGCGCACTGTCTGCCCATGACAGCCGATAGCGACTATTTGTTCCGGCTTGGCGCGCGCCTGCGCCAGCAATTCATTGGCTACCGCGGCATAGCAACGCGCAAGCTCGTTTGCGGCAAGCATCGCATGGTGCAATTCATTCTCGTTAGGATGCTGCAGCAACAACAGTTGCTTGCGTAATGCTTCGCTATAAGGCCGGTAAACATGATGACGCAGTCGCCATGGGCTATGGCTGAAGTCTGCGAGCACCGCGTCCACGCCATCGAGACTGGTGCCGGACATGAGCCCGACATAGAGTTGCAGAGCTTTCAAGGGCAGGGAAACCTAACTGAGCGAAGCTTAATCGAGCTTGGCGAAATGGGCGCCACGTGCCAACGCGAGCTGGGAGATCAAAGGCTCGATCACGGTGTAGAACACCGGCTTAAGCTGCGGCGTGATCGGTGGCCCTTCCGGAACGGCTGCGTGCGAGCGCCGCCTGAATTGGGGCATGAGCCGCATTGCCTTTTGCGCTAGAATTACGTCTTTAGTGTCTATCATTAGTTTTTTTAAAGACTCGTAAGCCACGCAGTGTAACAAAAAACCAGGTAATGGCAAAACGATCCCACAAAAATTTCCGCAACACTACAAGATTGAGAGTGGAATGAGCTCAACAGCACATGCCCTGCAAATCATCAAACGCGGCTGCGATGAGTTGCTGGTCGAAGAGGAACTGCAACAAAAACTAAAGACCGGAAGACCTCTGCGGGTTAAAGCCGGTTTTGATCCGACTGCGCCTGACTTGCATCTTGGCCATACTGTGTTGCTCAACAAAATGCGCCAGTTGCAGGACCTCGGGCATCACGCATTATTCCTGATTGGCGATTTCACCGGAATGATCGGTGATCCCAGCGGCAAGAACGCTACCCGACCGCCGCTTTCGCGCAAGGAAATCGCTGAAAACGCAAAAACCTATACCGGTCAGGTATTCAAAATCCTGAAAAAGGAACAAACCGAAGTGGTGTTTAACTCGAGCTGGATGGATAAATTCAGCTCAGCCGACATGATCAGGCTGGCGGCAACCTACACCGTGGCGCGCATGCTGGAGCGCGATGATTTCGGCAAGCGCTATAAAAGCAATCAAGCTATCGCCATCCACGAATTTCTCTATCCACTGGTGCAGGGTTACGACTCGGTAGCGCTTAAAGCCGACCTGGAACTGGGTGGCACCGACCAGAAGTTCAATCTGTTGATGGGTCGCGAGATGCAAAAGCATTTTGGGCAAGTGCCGCAGTGCGTACTAACCATGCCGCTTTTGGAAGGACTGGACGGCATTAACAAGATGTCCAAGTCGCTGGGCAACTACGTGGGCATTACCGAGCCGCCGCAGGAAATCTTCGGCAAGCTGATGTCGGTTTCCGACGAGTTGATGTGGCGCTACATCGATTTGCTGTCTTTCGAGCCGCTCGATGAAATAGCGCACTGGAAAAAGGAAGTGCAGGATGGCCGCAATCCACGTGACATCAAAGTTATTTTTGCCCAGGAAATCGTGACCCGGTTTCACGGTAAAAAAGCCGCAGATAAGGCGCTCACCGATTTTGAGGCGCGTTTCAAGCAGGGCGCCCTGCCCGATGACATGCCGGATATCACATTGCATGCGGGGGATTCCGGCATGGGGATTGCGCAGATGTTGAAGCAGGCAGGGTTGACAGCAAGCACCTCGGAAGCCCTGCGCATGTTGGAACAGGGTGGAGTAAAGCTGGACGGCGAAAAAGTCAGCGATAAATCACTCAAATTAAGCAGAGGAAAGACTGTTGTGGTGCAGGTCGGCAAACGCAAATTTGCCAGAATCAAGCTAGTCTGAAGCAACCCGTATATGAAACCCTTAACTTTCGCCGTGCTGCGGATTCTCGCGGATGGCGAATTCCACTCCGGCGAGGATCTGGCGCACAAGCTCAATATCTCTCGCGCGACCATCTGGAATGCATTAAAAGGGGCTGATGAAGCGGGATTGACCTTGTACAAAATCCGCGGGCGCGGTTACCGCCTGGCCGAACCTCTGCAGTGGCTGGATAGAACGAAAATCGCTTCAGCACTGGGCGCTCAGGCAAACAGGTTTAATCTGGAACTAATCGATTGCGCCGACTCGACTAATACCTTGCTCATGCAAAAAGCGGCGCTTGGCGCAGTACCTGGCAGCGTGATAGCAGCGGAACTGCAAACGCACGGGCGCGGCAGGCGCGGCAGAAGCTGGCACTCCAATTTGGGCGGAGCGCTGACTTTTTCCCTGCTATGGCGCTTCAATCAAGGCGTGGGTTTACTTTCCGGCTTAAGCTTGGCGGTGGGAGTGGCGCTGCTGCGCGCGCTTAAGTCGCTCGGTGTGGATGGTATGGCATTGAAATGGCCTAATGACCTAATGCATCATAATTGCAAGCTTGCCGGCATTCTCATCGAAGTGCAGGGGGATGTGCTGGGGCCAAGCTCAGCCGTCATCGGCATCGGCATCAACTTCAAGCTATCGGAACAAGCCAAAAAGCTCATTGGCCAGCCGGCAACGGATCTGTATTCAATCACTAAGATATTGCCGGAGCGCAATCTGGCACTGGGCTGCATGCTGGGACACCTGGCCCAAGTGTTGAACACTTTTGCTGTACAGGGATTTGGCGGATTGCGGGCAGAATGGGTAGAACACCATGTTTACCACAATAAAAACGTGAGGATCATGCTTCCCGACAATGCCGCCGATGAAGGCATGGTGACAGGTGTGGACAATGAGGGTGCGCTGTTGCTTAAAACACGCGGCGGCGAGCGCCGTTACAGCACTGGGGAAATCAGTCTGCGTGCGGGGCAAACGGAATGATACTGGCGATCGACGCGGGCAACAGCCGCATCAAATGGGGCATGCATCATGGCGCTTGGCTCGGTTTGGGGACAACCGCGCATGCCGAAGTTTACAGTTTGCGCGATGCATGGCAAAACTTGCCAGCGCCCGATTGCATCGTCATAGCCAATGTTGCCGGGGAGAAAGTCGGATCCACATTGCAACAGTTGGTTAAAGATTTCCACGTTAAGGTGCATTGGGTCAGCGCGCGCGATTTTCAATGCGGGGTGCGCAATAGCTATATCATGCCTTCGCAACTGGGTGCTGACCGTTGGGCCGCGGCGATTGCAGCATGGCATTTTTGCCATGAGGCATGTGTGGTGGTGAATGCCGGCACCGCGGTGACGGTTGACGTCTTGTCTGCCGACGGAGTTTTTTTGGGCGGCTTGATTATTCCGGGCATATCGCTGATGCGCGAGTCACTGGCAAAAAATACCGCAGCTCTTAAGCTTGAGCATGGTGAATTCAAACCATTTCCAGTCAATACTGCGGACGCGATAGAAAGCGGAGCCGTGCTGGCCTTATGTGGCGCCGTAGAAAGCATGAGAAGCGCGCTGCGCGCAGGCAAAGCCCCCCAATGTTTGCTGAGCGGTGGCAGCGCCAAGGATTTGCATCCGCATCTTAAGCCGCCAACCAAAGTGATGGATAATCTGGTGCTGGAAGGTTTGGTCGTAATCGCTGCAGAGGACGCCGCAAAGTGAAATGGATTTTTTACCTGTTGTTGCTCGCCAACGTCGTCTTTTTTGCCTACACTCAACTGGACGCAGGCAACGGCAACGCGCAGTATGCGCACCAGCTCAATGTTGACAAAATCAAGCTGCTCAAACCCGGGGAAATGCCGGCTGCGCCGGCTATGAAACCTGTCGCAAAACTGGAGACAAAGATTACCACGACGGTGGCCAAGCCCGTAGTTTGCTTGGAATGGGGAAGCTTTGCCGGTGAAGAACAAGCGCGCGCGCAGCAGACTCTGGACAAACTGCAACTGGGAGCAAAACTCGGGAGCCGGGCAGTGGAGGAAGGCACAACCTACTGGGTTTATATCCCGCCGCTCGGGAGCAAGAAAGACGCGGAAAAGAAAATATCCGAGATCAAGGCGAGCGGCGTAACTGAATATTTTCTGGTGCAGGACGGACAATGGAAGAACGCGATCTCGCTTAACCTGTTCAAAAACGAAGACCTGGCGCGGAAATATCTCGCTGAACTTCAGACAAAAGGAGTGAAGTCGGCTGTCATCGGAGAGCGAGGTCACCAAGGCAAGCGAACTTCGTTCCAGATTCGCGACGCGGGGGGCGAACTGGCAAACAAGCTTGCAGAATTACAGCGAGATTTTCCCGGCAGCGAGTTGAAGGCAGTGGACTGTCCAAACCCCGAAAGCACCAGCGCATCGCGCTAAAGAGGTTCTCTAAGGAAACAATTTCCCGGGATTGAGGATATTGTTGGGGTCAAAGACACGCTTGATGTCTTGCATCAAGGCCATTGTGGGCGCGTCGATTTCTCTTGCCACAAAGGCACGCTTCTCACTTCCCACTCCATGCTCACCGGAGAGCGTGCCGTTCAGCCTCAGCACCAGATCGAATACTTCGCTCAAGCAGGATTCCGCGCGCCGCATCTGCTCCGCATCGCCGGGGTCCACCAGCAGGTTGACGTGAATATTGCCGTTGCCGGCGTGGCCGAAATTGACGTTGGCAACTTTATATTGTTTGCTCAGGCTGGATAGTCCTTGCAGCAACTCAGGCAACTTTGACACCGGCACCACAATATCCTCGTTGATTTTTTTCGGCGCGATGTCGCGCAAAAGCGGCGCCAGTGCCTTGCGCGCCGCCCATAAGGCCTTGGCATCGCTCACCGCCTGCGCTTTCAGCAAGCCGGAGTTGCTGCACGCGGGCAATATTGCTTCCCGCGCTGCCGCGACTTCATTTTGCGAACCGTCCACCTCAATTATCAACATGGCACAGGTGTTATCAGGCAGCAGGTGTGGATGATGAGCGCGAATCAGTTCCAGTGAACCCGCGTCCAGAAATTCCAGCGCACTTGGCATCTCGGGCTGGGACATGATGGCGATAATTGCCTGCGCGCAGCTCGCAGCGTCGCGATAGTGGGCGGTGATGCCTTCCGCGAAAGCAGGTAACGGGCTGAGCTTTAACGTGGCCTCGGTAATGATGGCCAGCGTGCCTTCGGAACCGATGATAAGCCGGGTGAGATCGTAGCCCACCACGCCCTTGGTGGTGTAGCAGCCGGTTTTAATCGCTTCCCCCGTGCCGGTGACCGCTTTTAATCCCAGCACATGATCACGTGCCGTGCCGTATTTCACGGCATGCGGACCGCCGGCGCCGGTTGCAAGGTTGCCGCCGATGCTGCAATACGCGGCGCTGGATGGATCCGGCGGCCAGAAAAATCCGTGCGTTTTTACTGCGTCCTGCACTTCCTGGTTAAGCACACCCGGCTCGGCGACGATCACCCGGTTTGCGGAGTCAATGGACAGAATACGGCGCATGCGTTCCAGCGAAAGCGCCACGCCGCCTTGCTCGGGCAGGCTGCCGCCCGAAGTGCCGGTGCCGCGCCCGCGTGCAGTGACCGGGACCTTGTATTCGTTGCACATCCCGACGATAGCCTGCACTTGTGCCGCATCAGTGGGGAATGCCACGGCTTCAGGCGGGAAAATCTTGCGGGTGTTATCGTAGGAATACGCGTAACAGTCCACCGGGTCGGTGTACAGATTTTGCGCGGGCAGGACCTGCTGCAGACGGCTCGAAAATTCTCTGGGAAGCATTGAAAAAGTTAGAATCCGGTTGACAAAAGAGAATTATAGCAAGGAGAGAAGTTTGCCCCGGCAACTCGCAGCAGGCTAAACTTTGACTTTCGGCATATATAATCAGAGGTTCCTTAACTCTAAAAATGTTTTATACTTAGCTACAAGTCATCAAGGAAAAAAGTTATGTTACTCGCGACATTCTACATTTTGGCGATCACGCTGATTATTCTGCACTACACCGGATGGCTGGCGAAGCATAATCTGGAATGGCTGTTATATGTCATGGCGCTTACGGTGTTCCCCGCGGTGCTTTGGCTGTAGCAGGATTGTCTTGAGGCGAGATCACGCCTCACGAATTTTTGCAAGCAGCGCGGTCGTTGACCTTTCGTAGGTAAAAGGAAGCGAATACACCTTTCCGCCCCAGCCTGAAACCTCCTTCGCCCCCACGATATTTTCCACTTTCCAGTCCCCGCCTTTTACCAAAATATCCGGACTGCAAGAGAGAATCAAAGCCAGCGGCGTATCCTCATCGAACCAGGTGACCAGGCTTACCGACCCCAGGGCCGCCACCACAGCCATGCGGTCTTGCAGGCTGTTTAACGGCCGGCCGCTCCCTTTGTTGAGGCGCTTGACCGAAGCATCCGAATTGACTCCGACGATGAGACTTGCGCCTAATGCTCGCGCTTGGGCGAGGTAAGTGACATGACCGCGGTGCAGGAGCTCGAAACAGCCATTGGTGAACACTCGTGGCCGGGGCAGAGTTTTGAGACGCGTCGCGAGGAGACCGGGCTCGCACAGCTTGTGTTCGAAATCAGGGGCAGGGTACATGGCTTTTAGATTTCTGAGTGTATCACGCCCCGGCGAGTTCTCTGCGCTAGCGGTTGAGTTCCCGCCTTAAGGAAGGTGCTGTCGAACAGGAAGGAAGAAAGCAAAAAAATAAAAAGGGATCTATTCAAACTACCTATCGAGAAACTTTTGTATCAGCCTCATCAGTATACTCAAACACCTTGACAACTTTCTCCACTCCGCTAGTGGTGCTGGCAATTTTGGCGGCGTCGTCCGCTTCCGCGTGGTTCACGATGCCCATCAGGTAAACCACTTTATTTTCCGTCACAACTTTGACCCAGTTAGGCTGGAATTTCCTCGCCTCGATGAAGCGCGACTTTACCTTGGTAGTAATCAGGGTGTCATTACTGCGCGAGCCCAATGAAGTGGGCTCTGCAACAACCAACTCGTTAGTGATGCTTCGCACGTTCTGAACGTCTTTCACTGTTTTTTCGATTCCCGACCTGACTTCTTCCGACGGCACTTCTCCGGTAATCAGCACGTTGCGGTCGTAGCTGGTGATGTTGACGTGAATGGTGTCGCTGTACTTCTTGAAGTTCTCAGAGATTCGGTTCTGTGCTTTCAGTTCAATGTTTTCGTCTTCGAACATTGCCGCATTGGTGCGGCGATCTTCCGCAACCAGCACGCCGCCGCCGGCGGCAGAGGTAGCAACTACTGCAACACAGCCTTGCAAAGCGGCAATAATCAAAGCCAGAAAAACAAATGATAAATAGCGCATCATTCGACTCCCAGTAGTAAGCAATCAATTGCATCGCACAGGCAATGCAGGACCAGTACATGAACTTCCTGGATGCGCGCCGTGTTGTTTGCCGGCACGCAGATATGAATGTCTTCGGAGCCAAGGATGTCGGCCATCTGCCCTCCCGATTTTCCGGTAAGCGCTACTACGCTCATCTGACGCTCGTGCGCGGCGCGCACCGCTTCTAGCATGTTGCGCGAGTTACCGCTGGTGGTAATCGCCAGCAGCACATCGTTGGCTTGTCCTAACGCTAGTACCTGCTTGGAGAACACTTGGTCGTAAGTATAATCATTGGCAATCGAAGTGAGTGTCGAGGTATCGGTAGTGAGTGCGATCGCAGCAAGCCCGGGCCGCTCCATTTCGAAGCGGTTGAGCAATTCCGCAGCGAAATGCTGGGAATCCGCAGCCGAGCCACCGTTGCCGCAACTCAGAATTTTTCCGTCGCGCATAAGGCATTGCGCCATGCGTTCCGCGGCGCTGGCAATCGGAGCTGCCAACGCATCCATTGCCTGCAACTTGAGATGCGCGCTGTCAGAAAAATGCCCGCTGATCCTGGCGATTAAATCCATTTATCTTCCCTGTTGGCTAGTCGGTGACGTATTGTGCGGCATATTTCGGCTATTCTCCAAACGCGTTTTTTATCCACTGTATATCCCGCTCGCTCATTCCGCTTAGCAATACCGCGTCAAAGCGGCAGTGCGGAGTTTTTTTGCTGGAAGCTAGGTAGTGCCGCGATGCTTTAAGCAATTTCTTTCGCTTTTGAGCGGTGATGCTCGCTGCGGCGCCGCCGAAATTGCCGCTCGTGCGCAACCGAACTTCCGCGAACACCAGCGTATCCCCATCCCGCAGGATGAGATCTATTTCTCCGAAGCGGCAGCGGTAATTGGTTTCCAGCAGCTTAAGACCATGGCTTTGCAGAAAGGTTGCGGCAACGCGTTCAGCTGCTGTTCCTTCAGCGTTTCGGTTCATACAGCACTACGGCCTGGCCCTGATAAAAAATCGCTGGGGTGAGTTCACGTACAAACTGGTGCTTGGGGTTGAGGCTGATCTGCCCGGTCACGCCATCCAAGACATAATCGGAATAGGGGCCGATAGCAGACAAATCCTGGACGATGCGGAAAGCGTCTATGCCCAGTGCGTAAAGCCGCTCCAGGTCTATGATTACAGCGTTTTTCGGGCGAGGATAGATCATTACCGCAGTATGATCGGATTGTAACAGCCAAGGCATATCCACGAAACGTATGCCATTGAGATCTAAATTCAAAGTCCCCTGACCGTTTCCGCTGAAAATTTGCGAGGTGGCGTAGATGTTCATGTTCAAGTCGATATAAGGCCGGACTTGCCGCGCATTTTTAGCGTCAAGCGCGAGGAAAATCATATCAGTGCCGCTGATTTCCACCGCTTGCTTAAGAGTCAACAAGCCGCCCTGCTCGCCGGTAAATAAGAACTGACTCAGGATAACACCGCCCAGCCTTTGCCATTCTTCGGCAAAGGCCTGTTGCATGCGCTTGTCAAGCAGCGTGTCGGCGCCGATGATGAGCGCCTTGCGTTTACCCTCCTGCCAAGCCAGCATGGCGATCTGTCTTGCTTCATTCTCAACTTGCAGACTGAAAGTAAACATATAGGCTGGCAATACCGCTAAATCTTCCGGCACATTGAGTGCGAGAGTGGGAACGCGCACCATACCGCTGGCGGCTACTGCGGAAACGCCATCCCGGGTGAGAGGCCCTACTACAACTTGCGCTCCGGCGGTAAGCGCAAGTTGGTAGGCTGCCAGAATTTCATCGGTTTGCTCGGTTGTGGCATAAGTTTTCACCGGCAGTCGGCTGCCACCATGTTTGCTGGCGGCGGCGATGAAGCCCTGACGGGTAATTTCTGCCGCGGTTCCAAAAGACTCGGATTTAAGAGGCAGGATTAAAGCAATATGCGGCTTGGGCGGATTGGCTTGAGGGTTGGTATCGCCGGACATGGCTGGCGCGGCCTGTCCTGCTGACGGCGCCGCGTTTTCGGCGCGGGTGGCAAATGTTGTGGCGCAACCGTATAGTATCGCCAACAGCGTCAGCAGAAAGGCCGGCAAGCGTTGCATCGAATACACAATAAAACGGGTAAGCCACTATTATATGTAGTTGCTACCCCGATTGGAAATTTGCAGGACATCAGCCTGCGCGCTCTGGAAGTATTGAAACAGGTGGATGTTGTGGCTGCAGAAGACACCCGCATCACTTCGCGCCTGCTCAAGCATTTTGAGATTTCTGCAACACTGATGGCCTTGCATGAGCATAACGAGAGGCGCGCTGCTGAAAGGGTCATTGCGCTATTGCAGCAGGGGAAATCAGTCGCGCTGGTGAGCGATGCGGGAACACCGGCAATCAGTGATCCTGGTGCCATCGTAGTAAGCCGGGTGCGGGACGCGGGTTTTCGCGTAGTTCCTGTGCCGGGGGCTAATGCCGCCGTGACTGCGCTGTCGGTTTCCGGGCAGGAAGCGCCGCATTTTCTGTTTTACGGATTTTTGCCCAACAAACCCTCGGCGCGCCGGCGCGAGCTGGAAAATCTTAAAACCCTGCCTTATACGCTGATTTTTTACGAGGCGCCGCACCGTATCGTGGATTGCATCACCGACATGCAGGCGGTATTTGGCGGCGAGCACAGCGTCACAATCGCGCGCGAACTCACCAAATTATTCGAGAATATTTACAGCGGCAGTCTGAGTGCGGCGCTCGAGTGGTTGAGCCAGGATGAAAATCAGCAGAAAGGCGAGTTCGTTTTGCTGGTTTCCGGCGCCGAGAAGCAACCCGCTTCCTCCTACGATGTACTACTCATTTTAACCACGTTGCTGCAAGAGCTGCCGCTCAAGCAGGCGGTGAAACTCACAGCACAAATCAGCGGCGAGAACAGGAAAACACTATATGCTATGGCCCTGCAAATCAAAGGGAAACGTTGAAGGTATAATGCAAAATCAAAATAAAAGGATTGTGTAATTGCAGCGAATAACTTTTACCCGACCGGACGATTGGCACGTACATCTGCGTGACGGCGACGAAATGCGCACCGTAGTTGCAGACACCGCACGGCGCTTTGCACGTGCCATCATCATGCCCAATCTCACACCGCCGGTTACCACCACCAAAATGGCGATGGCTTACCGCAGCCGTATTCTCGCCGCGCTTCCTAAGCGAACGAAGTTCGAGCCTTTGATGACCCTGTTTTTGACTGGCAAAACCGGCCCGCAGGAGATTGTCAAAGCCAAACAAAGCGGTTTTGTTCACGGCGTGAAGTATTACCCTGCCGGTGCAACCACTCATTCCGATTCCGGCGTCACCGATCTTAACAAATGCTTCGGCGCGCTGGAAGAAATGCAGAAGCTAGACATGCCTCTTTTAGTGCACGGCGAAGTGACCAATCCTGACGTGGATATGTTCGACCGGGAGAAAGTCTTCATCGAGCGCGTGCTGTCGCAGATCACGCAACGCTATCCTCGACTGCGCATCGTGTTCGAGCATATCACCACACGCGAGGCGGTGGAGTATGTAACAAGCGCACCGGACAATATCGCCGCAACGATTACCGTGCACCATTTGCTGCTTAATCGCAACGCGATGTTTTCCGGCGGTCTCTGCCCTCATCACTATTGCCTGCCGGTATTAAAGCGAGAACTGCACCGGCAAGCCCTCATCAAGGCGGCAACAAGCGGCAACCCTAAATTTTTCCTTGGCAGCGACAGCGCACCGCATACAAAAAACGCCAAACAAGCAGGATGCGGTTGTGCGGGCATTTATACCGCGCATGCTGCTATTGAGTTATACACGGAAGCCTTTGAACAAGCCGGGGCACTGGATAAACTTGAAGCATTCGCGAGTTTCCACGGTGGTAATTTTTACCGGCTGCCGCGTAACACCGACAAAATTACCCTTGCCCGGCGCAGCTGGAAAGTGCCCCGCACGCTGCGTTTCGGAAAAGAGAGCCTCGTTCCCTTGCGAGCGGGCGAAGTCGTCGGCTGGCAATTGGTCTAATAAAAGTGCGTTTGATAGTAACAAGCCCCGCGTAATGCGGGGCTTTGTTTTCGAGTTAGTTAACGTGCAGGATTGAGTCAGGTGATATAATTTATTTGTGAAGCTGGCCAGACAGTCGCTGTACGTATTTTCTATACGTATAGAGGAAAGTCCGGGCTCCGCAGAGCAGGATGCCGGCTAACGGCCGGACGCCGTGAGGTGATGAACAGGGCCACAGAGACGAGTCGCAGCCGTGCGCTAGATGCGCCGCTGCGGGTGAAACGCGGCGACCTCCATCCGGAGCAAGACCAAGTAGGGAAGCGTTGACGCGGCTCGCGTAGCTTCCGGGTAGGTTGCTTGAGCGTGCGAGTAATCGTCCGCCTAGAGGAATGACTGTCATAGGGACCCAAATCCCTAACAGAACCCGGCTTATCGGCCAGCTTCTCTCCATTTCCCCGTTCTTTCTTTATTTCATCAGGATTCTCACGTTTACGCAGTCGTTCCTTACCTCTTCTCGCAATTCTCATCTATCTAATTATTTATAAAGGAGAATTGTATGAAGTGTGAAAAATATCACTTAAGTATTTGTCGCAAATAAGAAAAGGCTTGAGTTTATGCTTGACCTTGACTTTTTTTTATTCTAGAGTGGGAAATAGTAGTAAAACATGGGTTTCATTGTAAAATCCGAATCCTACTGGGGGGAGAATGTTTCAGGGGGCGTCAACAATTAATTTGGATGCCAAAGGTCGCCTGGCAGTGCCGACGCGGCATCGTGACGAACTACAACATCAAGGCGCGGGGAAACTCGTGCTAACCGCTCACCCCGACAGCTGTCTCCTACTTTATCCCTACGCCGCATGGGAACCAATACGAACCAAAGTTATGGGTTTCCCAAGCCTCGATCGCCAGGCAAGCCTGTGGAAACGCTTGCTGGTTGGATTTGCCGAAGAAGTGGAGCTTGATGCCGTGGGACGCGTGCTGATTTCTCCCGAGCTTCGCACATTTGCCGCTCTCGAGAAGCGCGTGATGATGGTTGGCCAAGGCAGCCATTTTGAAATCTGGAGCTTGGAAGCCTGGAATAAACAACTGGAGCAAATTACCACGCAAGGCAACAACACGCTGCCACCAGGCATGGAGAATTTTTCGCTGTGAGTTCGTAAATGAACTCACAGCACACAACAGTTCTACTGAACGAAGCAATCAGGGCGCTCAATGTGCGGCCTGATGGAGTGTACGTGGATTGCACTTTTGGGCAAGGCGGCCACAGCCGCGCTGTATTGAGAAAGCTCTCGGCTGACGGACGCCTGATTGCGCTGGATAAAGACACGGCGGCGGTTGCGGCCGGGCGCGCGATTAATGACGCACGCTTTCGCATCGTGCACCGCGCTTTTGGTGGATTGCGCGAAGTGCTGCGTGAATTGAATGTGCCCCGAGTAGACGGGGTGTTGCTGGATCTTGGCGTGTCTTCACCGCAGCTTGAGGATGCGGCGCGCGGCTTCAGCTTCCGTTTGGACGGGCCACTGGACATGCGCATGGATACAAGCCGTGGGGAAACCGCCACGCAGTGGCTGGCGAGCGCTTCAGAAGAGAAGATCGGGGAGGTCATAAAAAAATATGGCGAGGAACGGTTTGCTAAACAGATTGCAAGAGAGATTGTTGCGGCTAGAGCGCGGGGACCTGTTAGCACCACACGGCAACTTGCCCAGATCGTGGCAAAAGCGGTTCGGACGCGCGAGCCAAACCAGGATCCGGCGACGCGCACATTTCAAGCTTTACGGATTCACCTCAATCAGGAGCTTGAGGAATTGTCGCTAGTTTTGCCGCAAGCGGTGGATATGCTGCGGCCTTTAGGGAGGCTGGTAGTGATCAGCTTTCACTCACTTGAAGACCGTATAGTGAAACGCTTTATGCGCACGATGGCGCAATCAAATCACTTACCAGAAAAATTACCGGTACGGGCCGGAGAAATGGCGCAGCCGAAATTGCGCCTGATAGGCAAGGCGATCAAGCCAAGCGAGCAAGAAGTTCAGGCTAATCCACGCGCGCGCAGCGCGGTGATGCGCGTTGCCGAACGTACCGATACGACAAGGGATCGAAGCGCAGCAAACCAGAAATACACAATTTAGGAAGGTTAGCCGTGACTAGATTGAACCTGATATTGGCACTCATATTGATAGGTTGCGCGCTGGGTGTTGTGTCCTCACAGCACAAGGCGCGCAAGTTGTTTGTGGAACTGCAGAAAGAGCAGGAATTGACCACTCGACTTGACGTGGAATGGGGGCAATTGCAGCTCGAGCAGAGCACTTGGGCGACGCATGCACGCATTGAAAAAATCGCAGGCACGACCCTGCAGATGCGTGTACCCGATGCCAGGCACCTCCAAGTAATCACGCCCGAGTCTGTGCCAACAGAGAGAGCACATGAATAGCCATACCAACCCCGCTTTGGTACTGCGGTTGCCGGCGTGGCGCTCGCGCATGGTACTGCTTGCACTGGTGTTGTGGTTTTGCGGACTCGCAGGCAGGGCATTTTACCTGCAAAGCATGCACAACAATTTTCTGCAGCAAAAAGGGGATGCTCGCTATAGCCGCGTGATCGAAATCACCGCTCACCGTGGAGTGATTACCGATCGCTCGGGCGAACCGCTGGCTATCAGCACGCCGGTGGAATCGGTTTGGGTGAGTCCCGCAGACATCGAGATTACTGCGCAAAAACAAAAACAGTTGGCAAAACTCTTGGAAATCGACAACGCAGAAATCAGCAAGCGTTTGCACGAAACCGGCAGGGAGTTCGTCTATTTGAAACGCCATCTTTCTCCGGAAGAAGCCGCCAAAGTCGTGCAGCTGAAAATTCCCGGGGTATTTCTGCAGCGCGAGTACCGCCGCTATTACCCGGCCGGCGAGGTCATGGCGCACTTACTGGGATTTACCGATGTTGACGATAACGGCCAGGAAGGCCTGGAACTCGCCTACCAGGATTGGCTTGCCGGCAAGCCGGGCAGCCGCCGGGTAATCAAGGACCGGCTCGGGCACATCGTCGAAGACGTGGAGAGCATCAAGGTGCCGCAGGAAGGGCGCACGCTCGTACTCAGCATAGACAGCAAAATCCAGTATCTCGCCTACCGCGAACTTAAGAAAGCGGTGGAAGCACAGCACGCCAAGGCTGGCGGCATTGTAGTTCTGGATGCAAAAAGCGGGGAAGTGCTGGCGCTGGCGAGCCTGCCTTCGTACAACCCCAACAATCGCACCAAGCTCAATCTGCAACGCACACGCAACCGGGTCATCACCGATTTATTCGAGCCGGGCTCCACGCTCAAGCCGTTTACAGTGGCGGCAGCGCTGGAAGCGGGAGTGGTTACGCCGGATAGCGTGATTGAAACCGCGCCTGGGCAATTCAACATCGGCAATTCCACAATTCACGATGCACACCATGAAGGGGCGCTGACCGTTGCACAAATCATTCAGAAATCCAGCAACATCGGCGCTGCAAAAATCGCGTTGGCGTTGACTTCGCAATCTCTGTGGAATATTTTCGACCGTGTTGGCTTTGGCGCAATGCCGCGTTCTGGGTTTCCCGGAGAAGTCTCGGGAAAACTGCGCTCGTATAAAACCTGGCGTCCGATTGAGCAGGCCACTATGTCTTACGGACATGGTATTTCGGTGAGCCTTATACAGCTTGCGCGCGCCTATACCGTATTTGCCACCGAAGGCAAATTGCAGCCCCTGTCCCTGCTGAAGCTGGATACGCCGCCAAGCGGCAGCTTCGTGATTTCTACGGCAACCACGCGCGCTGTGCGCAGCATGCTGGAACTGGCGGTGGAGCCTGGCGGCACCGCGCCGCGCGCGCAAATTCTGGGCTATCGTGTCGCCGGCAAAACCGGAACCGCGCATAAACTGGAAGGCGGAAACTACGCCGGCGATCGCTATGTGTCCTCGTTTGTCGGAATGGCTCCTGCTTCAGCCCCGCGTTTGATCGTTGCAGTGATGCTGGATGAACCCTCCGCCGGACTGTATTACGGCGGCGTTGTGGCGGCGCCGGTATTCAGCCAGGTTATGGCGGGAGCGCTGCGTATATTAAACATCCCGCCTGATGAACCTAGCAATCATGTTTTACCCCCCACCGATTTCCCCGAAATCAAGGAGGAAGTATGAGCTCCGGATTGGGGGATGCGACAAACATGGACTTAAGTGTTTTAAGACGCCTGGGTGTCAAGGTACAACGACTCACCACCGATAGTCGCAGGGCGCAGGCAGGCGATACTTTTTTGGCTTACCCGGGTGAAAAACTCGACGGGCGCAAATTCATTGCACAGGCGATTGCCGCAGGCGCGACTTCGGTGCTGTGGGAAAGCGAGAGTTTCGCCTGGAACCGCGAGTGGAAAGTGGTAAATCTCGGCGTAAAAGGACTGCGCGACAAGATTGGCGAACTTGCAAGCCACGTATATGGGCAGCCGTCGCAAAAACTGTGGGTAATCGGCGTCACTGGCACCAACGGCAAGACGTCATGCAGCCACTGGATAGCGCAATGCCTGACCCGGCTTGGAAAAAAAACCGCAGTGGTGGGAACGCTTGGCAACGGTTTTCTCGGCGCTCTGGAGCCTACGCTCAATGCCACGCCGGACGCGGTGTTGCTTCAGGCGCAGATGGCGAAATTCGTGGAACAGGGTGCGCAGTGCGTGGCCATCGAGGTTTCTTCGCACAGCCTGGTACAAGGGCGGGTCAACGGCGTGGATTTTGATATCGCGCTGTTTACCAATCTTTCGCGTGACCATCTGGATTATCACGGTGACATGGAGGCTTATGCGGCAGCCAAAGCCAAGCTATTTCACTGGCCCAGTTTGCAATACGCCATCATCAATATGGATGATCGTTTCGGAATGGAACTGGCAGCCGGCCTGAAGCAAACGCCGGTAACAGTATTTGGTTACGGGATGGGCAAAGGCGAAATCTCCGGCCACAACCTGAATTTGAGCAAGCACGGCCTGAACCTGGAAATTGTTACTTCTTGGGGCACAGCAAAGCTGCAAAGCCACATGCTCGGCGCTTTCAACGCCAGCAATCTGCTGGGTGTGCTTGCGGCCCTGCTGGCGAGCGAAGTGCCACTGCAAGATGCGGTGGAGGTATTGCAGGAAGTGCGTGCGGTTCCGGGACGGCTGCAAGTGTTGAGCGAAAAAGGCAAGCCGACCGTAGTGGTGGATTATGCGCACACGCCTGATGCACTGGAAAAAGTGTTGCAGACGCTGCGCGGAATTTTAAACGGCGGAGGCGAGATGAGATTGATTTGCGTATTTGGCTGCGGCGGCGACCGCGACCGCGGCAAACGCGCGCTGATGGGGGCAGTGGCATCGCGGCTTGCGGACGCGTCGATCATCACCAGCGACAACCCGCGCGGGGAAACGCCGCGCGCCATCATTGAAGACATCGTAAGCGGCATGCAGCCCAATTACCGCGTGGTTGAGGACCGCGCCATGGCGATTTACCGAGCGATAGATGAGGCACACGAGGGCGACATTGTGTTGATTGCCGGCAAGGGACATGAAACGAATCAGGAAATCAACGGGGCGAAATTGCCGTTTAACGATGTAGAGGTGGCAAAAGCTGCGCTGCACCAGAAAGCTTAAGGCGCTCCATGCTTGATTTGCAGGAAGCGGCTGCCGCGTTAAATGCAACTGCGAAAGGAAAGAACGTGAGATTTTCGGGAGTGAGCTCGGATACGCGCACCTTGAAAAGCGGCGAGCTGTTCGTCGCGCTAAAAGGCGAGCGCTACGACGGTTGCGAGTTTTTGGTCCAGGCGCGTGAAAAAGGCGCAGTTGCGGCGCTGGTAGCGGAACCGGAATCGGCGAACGCTGCAGCCACGCTTGCGGCGCAGGGCGGTTTCCCGCTGCTCGTCGTAAAAGAAACCCGCAAATCGCTGGGCGAGCTGGCTGCGTATTGGCGCAGCCGTTTCAATATGCCCGTGGTAGGGGTGACCGGCAGCAACGGCAAGACCACGGTGAAGGAAATGCTAGCGGGTATTTTGCGCAAGGCTGCGGGATCGCAGCAGGCGGTGCTGGCGACGCGAGGCAACCTCAATAACGACATCGGCGTGCCGCTTACCTTGCTGGAAATGCGAAGCCAACATCGTTATGCGGTAATTGAAATGGGCATGAACCATCCGGGAGAAATTTCTTATTTAACCAGCCTGGCCAAGCCTAATGTGGCGCTGGTGAATAACGTCGCACCAGCCCATCTCGCGGGCTTGGGTTCGCTGGAACAGGCGGCGCGCGCCAAAGGTGAAATTTTTGAAGGGCTTTCTGAAAACGGGGTGGCGGTAATCAACGCCGACGATGAATACGCGAATCTGTGGCGCGGGCTGTGCACAGGCAAGCGCGTGCTCGATTTCGGCTTGAGCCATCCCGCGGCGGTGAGCGCGCGCTGCGAGCTGCGCGGCAGTGGAGCCGAAATTGCGGTGCGATCTGATGCCGGTGAAATGAATATCATCTTGCAGGTTCCCGGTTTGCATAACGCGAGGAACGCGCTTGCCGCAGCGACTTGCGCACTGGCGCTGGGCATCAGCAGCGAAGCGATCAGCATCGGGCTTGCCGCATTTACCGGGGTAAAGGGGAGGCTGCAGCGCAAACCGGGCAAGAATGGCGCAGTCGTGATTGATGACACCTACAACGCCAATCCGGATTCGGTGCGCACAGCAATAGAAGTGTTACGCAGCGAAGCCGGAAAAAAAATTCTGGTGCTGGGCGACATGGGAGAACTCGGTGAGCAAGGCCCCGCATTGCACATGCAAATCGGTGCGCAGGCAAAACACGCGGGCGTTGATGTGCTGTACACCCTGGGCGAACTCTCGGCCGGCGCGACGCAGCGTTTCGGCACAGGGGCCAGGCATTTCACGCAAATCGAGGTGTTGCTGGCCGAGGTAGAAAAACTGCTGGCACCGGGTGTCACGGTGTTGGTGAAGGGCTCACGCTTCATGCATATGGAGAGAATAACGGAAAGGTTGACCCTTGAATGACGAGCTGTTACGCGGGCTCAACGCCCGGAAATGTGAATAACGCATGCTGCTTGCATTAACACAATGGCTGGCGCAGGACATCCGCGCTTTCAACGTATTCAATTACATCACGTTGCGCGCGGTGCTGGCTACGCTCACCGCGCTGATGATTTCTTTCGTCGTCGGCCCGGCGACGATCAAAAAGCTCACCGCCTACAAAATCGGGCAGGCGGTGCGTGACGACGGGCCGAGCTCGCACTTGAGCAAAATCGGAACGCCGACCATGGGTGGTGCATTGATTCTGGTTTCTGTCGCTTTGACTACTTTGCTGTGGGCTGATATGCGCAACCGCTTTGTATGGGTGGTGCTGGTGGTCACATTGGGCTTCGGTCTTATCGGCTGGGTGGATGATTATCGCAAAGTTGTGCGGCGCAATCCCAAAGGCTTATCGGCGCGAACCAAATTTTTCTGGCAGTCGGTAATCGGGCTTGCCGCAGCGCTGTTTCTTGCGTTCAGCACCACGCTGCCGGCGCAAACTATTTTCATCGTGCCGTTCTTCAAGCATGTGGCTTACCCTCTGGGCACTGCCGGTTTTATCGTAATGACTTATCTGGTCATCGTGGGATCAAGCAATGCGGTGAATCTCACCGACGGCCTGGACGGCTTGGCCATCATGCCCACGGTAATGGTGGGCAGCGCGCTGGGCGTGTTCGCTTATGTTGCCGGGCACGCCATCTTTTCCAAGTATCTCGGGTTTCCTTTCATTCCCGGTGCGGGGGAGTTGACGGTATTTTGCGCAGCGCTGGCAGGCGCGGGCCTGGCTTTCCTGTGGTTCAACGTCTACCCGGCGGAAGTGTTCATGGGCGATGTGGGCGCGCTGGCGCTCGGCGCCGCTCTAGGCGTGGTGGCGGTGATCGTGCGCCAGGAAATCGTGCTGTTCATCATGGGCGGTGTGTTTGTGGTGGAAACGCTTTCGGTGGTGCTGCAAGTAGCCTCGTTCAAATTGACCGGGAAACGCATATTCCGCATGGCGCCTTTGCACCACCACTATGAGTTAAAGGGTTGGAAAGAGAATCAGGTGGTGGTGCGGTTCTGGATCATCACCATGATGCTGGTTTTGGTCGGTCTTTCCACGCTCAAACTGCGCTAATGGAAATCGTGAAGCTATCGGGCAAAAAAATTCTGGTACTGGGATTGGGCGACAGCGGCTTGTCCATGGCGCGCTGGCTTCACCGCAAGGGCGCGCAAGTGCGCGTGGCCGACAGCCGCAAGCTGCCGCCGCACGCTGCGCAACTCGCCAAGGAGTTGCCGCAAGTGCCGCTTGAAAGCGGCCCTTTCCGCGACAGCAGTTTTACCGGAATAGACATGATTGCTATCAGCCCCGGCGTTGCCCTCCGGGAGCCTCGGGTTTCCGAGGCTCTTAACGCCGGGGTTTTTGTTGCCGGGGATGTGGAGCTTTTCGCACAGGCGCTCAAGTCATTTGCACCGGCAATGGTGATCGCTATAACCGGCTCCAACGGCAAGAGTACGGTAACCAGCATGACCGGCGCGATGTGCCGTGCTGCCGGTCTCAACACCGTGGTTGCTGGCAACATCGGCCTGCCGGTGCTGGATGCGTTGACGCAAGTTGAAATGGAAATGCGCCAAGGGGGAAAAGCGCCTGATGTATTCGTGCTGGAGCTGTCCAGCTTTCAATTGGAAACCACCCACAGCCTGGATGCCAGCGCGGCCACGGTATTGAACCTGTGCCAAGACCATCTCGACCGTTACGACAGCATGGACGAATACGCAGCAGCCAAGGCGCGCATTTTCTCAGGCCACGGCGTGCAGGTGGTGAACCGCGAGGATGATTTCAGCTGGCGCCTTGCCGATCCTGCGCGGACTGTTCTGAGTTTCGGTTTGGGAAAACCCGGTAATAACAGGGAATGGGGCGTGGTTGTTTCAGACGGCGAACCCTGGCTCGCGCAAGGGGAAATAAAACTGATGCCGCTTAAGGAATTGCCGCTGGCCGGTTTGCACAATGCCGCCAACGCGCTTGCCGCAATGGCGTTGTGCAGGGCTATTGGAATGGAATACCAGCCGCTGCTTTCCGAGCTGAGAAAATTTTCAGGGCTGCCGCACCGCGTGCAAAAGGTTGCGGAAATTCGCGGTGTGGCGTTTTACGACGATTCCAAGGGCACCAATGTCGGCGCCACCGTCGCCGCGCTCACCGGCATGCCGCAAAAAGTGGTGCTGATCGCGGGAGGGGATGGCAAGGGCCAGGATTTTTCCCCGCTTAAATCCGCGATTGCCGCCCGCGCCCGCGCACTGGTGCTGATCGGCCGTGACGCGGACAAAATCGCCAATGCTGTTGCCGGTTGTGGTGTGGCGCTGTTGCGCGCGGCCACCATGGAAGACGCGGTAATACTGAGTTTCAGCAAGGCGCAGCGCGGCGACGCGGTGCTGCTTTCCCCCGCTTGCGCCAGTTTCGACATGTTCCGCGATTATGAGCACAGGGCCGAGGTATTCATGCGCGCAGTGCAGGGCCTGCAAGCCCAGCCCAAGGTTGGAGCGAACTAAATGGACTTGCAAAAAAAGCGCGCACCGCTGCCTGCATACGATGAAACGCTTGCATGGTTGACGCTGTCGCTGCTCTGTCTCGGGCTGGTGATGGTGTATTCGGCGTCCATTGCAATTGCCGAGGCCGGCAAATGGCATCAGCCGACTTATTTTCTGATGCGGCACGCGCTATTTCTTGGTATCAGCATCGCGCTGGCGGCGATTGCATTTCAATTGCCGATGCACCTTTGGCAGCGTATGTCGCCTTATTTGTTCCTGCTCGGCACGGGCCTGTTGGTATTGGTGCTGATACCCGGGGTTGGACGCGAAGTCAACGGCAGCCAGCGCTGGCTGCCATTGGTCTTCGTGAACTTGCAGCCGTCGGAATTCATGAAGTTGTTAGTGGTGATTTACGCGGCCGATTACACGGTGCGCAAGGCCGCTTATATGCATAGCTTCCGCAAGGGGTTCCTGCCCATGTTTCTGGTGATGCTGCTGATCGGAGGACTCTTGCTGCGAGAGCCGGATTTCGGTGCGTTTGCAGTGATTACCGTGATCGCCATGGCGATTCTGTTTCTGGGAGGGATGAACTGGAAACTGTTCGCCGGATTGATCGTCATGCTCGTCATCGGATTTCTGCTATTGATCTGGACTTCGCCTTACCGCATGCAACGCATCATCGGTTTCATGGATCCGTGGGCAGACCCCTATGGCAACGGGTATCAGTTGAGCCACGCGCTGATTGCGTTCGGGCGTGGCGAGTGGCTGGGCGTGGGGCTTGGTGGCAGCGTTGAGAAACTCCTTTACCTGCCCGAAGCGTACACCGATTTCCTGCTCGCTGTAATCGCCGAAGAACTTGGATTCGCGGGTGTCATTGTGGTCATCGCGTTGTTCGCCTGGCTGGTGATGCGGGCATTTGCCATCGGCCGCCAGGCGGCTTATATGGAGCGCTATTTTTCCGCGCTGGTGGCGCAGGGCGTCGGCGTTTGGCTTGCTGTGCAGGCGATTATCAATATCGGAGTCAATATGGGTGTGCTGCCGACCAAGGGCTTGACCTTACCGCTGATGAGCTTTGGCGGCAGCAGCTTGGTGGCAAATTGCATTGCGATTGCCTTGCTGCTGCGAGTGGATTGGGAAAATCGCCATCTGATGCGGGGGAAACCCGTATGAGCGGGCAGATTTCAGTGAAGGCTAACGTTCGTGCAACTAACGTTACGCCGAAACTAAAATCAAAGCTGATGCGGGGGAAACCCGTATAGATGAGCCGCACCATTTTGATTATGGCGGGAGGCACCGGCGGCCATGTGTTTCCCGGGTTGGCTGTGGCGGAGTATCTCAAGCAGCAGGGATGGCGCGTGGTATGGCTGGGCACGCGCACAGGTATGGAGGCGAAGCTGGTTGCACAACAAGGATATGACATGGCATGGGTGAGCTTCTCGGGAGTGAGGGGGAAAGGCGCGCTGCGCCTTTTGTTGCTGCCGCTGCAACTATTGCAGGCTTTCTGGCAGTCTGCCCGCGCGATATTCAGGCACCGCCCGGACGTGGTGCTGGGAATGGGCGGCTATGTCGCATTTCCAGGCGGCATGATGACGTCATTGTTGAACAGACCACTGGTGATCCATGAACAGAATTCCATGGCCGGGTTGACCAACAAAGTGCTGGCAAAACTCGCCAACAAAGTCTTAGTGGCTTTCCCCGACGCGTTTGGCGCTGCAAAACCTGCCAACCAAATATTTACCGGAAATCCGGTGCGCAGCGAAATCGCCGCTATCGCACCACCGGAAGCGCGCTACGGCAATCGCACGGGAAGTTTGCGCCTGCTGGTAGTGGGTGGAAGCCTGGGAGCGCAAGCGCTCAATGCAACAGTTCCGCAAGCGCTGGCGCTGTTATCAGAGGAAGAAAGACCGCTGGTTACTCACCAGTCGGGCGCACAACACTTTGCCGCACTCAAGCAGGGGTATGAACGCGCAGGCGTCGAGGCAAGGGTTGAAGCATTCATCGAGAACATGGCGCAGTGCTATGCGGAAACCGATTTGGTGATCTGCCGCGCTGGCGCGCTCACCATTGCCGAAATTGCGGCTGCGGGTATCGCCAGCATCCTGGTGCCTTATCCGCACGCGGTGGACGATCACCAGACGCACAATGCGCGCTTTCTTGCGGACCGGGGTGCGGCATGGCTGCTGCCGCAAAGCGCAATGAATCCGCGTGCGCTCGCCAACTTGCTGCAAGGACTTACCCGGGAGAAATTGCTGCAAACAGCGCTGCGCGCTCGCGAGCTTGGTAAACCTGATGCAGCGCAATTGGTGGCGCAGCTGTGCATGGAGCTCGCGAGATGATTGAGATTTTTAACAACGGAGACGCCGAGACGCTGAAAAAAACAAAACTTTCTAGGTTTTTGTGTTTTGTAATCGAATTGAAAAGGAAAAACCTGTTCCTTGGAACTTCAAGCGCCCGGAAACTTGCAGAGGAAACTCTGCGCCTCTGCGTCTCCGCGTTGAGGATATTTTATGCGGCATAAGGTCAAGCATGTGCATTTCGTCGGCAGAGGCGGGGCTGCCATGAGCAGGGAGCAGGGACCCGCCGCTTTTGGGGCTACGGGATGCGACCGACCGCGAGTGGCACCGGCCGCCGATAGCGCGATGTTAATTGATCGAGACCCTCCGTAATGAAGCATAAGGTGAAGCATGTGCATTTTGTCGGCATCGGCGGCTCCGGCATGAGCGGCATCGCGGAAGTGTTGCTCAACTTAGGTTTTCAGGTAAGCGGCTCGGATCTCGTTGAAAATGCCGCAACTCAGCGCCTGAAAAAACTCGGCGCGAAGGTTTATCAGGGGCACGCTGAAGCATATGTCGAGCGCGCCGATGTGGTGGTGGTTTCAACTGCGGTCAATGCGGAAAATCCCGAGGTCAAGACAGCGCGGGCGCGCAACATCCCGGTAGTGCCGCGCGCCATGATGCTGGCGGAACTGATGCGTCTGCGTCGCGGCATCGCGGTTGCCGGAACGCATGGCAAGACCACTACCACCAGCCTGATTGCCAGTGTTCTGGCGGAAGCGGGACTGGACCCGACTTTCGTCATAGGCGGAAGGCTCGAAGCTGCCGGCTCGCATGCCAGGCTGGGTAGCGGCGAGTTCATCGTGGTTGAGGCTGATGAATCGGACGCCTCATTTCTTTATCTGCAGCCGGTAGTGGCGGTTGTCACCAATATTGATGCCGACCACATGGGCACCTATGGCCACGATTTCGCAAAACTCAAACAGGCATTCGTGGATTTCATCCAGCATCTTCCGTTCTATGGCACCGCAGTGTTGTGCATAGATGACGCCGGAGTGCAAGAAATCGTCTCTGCAATTACCAAACCCGTCACCACATACGGCCTTTCCGAAGCGGCGCAGGTGCGCGCGGTGGACGTCGCGCACCGCGATGGAAAAATGCAGTTTCGCGTAATGCGCACCAGCGGCGGCAAGGACATGTCGATCACTTTAAATATGCCGGGAGTACACAACGTGCAGAACGCGCTTGCCGCAATAGCGGTGGGAATAGAACTGGGCGTTGCAGATTCCGTTATCGTCAAGGCGCTCGCCGAATTCAAGGGCGTGGGACGGCGCTTCCAGCGTTACGGCGAAATCCAGCTCGAGCGCGGCGGCAGCTTCACGCTGCTGGATGACTACGGCCACCACCCGGCTGAAATCGCGGCGACGCTGGCTGCGGTGCACGGGGCTTTCCCGAGCCGGCGCGTAGTGCTGGCATTTCAGCCGCACCGTTATACCCGGACCCACGACCTGTTCGAGGATTTTGTGAAAGTGCTGTCCACCGTGGAAGTGCTCTTGCTTTGTGAGGTGTATCCCGCAGGAGAAGCAGCAATTGCAGCTGCGGACAGCCGGGCTTTGGCGCGCGCGATACGTGTGCGCGGCAAAGTCGAGCCGTTGTTTGTGGAGACTGTGGCCGAGCTTCCGCAGGCAATACGCAAAACGGCGCGGACTGGGGATGTGGTGATGACTATGGGGGCGGGCTCGATCGGCGGTGTGCCCGCAATGCTCATGCAAAGCGCTGCATAACAGCAGGATGCGAAACAGAACCGAAAATTATGAAAATGGTTGAGTCAAATGATTTTAGCGGATTGCGCGGAACCCTGCGGCTCAACGAACCGATGGCAGAACACGTAAGTTGGCGCGCCGGAGGCATGGCCGATCGCGCCTATATACCCGCCGATCTGGACGATCTGGCCTTGTTTTTGGAGACTTGCAGCGACGACGAGGCGATACATATGGTTGGGCTTGGCAGCAATCTTCTGGTGCGAGATGGCGGCGTGCGCGGCACGGTTATTCTGCTGCATGGGGCTTTGCAACAATTGCGCTTGGAGCCTGGCGCGCAGGAACACGGAATGATTTACGCCGAAGCAGGAGTATCAAGCCCCAAGGTGGCACGCTTCACTGCGGTGAATGGTTTTCAAGGCGCCGAATTTCTCGCGGGAATTCCCGGCACGGTGGGCGGCGCGCTGGCGATGAATGCCGGCTGTTATGGCGGCGAAATCTGGGAAATCGTGGCCCAGGTGCTGAGCATCGGCCGCGACGGAACGCTCAATCTGCGCCGGCCCTCAGATTACGAAATTGGTTACCGCTCGGTGGTGCTGCACTCCAAAGCCGAGGAATGGTTTGCCGCAGCTTGGCTGAAGCTGCCGCGAGGGAACAGCATTGCCGCGCAGGAAAAAGTCAGGGATCTGCTCAAGCGCCGCATCATGAGCCAGCCGCTGAATGAGCCGAATGCCGGATCAGTGTTCCGCAATCCGCCAGGAGTGTTTGCCGCGCAGATGATTGAACAATGCGGACTGAAAGGCATGCGTGTCGGCGGCGCCGTAGTGTCAACCAAGCATGCCAATTTCATAGTCAACACCGGCGCAGCCACGGCTGCGGATATCGAGGCTTTGATTGAAAAAGTGCGGCTTAGGGTGAGGCAGGAATGCGGAATTGAATTGGAAACTGAGGTGAGGATTATTGGTGAAGCGTGAGACATTTGGAAAAGTGGCGGTGCTAATGGGCGGCTCCTCGGCTGAAAGAGATATTTCGCTTAAAAGCGGTCGGGCAGTGCTCGCTGCGCTCGAACGCCGCGGCGTGGACGCGCACGCCTTCGATCCGAGCGAGCGGCCATTGGAGCATCTGCGGAGCGGGGGTTTTGACCGCGCCTTCATTGCGCTGCATGGCCGACTGGGCGAAGACGGCACGGTGCAGGGAGCGCTACAAATGATGGGAATTGCCTATACCGGTAGCGGAGTAATGGCGAGCGCGCTGGCGATGGATAAATGGCGCACCAAGCTGGTGTGGCGCGCCGCCGGGGTGAGAACACCACGCTTTGAATTGCTGCACGCGGAAAGCAACTTCAAGACGGTGGCGAGAAAACTGGGATTGCCGTTGATGGTTAAACCGTCGTGCGAGGGCTCAAGCATCGGCATGAGCAAAGTGCTGAAGGCGGAGAAATTGCGCGCGGCGTACCGCCTCGCCGCAAAGCATGACAGCGTGGTGATCGCCGAGCAATTCATCAAAGGCAGTGAATTGACCGCCTCGATTCTCGATGATCAAGCGCTGCCTCTGATACGGGTTGAAACGCCGCGTGTTTTTTACGATTACCAGGCGAAATATTTTGCAAACAGCACGCGCTATATCTGCCCATGCGGGCTCAGCGCAAAACAGGAAAAAAAAATTCAGGAGAAAGCACTGCAGGCATACCAGGTATTGGGTTGCAGCGGCTGGGGCAGGGTGGACCTGATGCTGGACAAGCGGCACGTACCTTATTTTATCGAAGTCAACACCGTGCCGGGCATGACTGATCACAGCCTGGTGCCGATGGCGGCGCGCGCCGCTGGTTTGAGCTTCGAAGATCTGGTGATGCGAATTTTGGAGTCGTCGCATGTGGAATAAACCTTATTTGATGCTGTGGCTTGCCAACCTGCTTTATGCGCTTGCCGTAATTCTTGCGCTTTACACGGCGTTTAATGCGGTGATCCGTCTCCCGTGGTTTGAGCTGCGCGAAGTGGTGGTGAGAGGAGAGCTTGAGCATGTGACACGCGGGCAATTACAGCGGGCGGTAAAGCAACTCAGGGGAAATTTTTTCACACTGGACATGAACCAGGCACGCAGTGGCTTCGAGAAATTGCCGTGGGTGAGAAGCGTTAATTTGCGCCGCCAGTGGCCGGATCGTTTGGAAGTGGTATTGGAAGAACAGGTGGCGCTGGCGCGCTGGGACAGCGGTGGGCTGGTTAATACTTATGGCGAGGTTTTTCCGGGCGAGACGGACCTGAGTTTGCCGTTGTTTACCGGTCCTGCCGGAAGCGCGCCGGATCTCACCAGGCAATACCTGTTGTTCAGCCGCGAGCTCGCGCCCATCAAATTGCATCCCGTTGAGGTGCAAATGTCACAGCGCCACGCCGGGCAGGTATGGCTGGACAACGGCTTGTTGCTGGTGCTGGGAAGAGAGCATAGCGAAGCTCGACTCAAGAAATTCATCGCTGTTTACAACCGAACCATAGCACAGCTGAAATGGCAGCCGTCTTACGCTGACTTGCGTTATGACAACGGTTTCGCGCTACGAGTGCCAGAAGGGGTGAGACAGCAAAACGAGCCCGTCAAAAAAGAAAAACGCAGGCCAGCGCGAGAGGAACTATAGAAGATGGCAATGAGCCGGGGAAAGGAAAACAAGGATCTGATAGTGGGCCTTGATATTGGGACCTCGAAAATCGCTGCGATTGTCGCCGAGGTCCGCCCCGAGGGCGGGCTGGAGATCATCGGTATGGGCAGTGCACCCTCGCGCGGCTTGAAGAAAGGCGTGGTGGTGAACATCGAATCCACGGTGAACGCCATTCAGCGTGCGCTGGAAGAAGCGGAGTTGATGGCCGATTGCAAGATCCGTGAGGTATATACCGGCATCGCCGGCAGCCACATCAAGAGCTTCAATTCCCACGGCATGGTGGGCATCAAGGACAAGGAAGTTACGCAGGTGGATGTGGAGCGCGTGGTGGAAACCGCCAAAGCGGTGAATATCCCCACTGACCAGCAAATCCTGCACATCCTCAACCAGGAATTCATCATTGACGGCCAGGAAGACGTGCGCGAGCCGCTGGGCATGAGCGGAGTGCGCCTGGAAGTGAAGGTGCACATCGTGACCGGAGCGGTCTCGGCGGCGCAGAACATCATGAAATGCGTGCGGCGCTGCGGACTTTCGGTGCGCGATTTGATTTTGCAGCCGCTTGCCTCCGCCACGGCGGCGCTGTCGGAAGACGAAAAGGATTTGGGTGTTTGCCTGGCGGATATCGGCGGCGGCACCGCGGATATCGCGGTGTTCACACATGGCGCGATCCGCCATACCGCGGTGATCCCGATCGCGGGCGATCAAATTACCAACGATATCGCGATGGCGTTGAGAACGCCGACCAAGGACGCCGAGGACATCAAGCGCCGCTTCGGCTGTGCGCTGCGGCAGCTGGCCGATCCTCACGAGATGGTGGAAGTTCCCGGGGTGGGTGACCGCGGCCCGCGTCAATTATCCCGACAGACACTCGCCGAAGTCATCGAACCGCGCGTCGAGGAACTTTATTCACTGATTCAGGCGGAGTTGCGCAGAAGCGGTTTCGAGGAATTGCTGTCTTCCGGAATCGTAATCACTGGCGGCAGCAGCGCCATGCAGGGCATGGTAGAGCTGGGTGAAGAAGTATTCCACATGCCGGTGCGTCTCGGCATGCCGCACTATCTTGGCGGGCTTGCTGAAGTGGTGCGTCATCCGCGGTTTTCCACCGGAGTGGGCTTGCTGCTCATCGGCATGCAGCAGCGCCAGCGGCAGGAGCTGGTCAAACTGCAGAGCGGTTCTTTGCGCCCGATCTTCGAGCGCATGAGGCATTGGTTTCAGGGGAATTTCTGATAATGAAATTCGAGATTAAAAACGGAGTTGAAACATTTGCGGTTATTGGTGGCCGAGGGCATTTTTACTGAAATTGAAATAATTGGCATAAAGGAGACACACATGTTTGAAATAGTGGATACACAAGCCCATGAAGCGGTAATCAAGGTGATAGGAGTCGGTGGCTGCGGCGGCAACGCCGTTGATCATATGATCAACCAGGGAATAAAAGGCGTGGAATTTATCTGCGCGAATACCGATGTGCAGGCGTTGAAGCGCAATCAGGCGAAAATCCAGCTGCAGATGGGCGCCTCTGTCACCAAGGGACTCGGCGCGGGAGCCAATCCCGACGTCGGGCGCGAAGCGGCGCTGGAAGACCGCGAGCGGATCGCTGAGCTGGTAGAAGGCACCGACATGTTGTTCTTAACTGCAGGCATGGGCGGAGGCACCGGCACAGGGGCCGCTCCGGTGGTGGCGGAAATCGCCAAGGATTTGGGCATCCTCACCGTCGCGGTGGTGACCAAACCGTTTGCATTCGAAGGCAAGCGCATGCGCATCGCGCAGCAGGGTGTTGAAGCGCTGTCGCAGTATGTGGATTCGCTGATTGTAATTCCCAACGACAAACTGATGCAGGTGCTGGGCAACAAAGTCACGCTGGATGCCGCGTTCCAGGCCGCCAACGATGTGCTGCATGGCGCAGTGGCCGGCATAGCCGAAATCATCAGTTGCCCGGGTATGATTAACGTGGACTTCGCCGATGTGAGGACCGTGATGGCGGAAATGGGCATGGCTATGATGGGTTCTGCCAGGGCTTCGGGTGAGGACCGCTCCAGGCTTGCCGCAGAACAGGCGATTGCCTGCCCGCTGCTCGAAGACATCAACATATCTGATGCGCGCGGTGTGCTAATCAATATCTCCGCCAGCAAGGCCAGTTTTGAGTTGCAGGAAATGTATGATGTGATGGACACTATCAAGGCTTTTGCAGCGGATAGCGCTACCGTAATTGTCGGCGCAGTTTACGATAATGAACTGCAGGACGATATTCGGGTCACGATTGTCGCGACAGGTCTTAATTCCCCGGTCAACCGCAAGCAGGAGAAGCCGTTAAGCGTGGTGAAAACCGGGACTGACGCGGTGGAAATGGTGAACTATGCCGAGCTTGAAACACCTGCGGTGGTGAGAAGGCGAAACCGCGATGCGACCATCGAGGCGATGCGCCAGTCCGGCGTGGAGATGCTCGACATCCCGGCATTTTTGCGCAAGCAGGCGGATTAGCCCGAAAATGAGAAAGAAATACTGGCTGGCGGGATTGGCATATCACTGCGTATCGTGATAAAATTACCATTCCTTCCGTTAGACTAACTGTTTATTTAGAAAGCGTTCTTGACAAATGATAAAACAGCGCACGCTGAAAAACATCATACGTGCAACCGGAGTCGGTCTGCACACGGGAGAAAAAGTCTATTTGACCCTGCGTCCCGCCGCACCCAATACCGGCATCGTGTTTCGCCGCATTGATCTTTCGCAGCCGGTGGAAATCAAGGCCGACCCGCATCAAGTAGGGGATACGCACCTGTCTTCGTGCCTGGAAAAAAGCGGTGTCAAGGTGTACACGGTGGAACACCTAATGTCGGCTTTTGCCGGACTAGGGATTGATAACGCTTATGTCGACCTCTCCGCTCCGGAAGTGCCGATCATGGATGGCAGCGCCGGGCCGTTTGTGTTCCTGCTGCAGTCGGCGGGAATCCAAGAGCAGAATGTACCCAAAAAATTCATCCGTATTAAAAAGACCGTGGAAGTGGTGGATGGTGATAAATGGGTGCGCTTTGAGCCGTATAACGGCTTCCGTGTCAATTTCAGCATAGATTTCGACCACCCGCTTTTTGAAGGCTCAAACCAGTCAGTCACGGTGGATTTCGCAACCACCTCCTATATAAAAGAAGTCAGTCGCGCCCGCACATTCGGGTTTATGCAGGAAGTGGAAACCCTGCGCTCGATGGGACTCGCCTTGGGCGGCAGCCTGGATAACGCCATTGTCATGGACGAGTTCCGGGTGCTAAACAGCGACGGCTTGCGCTACGAGAACGAGTTCGTTAAGCACAAGGTGCTGGACGCCATCGGCGATCTGTACCTGCTGGGGCATCCGCTGATTGGCTCCTTCAGCGGCCACAAGTCCGGGCATACCCAGAACAATGCCTTATTGCGCCGCCTGCTCGCCGATTCCCAGGCTTGGGAATTTGTGAGTTTCGAGCGCAGCGAGGAAGCCCCCGCGTTTCTTAGGCTGCAAGCGCAGTTCGCCTGATTTTCTTATCCTGATTTTCCAGCAGCGGTTTACTCAATCCGTCTGTACGGTTGCCGCTTGCTGATACTCAGATTCTTTGCGTTTGTGACTTTGATCACAATCGGGCTTTCCTTGGCGGTAGGGCTATTCACTAAAAACCGCAGTTACCTGAATTTTGCCTGGCAGTTATTCAAATTTTTCGCCGTTTTCGCAGTGGTTGTTATGGGGTTGTTTGTGCTCGAGAAACTGATCCTCGTGCTTTGAGGCCCGCGCCAGCAAACCTTCCAGCGCGGTGCGCAGAGGTGATGCGGGGAGTCCCGCCGCAAGCTCCTGCAGATGACCCGCGGCTTTGCCGCCCAACCTGATTTTCTTATGGGGTTTCGGCTGACGGGGCGGGGGTTGCACTTCCACGCGAATTGCAGTAACCTCATATTCCCGCTTCTGAAATTTAACTAATAAGCTTGGCGTAAGCTGCTTCAGTTTTGTGGCCACGGCCCCGTTGTCCGCAAACAACAGCAGTGAACTGTGCGTGAACCGGCCTACCCTGGCGGCTTGCGCCAGTGGCTTCGGCGCAATCTCGGTAAATACCCGCTGCATTTCGATCAGACGCAGCGCCTGCTTCACGAGCGCTTGAATGGCAGGTGTGGTATCGAGATAGAAGCCGACTTTATGGGCAGGCATGGCGGGCAAGTTCTACATGTGGGGGGATGTAAGTGAATATTATTCTGGTTTCAGGTAATTTAGGGAAGTCCAAGACGCTGACCCTGAGCCACGCGCAGATCGTATTTATTGCGGCGCTGCTGCTGGTGGGAGTCTTGGTGTTCGCCGTGGCTTTGCATTACCTGACCTTGCGCCATGCCGCGGAAATCAAGAGCCCGTATCTGAAATCATTGTTGCTTTCCATGCAGGAGCAGGAAAACCGCAAACGGGAAGCGTATCTGCGCGAAAATCTGAACGCCATGGCGATCAAGCTGGGGCAGATGCAAGCGCAGTTGCTACGCCTTGACGCATTAGGCGATCGCCTAGCCAAACAGGCCGGCTTTAAACCCCAGGAATTCATGTTTGATCAGCCTCCCGGCCGAGGCGGCGCGCTGTCCGGCCTCCCGCAACGCGATCTTTCGCTCGCCGAGTTCGGCGAACAGATGGAACAGTTGACAAGGGGACTTAACGACCGCACCGACCAGCTGGCGATTCTCGAATCGGCCCTCATGCAAGACCGCTTGAAAAAGAAGCTGGTGCCGTCAGTATCACCCGTTGATACCGGCTGGTTTTCTTCCAATTTCGGTTGGCGCATCGACCCGTTTACCGGACAGAATGCCTTCCATGAAGGCGTGGATTTCATGACGGAAACGGGAACTCCTGTGGTAACAGCCGCTGGTGGAGTGGTGGCCTACTCGGACAACCACCCCGAGTATGGTAGTATGATTGAAGTTGACCATGGCAATGGTTTGCTCACGCGTTATGCCCATTTATCCAAGCGCCTGGTCAAGGTTGGCGATGTGGTTCTGCGGGGGGGCAAAATTGGCGAGGTGGGAAACACCGGCCGCTCCACCGGCCCGCATCTGCATTTTGAAGTGCGCTTCAAGGGGGCTTCGCAAAATCCGGTGCGGTTTCTGCAAAAGTCCGGCTGAACTCAGGTTTATTGCACAGCGTAAGGGGTGAGGGGCGAGGCAAAACTCCTCGCCCCTTATCTTTTCTAATGTTGGATAATTACCAACTTCATGCTATCCGCCCTGCTTAAAAAAATATTTGGCAGCCGCAACGAGCGGCTGCTCAAGCACTATAACCACACGGTACGCGCCATCAACGCGCTGGAAGCAGAAATTGAAAAACTGTCAGACAGCGAGCTGCGCGCCAAAACCGACGAATTTCGCAGCCGCGTCCAGGAGCGTCTTAAGCTAACCCCGGACAAGGCTGATAGTGACGCCGGGCAGACCCAGGCGCTTGAGGGCGAGCACGACCGCGCGCGGAAAACTATCCTGGACGAACTGCTGCCCGAGGCGTTTGCAGTGGTGCGCGAAGCCAGCAAGCGCACGCTCGCCATGCGACATTTTGATGAGCAGTTGATCGGTGGCATGGTGCTCCACCACGGCAAAATCGCGGAAATGCGAACCGGTGAGGGCAAGACCCTGGCTGCGACTCTGCCAGCCTATCTCAATGCACTCACCGGCCGTGGTGTGCATGTGGTGACCGTTAATGACTACCTGGCGCAGCGAGATGCCGACTGGATGGGCAAAATATACAATTTCCTGGGCTTGAGCGTCGGTGTAAATCTCTCTCAAATGCCGCATGAAGGCAAACAGCACGCCTATGCTGCGGACATCACTTACGGCACCAACAACGAATTCGGCTTCGATTACCTGCGAGACAACATGGTGTATCAGCCTTCGGAGCGCGTGCAGCGCGGCTTGCATTACGGCATCGTGGACGAAGTGGATTCGATCCTGATTGACGAAGCGCGCACCCCGCTCATCATTTCCGGCCAGGCGGATGACACCACTGACCTGTATTATCGGACGAACGATCTCGTGCCGAAACTCACACGCCAGCAGCAGGAAAACGGCCCGGGCGATTACAGCGTGGATGAAAAATCCAATCAGGTATTGCTTACCGAATCCGGGCACGAACGTGCTGAGGAATTGCTGACCCGCGCCGGATTGCTGCCCACGGGTGGCAGTCTCTACGATGCCTCGCATATCAACCTGGTGCACCATTTGTACGCGGCGCTAAAAGCTCACACATTGTTTCACAAGGACCAGCAGTATGTGGTGCAGGACGGGGAAATTGTCATCGTGGATGAATTCACCGGGCGTCTCATGGCAGGACGGCGCTGGTCGGACGGCCTGCACCAGGCGGTGGAAGCCAAGGAAGGAGTAAAAATCCAGCGCGAAAATCAGACGCTTGCTTCGATCACTTTCCAGAATTATTTCCGCATGTACCGGAAGCTCGCGGGCATGACCGGTACCGCTGACACCGAGGCTTATGAATTCCAGCAAATTTACGGGCTGGAAACCGTGGTGATTCCTACGCACATGCTGATGATTCGCGAAGATCGCCAGGATCAGGTGTACCGTACCGCCCCTGAAAAACACCGCGCGGTGATCATGGATATCCGGGATTGTTATGCACGCAGTCAGCCGGTGCTGGTCGGTACCACATCGATTGAAAATTCCGAATTGCTGTCCGGGCTGCTGACCAAGGAAAAACTGCCGCATCAGGTGTTGAATGCCAAACAGCATGCGCGCGAAGCGGAGATCGTGGTGCAGGCAGGGCAGCCGAAAGCTATCACCATCGCCACCAACATGGCGGGACGCGGTGTCGACATCGTGCTGGGCGGCAATCCCGAGCCGGAAGTGAATCGCTTGCGCAATGACGAAAATCTGGACCCCGTTGCAAAAAACACGCGCATCTCGCAGCTCCGCGAACAATGGCAAAAGCTGCATGAGCAAGTGGTAGCTGCGGGGGGCTTGCACATCGTTGGCACTGAGCGCCATGAATCGCGGCGAGTTGACAATCAGCTGCGCGGGCGCTCCGGCCGCCAGGGCGATTCAGGTTCCAGCCGTTTTTACCTCGCGCTGGAAGACCCGCTGCTGCGAATTTTCGCTTCCGACCGCGTGGCTGCCATCATGCAGCGGCTCAACATGCCGGAAGGCGAGGCCATCGAGCATCCGTGGGTGACGCGCGCCATCGAGAACGCGCAGCGCAAGGTTGAAGCGCGCAACTTCGACATACGCAAGCAGTTGCTGGAATACGACGATGTCGCCAACGACCAGCGCCGGGTGATTTACCAGCAGCGCAACGAGCTGCTCGAAACTCACGATATTTCGGACACTATCCGCGCCATGCGCGAGGGTGTGGTGAACGAATTAATCAGCCAGCATATCGTGCCGGAAAGCGTGGAAGAGCAATGGGATGTGGTAGGACTGGAAAAAACGCTTGCAGCCGAACTCCAGTTGAAATTGCCGCTGCAGCAATGGCTGGAGCAGGAGCCCGAGTTGCACGAGGAAACCTTGCGCAGCCGCATCATTGACGCGGCTCATGCGCAGTACCAGGGCAAGCTTGAACTGGTCGGCGCCGAAGTAATGCACCAATACGAGAGCGCAGTGATGCTGCAAAGCCTGGACGCGCACTGGCGCGAGCACCTGGCTGCGCTCGACCATTTGCGTCAGGGCATACACCTGCGCGGTTATGCAGCGAAAAATCCCAAGCAGGAATACAAGCGCGAGGCATTCGAGCTGTTCGCCGACATGCTCGAACTCATCAAGGCTGAAGTCACCAAAATCGTGATGACGGTACAGATCAAAAGCCAGCAGGACGTGGAAGCGGTGGAACCGCCGCCAACCCCGGAAAACGTGCAATACCACCATGCCGATTATGACGAAGCGCTGGCACAAGCGGATGGTGAAACCAAGACCCGGCCTTTCGTGCGCGGCTCGCAGAAAATCGGGCGCAACGACCCCTGCCCCTGCGGCTCGGGCAAGAAATATAAGCATTGTCATGGTAAGCTGGCCTGAAAGTTTACGGAATCCGGACTGACAAGTACTGGCGAGGGAGGTAACAAATGTTTTTGCAAAATTTGCGCCTGTACCAATTCATGAACCATCTGGGCATATTGCGCCGCAGCTACCTGCTCAAATTCTTGCTGGTGGTGTTTCTCGGTACCTATGTGCCGCTTATCGCACTGGTGGTGTACCTTGCCTTGTCCCAGTCCTACAACCTTATGGAGGCGCTGCCCATTATCATCGCCGCCTTGCTGGTAATTATCATCGGCACCGTCATTACGCTGTTGTTTCTGGAAGGCTTGCTTACGCCGGTGCGCCAGACATCTGACAGCCTCAAAAAATACTTGGCCGAGCGCAGCCTGCCGAGCCTGCCCACCGTTTATGGAGATGAGGCGGGACAGCTCATGGCCGATGCCCAATATGTCATCACGCGGCTCGACAATACGCTGCGCGAGCTGGAAAACATTTCGCTTACCGATCATTTGACCGGCATGTATAACCGGCGCGCCGGTGAACACCGTTTGGAAGAAGAAATCGCGCGGGCGGAACGCGAAAACAAGAAATTCCTGCTGGCGTTCATCGACCTCAATCTGCTGAAGCAGATCAACGACCAATACGGCCACGATGCGGGGGATGCCTGTCTCATCCATTTTGCATCGCTGCTGGCGGAATGCGTGCGCCGAGGCGACTGGTGTGCGCGCTGGGGTGGGGATGAATTCGTGTTGGCTTTGTACCAGGCGGATGCGGGAGCCGATCTGGTGTTTAATCGCGTGCTGACAGAACTCGAATCCAAGCCTTGCCAGGTGCGGCAGAACGTGACGCTCTATCTCGGTGTGAGTATTGGGGTGGCTGTGTACCAGCGCGGCATGGCTGTTGAAAAACTGTTGCAGCAGGCCGATCAGGCTATGTACCAGGCAAAATTGCAGGGAAGCGGGAAATCCAAGGTGGTGTTTTATGGCAAATAAGTCTTGCGCCGTGGCCGCCCATCAGGACTATCCATGCCGGTTAACTTGACTCCGCCCGAAGCTGAACAATTATTGCCCGTAAAAGGCGTTGCATTGGGCGTTGCAGAAACCGGAATAAAGAAACCAGGCTGCAAAGACTTGCTGGTAATGTCGCTTGCGCAAGGCTCGAAAGTGGCGGGGGTATTTACCCAGAACCGCTTTTGCGCCGCGCCAGTGCTGGTCGCTCGCGAACACCTGCATGCGAAATCCGCAGTGCGCGCACTGCTCGTCAATACCGGCAACGCCAATGCCGGCACCGGTGAAGAGGGCATCAAGCATGCCCGTCGAACCTGTGCAGTGCTGGCAAAACTGCTGGGCTGTGAAGCGCAGGCTATCCTGCCGTTTTCCACCGGGGTAATCATGGAACCCTTGCCGGTGGAGCGTATCACCGCCGGCTTGCCGCAATGTGTTGCCGGCCTGCGTGAAAATAACTGGCTTAACGCGGCGCAGGCCATAATGACCACTGATACCATACCCAAAGCGCTGTCCAAGCAGATGACGATAAACGGGGTAACGGTGACGATCACCGGTATCGCCAAGGGCGCAGGCATGATCCGCCCCAACATGGCGACCATGCTGGGCTTTATCGCGAGCGACGCGCGCCTCAGCCAGTCTGCGCTGCAAAGCGTGGTGAGCCATGCTGCCGAGCATTCGTTCAACCGCATCACCGTGGACGGCGATACCTCGACCAACGACGCCTTTATGCTGATAGCAAGCGGCCAGGCGCAAATGCCTGAAATTGCGCGTGCTGAAAGCCGTGAATTGATCGCCTATCGCAACGCCGTTACCGATATGGCGCAATGGCTGGCGCAAGCCATCGTGCGCGATGGCGAAGGTGCGACCAAATTCATTACCATCAGCGTCGAAGGCGGTAAGCACAGCAAAGAGTGCGCCAAAGTGGCATATGCCATCGCGCATTCACCTTTGGTAAAGACCGCTTTTTATGCTTCCGATCCCAATCTCGGCCGGATTCTTGCCGCGATCGGCTATGCCGGGATTGATGATCTTGATGTGGGCAGAATCAGCCTGTATCTGGACGAAGTTCTGGTGGCTGAAAATGGCTGCCGTGCGATGCGTTATAATGAAGCGGACGGGCAGAAAGTGATGCGCAAGCAGGAAATCAGCATGCGCGTACTGCTCGGACGCGGGTTGGCCGCAAGCCAAGTATGGACCTGCGATTTGTCGCATGAATACGTAAAAATCAATGCGGAGTACCGTACCTAAGCCGCAAGACCATGGCTTCAGCCCGATGCCGGCAGCAAATATGAAAGAATTGCGCGAAGTCCTGGAGCGCTTTAGTGCGTTCCTTGACAAGCTTGAGCGCTGGCTTCCCTTGCCGCCCGGGGAGCCGGATTGGGACTCCTCAATCGCCTTCCGCTGGCGCAAGCGCAACGGCAGCGGGTATATCCAGCCGGTTTCCCATCCTCACCGCATCCGTCTCAAGGATCTGCTGGGCATCGAGCAGCAAAAACAACTGATTGATCAAAACACTCGACAATTTGTGCAAGGCTACCCCGCCAACAACGTGTTGCTGACGGGCGCGCGCGGCACCGGAAAATCATCACTGGCGAAAGCCGTGCTCAACAAATATGCTGCAAAAGGACTGCGCCTCATCGAAGTGGACAAACATGATCTCATCGATATGCCGGACATCGTCGAGCAAATTTACCGGCGTCCCGAGCGTTTCCTGCTATTTTGCGATGATCTTTCATTTGATGCGGACGAGCCCGGCTACAAGGCGCTCAAGGCGGTGCTGGATGGCTCAATCGCCACGGCTTCGGAAAATGTGCTGATTTACGCCACTTCCAACCGACGTCACCTGATGCCGGAATATATGCAGGAGAATCTGGCAACCCGCTATCTTGGGGAAGAAGTGCATCCCGCGGAAGCAGTGGAAGAAAAAATTTCTTTTTCCGAGCGCTTCGGGTTGTGGCTTTCGTTCTATCCTTTCAACCAGGACGATTATTTGCGGATTGTCGAGCATTGGCTGGACTTCCTGGGTGTGCGCAATACGGTTTCTGCCGAAATACGGGAAAGCGCCTTGCAATGGGCCATGTCGCGTGGCTCGCGCTCAGGCCGTGCAGCCTGGCAGTTTGCCTGTGACTGGGCGGGAAGGCACGGAATTAAGCCGGAATGAGGGATGTCTTCGCAGAGCGCGATCAGACGTCTTTAACCGAAGAGGATTTACGCGGCGGTAACCCGCTCAAAGTTGCCGCAGCGGTAATCCTCAAACCCGACGGGCGGTTTCTACTTGCGCAAAGACCGGCGGGCAAGCCCTACGCCGGTTATTGGGAATTTCCCGGCGGCAAGGTGAAAGCGCATGAAACGAGCGTACAAGCGCTGCGCCGCGAACTGCAGGAAGAACTGGGCATCCGCGCCGAGCAAATCCATCCCTGGCTCACCCAAGTTTACCGTTATCCGCATGCTACGGTCAGGCTGTGCTTTCACCGTGTGATGCGCTGGAGCGGCGAGCCGCATGGCAGGGAGAACCAGCAGCTGTCCTGGCAAAGCGCAGAGCGTGTTGACGTTGCTCCCCTGTTGCCCGCAAACGGCCCGGTCCTGCGGGCGCTCAGCCTGCCCCCGGTGTACGCCATCAGCAATGTTGCGGAACTGGGCAGGGAAAATTTCATGCAGCGCCTGGAACTGGCATTGCAAAATGGTTTGCGCTTGATTCAGGTCAGGGAAAAATACATGCCGCGCAGCGAACTTAGGGATTTTGCCGTCGCAGTAATTGCCGCGGCGCGTCGTTATCAGGCGAAAGTGCTGGTGAACGGCGATATCGTGCTTGCGCGGGAGCTGGGCGCGGATGGTGTGCATTTGACGTCACAACAGCTCATGGTGCTTGAGCGACGCCCGCAAATAGAATGGTGCGGCGCTTCCTGTCATGACCGCGAGCAGTTGCAACGCGCCGAAGCCCTGGGTGTGGATTTCGCAGTACTCGCCCCGGTATTACCGACTTTAAGCCACCCCGGCGCTCCCGGAATGGGTTGGGGGGCGTTTGCACAATTGGTCGAAGGGTACAGCCTTCCGGTGTATGCGCTGGGCGGGATGCGCGAACAGCATTTGAGCACAGCCTGGGCGAACGGCGCGCACGGCATAGCGATGATGCGCGGTGCGTGGCTGGTTTGACATGCTACTTATCATTGTTTTTTTTCTGCTGTTCAGGAATGCGGTAGCTTTCTGCGGCCCATTGTCCAAGATCAATCAGCTTGCAGCGTTCCGAGCAAAACGGTCGGTAGCGGTTATCCTCATCCCACAAGACGCTTTTCCCGCACCGCGGGCAGTTGACGGTGGGCTTTTGCGATCGTTTCATTACATGTTGCAGAATGTCAGTTCAAACTTCACATCCGATTCGCTGGCACGCGGCCGCTGCATTCCCTCCTGAGTAGTGAAGCGGATGTTGAGTGCGTAGCGGTTAGCGCTGATTTCGGGAATGCAATGCAAGTCTTCCTGCAGCCTGATGCGCAGCATGTGTGCAGGCTTGCCGGTGAGGATTTGTTGAAACATGCCTTGGTAAGCGATATGCGTGCTGGATTTGCCGTTCTCGCGCAAAAGCTTCAGCAAAATCGCCATGCCGTCGCGGATAGGCACAAATGGCGCGAGCCATTGTGCCAGATGCTGCCTGCGGCTGGTTGCATCCTGGTGCAGCCAATAATGGTAGGAAGGCAAATCGAATTCACAGACGCCGCCGGGGATAATGGTGCGCTGCTTGATGCTCATCAGCCATTCATTGTCGCGCAAGTCCTGGCCGATTTTCCCGGGCATCTCGCGCAACTGCTTTGTGGCTTTGTCGATATCCCGCAAAATTTCATCAAGTGCATGTTCGGAAATCGCCGGATTGCCATGCAATGACTCGAGATTTTGCCATTGTCTATCCAGTTCCTGCAACAGTTCTGATTTCAAGTCCGCGCGGCTTGCCACTTCGAGCATTTCGAACAGAAACAACAATGCCGTGTGGTTATCCATTGCCTCGGATTTGGCCGAGAAATACTCGACTTTACGATAAAGATCCTCCAGCCGCAGCAGGGTCCGAATACGCTCGTTAAGTGGATATTCGTAGCTAATCACTGTGCGTTACATGGCTCCAAAATTCAATTTTCACTCATTGAACTAAGTTTGACAAACCACTTGTCATGAACCCATGGCCTGGTCGTGCTGCGCCAGCTTGAGATATTTACGGTGCAAAGATTCGACCTGTTGTTGCAGATGCTCCA
>JAHFRG010000002.1:48272-55282 GCA_023258935.1 Betaproteobacteria bacterium
AATTTTCACTCATTGAACTAAGTTTGACAAACCACTTGTCATGAACCCATGGCCTGGTCGTGCTGCGCCAGCTTGAGATATTTACGGTGCAAAGATTCGACCTGTTGTTGCAGATGCTCCAAGCTCGAGTCGTTCGACAAAACATCGTCAGCAAGCTTGAGACGCGCGGCGCGGCTTAATTGTGCTGCCATGATGGCGCGCACCTCGGCTTCATTCAAGCGGCTGCGCGACACGGCGCGGGTGATTTGCTGCGTTTCATCGCAGTCCACCACCAGCACTTGCTGCACGTGCCCGCGCAATTCACCTGTTTCAAGCAGCAGCGGAACCACCAACACCGCATAAGGGGTGGTGCAGCGAGCAAGCTGCTGCAGTGCTTCGGCGCGAATCAGCGGGTGTAATAGCGCTTCCAGACTTTTTTTTGCCCGGGCGTCGGAAAAAATCCGTTTGCGCAGCTGCGCGCGGTCCAGCGAGCCGTCGCTGGCGAAAATGTCCGGGCCGAACTGCCGGCGAATTGCCGCAAGAGCCGGCCCGCCAGACGCGGTGAGTTGATGCGCGATGGCATCAGTGTCCACGACCTGAACACCACGTTCAGCAAACATTTGTGCTGCGCTGCTCTTGCCACTGCCAATGCCGCCGGTCAAGCCTACCGTAAAGGGCATAACAGGGTGCCGAAGTAGCCGACCTCGCAGAGCTGATGCCCCCAGATCAGCGCAATCAGGCCAGCTGCGGCCAGATAGGGACCGAATGGAATCGGAACATTGCGGCCGTGGTCTTTTGTGAGAATAAGCGTGATGCCGACAGTCGCGCCGACAAAGGATGAAAGCAGAATCACCGGCAGCAGCATTTGCCAGCCGAGCCAGGCGCCGATAGCGGCGAGCAGTTTAAAATCGCCGTAACCCATGCCTTCTTTGCCGGTCGCCCATTTAAATAGCCAGTAAACGGCCCATAACGCAAGATAGCCCGCAGTGGCACCGATGACCGCTGATTTCACATCGCTGAACAGCACCCACAGGTTAAACAACAAGCCGCACCACAACAGGGGCAAGGTAATACCGTCCGGGAGTATCTGAGTATCGAGATCGATAAAGGTAAGCGCGATCATGCACCAGGCAAAGAGCATTCCTGCGAACGCAGTCATGCCAAAGCCGAAGCGCCAAGCGATGATGGCGCTCAAAACACCGCTTAATGTTTCTACCAGCGGATAGCGTTTGGCTATCGGGGCGCCGCAGCCTGAGCATTTGCCGCGCAACACCAGATAGCTTAACAGAGGTATGTTTTCCAGTGCTGTAATAGGCTTTCCGCATTGAGGACAGGCCGATCGCGGAATGATAAGGTTGAAGTGCGGGGCGGGAGCCAGCGGCTCGCCTTTGAGTTCCGCGCACTGCTCATGCCATTCCCGCTCCAGTATTTTCGGCAGGCGGTAGATGACCACATTCAAAAAACTGCCCACCATCAAGCCCACGAACAGACACAGCGCGATAAATAGGTACGGTGAAGATTGCAATAATTGAGGCAATGCCATGACCTTGATCTAGAAAAGAAGCAAATGCAGCAACGGGAAGTTACTGCATGTACCGGGGTTTCGTGCGCGGGAGGCCAGGAAGTCTGAGTTTCTTCGAAGCTGTTTATACCGCCTGGCCCATCTTGAAGATCGGCAGGTACATGGCGATCACCAGGCCGCCAATCAGCGTGCCGAGGACTACCATGATCACCGGCTCCATCAGGCTGCTCAGTGCTTCCACCGCGTCATCCACTTCCCCTTCGTAGAAATCCGCCACCTTGCTGAGCATGTTGTCCAAAGCTCCGGATTCTTCGCCGATCGCCACCATTTGCAGCACCATGCTGGGGAAAACCCTGCTATTTTGCATCGCCACAGTAAGGCTGGTGCCGGTGGTGATCTCGCTCTGGATTTGCTTGGTCGCCTCGTAATAGACGAAATTCCCGGCAGCTCCGGCCACCGAATCCAGCGATTCCACCAATGGCACACCAGCGGCAAACATGGTGGAGAGCGTACGGGCCCAGCGTGCAATCGTGGCTTTCAAGATGACCGGCCCCAGCACCGGTATTTTCAGGCTCAGCCGGTCCATGAAGGCCTGCATTTTCTGGGAACGCTTCCAGGTATAGAAGAAAAACCATATTGAGAAACCGATAATGCCGAAAATCGCATACCAGTATTTAACGAAATAGTCCGATATCGCCATCACGACAAGCGTGGGCGTGGGAAGATCCGCACCGAAGCCTTCAAACAGACTTTTAAATGACGGGATGACAAAAATCATTATTATCGCAGTGATGATAAAAGCCACGACAATGATCGAGACCGGATAAAACATGGCGGATTTGATTTTGCTTTTGATGGCGAGTATTTTTTCCTTGTAAGTTGCGAGGCGGTCCAGCAGGGTGTCGAGAATACCGGCTGCTTCGCCCGCGCTCACCAAGTTGCAGAACAGGTTATCAAAGTAGAGCGGGTATTTTCTAAAAGCCTGGTTCAGGCTACTGCCGGTTTCCACATCAGTCTTGATATCGAGCAGCAGTTTCGCCACAGCGGGGTTGCTGTGCCCCTTGCCGACGATATCGAAAGACTGCAGCAGCGGCACACCGGATTTCATCATGGTGGCAAGCTGACGGGTGAACAGGGTGATGTCCTTTTCGGTGACTCTTCCAAGACCGCGGCTTTGCTTCTTGACTTTGAGCACCTGGATGCCTTGGCGGCGCAACTGCGCCCTGACAACGGCTTCCCCACCGGCTTTCATCAGGCCGGAAACCGCCTTGCCAGACTTGTCTTTGCCCTCCCAAGAGAACATTAACTCTTTCACTCTGATGTCTTTTTTTGTGGCCACTGCAATTGCCATGTGTTTCTCCTTAGTCCCTGCTGATTTAGATTACAGCCGTTTTCGGATAGCGGGTTACCCTTATTTAATGCAGACAGCGCGTACCTGGTGCATGTCGGTGAGTCCCATTAATACTTTTTCTATGCCGTCCTGCCTCAAGGTGCGCATGCCGTCTTCCAAGGCTGTGGCGAACATTTCGGCAACATGCGCATGCTCCTGGATATTCTTTTTCAATGCGTTGGTACCGACCAGGAGTTCATGTAGGCCAACACGTCCGTTGTAGCCTGTGCCGTTGCAATTGTCGCAACCCACCGGTTCATAAAGGGTGAACTGTCCTCTGGAATCGGCAAACAGCCTCACCCAGTCTTGGTGAAGTTGCTTGATTGCCGCGTTAGGGTCTGTTTGCCACGATTTGGTATTTTTCAATTCCTCGCAATACTCCATGAGCAAGAGCTTCAATTCATCTTGACTAGCGTGATACGGTTTTTTGCAACTAGAGCACAGGCGCTTGGCCAGGCGTTGCGCCAGTATCCCCAGTAGCGCATCGGAAAAATTGAACGGGTCCATGCCCATGTCCAGCAAACGGATGATGGACTCAGGCGCACTGTTGGTGTGTAAGGTGGCAAACACCAGGTGGCCCGTGAGCGAAGCCTCGATGCCGATGGAGACGGTTTCCTGGTCGCGCATCTCACCCACCATGATGACGTCAGGGTCGCAGCGCAGGAACGAGCGCATCGCTACGGCGAACGTAACCCCGGCTTTCGGGTTTATTTGCACCTGGCGCAGGCCTTCCTGGGTGATTTCCACCGGATCTTCCGCAGTCCAGATCTTGGTTTCCGGGGTGTTGATATAGCCCAGCACCGAGTGCAAGGTGGTGGTTTTGCCTGAACCGGTCGGGCCGCAAACAAAGAATATCCCGTAAGGCTTGGAGATCACATCTTTCAGAGTTTTCAAATTACTCGCGCTTAAGCCCAGGGTGTCGAGCGGGATGGGTTTGCCCCCAGCCAGGATGCGCATCACCACATCTTCCATTCCACCTTGGGTCGGACAGGTTGCCACCCGCAGTTCGATGTCCAGCGGAGCGTATTTCCTGAATTTGATTTTGCCGTCTTGCGGTTTTCTTTTTTCCGAAATGTCGAGATCGCACATGATTTTGATTCGCGCGACCAGGGCCTGGCGGTAATTGGGCGGAACTTCGAGGTAGGGCATCAGTGAACCGTCTTTGCGGAAGCGGATCTTGGTTTTTTGTTTGCCTGCCCGGGGTTCGATATGAATGTCCGACACGCCCTGGTGGTAGGCGTCCACGATGATCTTGTTGACCAGCCTGACTAGTTCGTTGTCCGCAGCCGCGGAAACGTCGTCACCGTATTCATTCGCTACTTCCTCCTCAAGGCTGCCCACTAATTCATCAATAGGAGACGACTCATCGCTCATCAGTTTGTCCAGACTGACACCGCTGGCCAGGGCGAATTTGCTGATAAGCGGGTCGAGCTTGTCATCTTCCACCACCACCGCTTCCACCGCCAACCCGGTCTTGAATTTGATTTCATCCAGCGCAGACAGATTGGTCGGGTCCGAAAGCGCCACGAACAGCCGGTTGCCACGCTTGTACAGGGGCAGGGCGCGCTTGCTATGCATGATATTGCTGTCGAGAATGCCTTGGGGGAAATACTCTGGATTAATTGCGTTGAGATCGAGTCGGGGGAAGCCGAAAGTCAACGAAGCGAATTCGCAGACATCGCGTGCGCTGAGTTTCCCGGTCTGCAGCAATTGTGTGATAAAGCTTATACCCGAGCTATTGGCTTGGGTCTGAATGGCTTCGGCGTCAACCTGAAGCAGGCGCCTATTTTGCACGAGGGCGCGTGCCAGACCGCTTAAGCTGCTTTGCATGGTGGCGACCATTTTGCTCCAGTTTTGTGAAAATAATCACAAAAAACAAGCACAAATAATGCACTTGTCAATGTACTTTGTAAAGACATGATACCCGAGCGCGGGCTTCTATTGCGGCTTGGAAGCCTGCAGCGGGTAAATACACACCACTTTAACGACACGGTCTTGGGTTTGCACAATTTCCATCGGATGGCCGGCGATCTTCAGGCTGGTGCCGGCTTCGGGGATATCCTGAAATTGCTCGATGATTAAACCGCTCAAGGTTTTCGGCCCGTCCAATGGCAATTTCATCCCCAGCTTGCGGTTAAGATCGCGCAACAGGCTGCTGCCTTCAACCAGCACGCTGCCGTCCGCCTGCTTTTGTATGGACAGGCTTTGCGCCGGCGCATGGGTGGTGAATTCGCCGATGATTTCCTCAAGAATGTCTTCGATGGTGACCAGCCCCATGAGCTCGCCATACTCATCCACCACCAGGCCCATGCGTTCCTGTTTTTCCTGGAAAAGATGCAGCTGCGAAAACAGCGGCGTTTCCGCCGGAATAAAATACGCCTCGCGCAGCATCTCGCGCAGGCTCTCCGCAATGAGTTGCTGCTCCAGGCTGAGGTTTAGCACCCTGCGCACATGAAGGATGCCGATGAGCTTGTCCATCTGTCCCTGATATACCGGAAGACGGGTGTGGTAGCAGGTGGCGAGCTGGCGCTTGATCACGTCCGGCGGCGCGTCGATGTCAATCGCCTCGATCTGGCTGCGCGGTGTCATGACGTCGTTGACGGTGATATTTTCCAGTTCGAACAAGTTCACCAAAATACTCTGGTGCTGTTGCGGAATAAAATGGCTGGCTTCCAGCACCAGCGTACGCAACTCCTCCAGGCTCAGCTTGTGGGTTTCGGTAGTTGGCTTGATCCGCAGCAGCCACAGCAAAGCGCGCGCAAAAAGGTTGACAATCCACACCGCCGGATAAGACAGCTTGAGAAGCGGCGTGAGAATGTAGCTTGCCGGCAGAGCGATGCGCTCCGGATAAGATGCGCCGACGATTTTCGGGGTGATTTCACTGAACACCAGCAGCATAAAGGTGATGCAAACCGTGCTTAAGCCCAGCACCAACTCGCTTTGACCAAACAGCAGCACGGCGATGATGGTGCTGAGGGTGGTGGCAGCCGCGTTGATCAGTGTGTTGCCGAGCAGAATCACCCCAAGCAACTTGTCGGTTTTGGCCAGCAATTGTGAGGTGAGCCGCGCACTGCGATTACCGAGCTTAACCTGATGCTTCAACCGGTAGCGGTTGAGCGCCATCATGCTGGTTTCGGAGATGGAGAAAAAAGCGGAGAGGATGAGCAGAATAACAAGCGCGCCAAACAATGCGCTTATGTGGATTTCTTCCAAAGGAATTCAGCTGCCGGGAATGAGATGATTTGAGTATCGGATGTGCGAACGCTTTTTGTCAAGTTGCACCGCGGGGCGAACGCTTCAGCGGTGCAGTATGACTTCCAGCACGAACTTGCTGCCGACGTAGGCGAGAATGAGCGCGATGAAACCGGCCAATGTCCAGAGCATCGCGGTGCGGCCGCGCCAGCCGTAAATTTTCCTGCCTCCGAGCAGTGCCGCAAATATGCCCCAGGAGATGAAAGCGAACAGCGTTTTGTGCGTGAATTGCGCCGGCTTGTGGAATAATTCTTCGGAAAACAGTATGCCGCTCACCAGCGCCAAAGTGAGCAGCACGAAACCCGCGGTGATGATGCGAAATAACAGGGTTTCCATGGTTAATAGAGGCGGTAGCGTGTGCGGCATCGCCGGCAGCGTGCCGTCATGCAAGCGGCGTTCCACCACCGCCATCAGCACTGCATGCACTGCCGCGATGGTGAACAAGCTGTAAGCAAGCATTGAAAGCAGGAAATGTGCAGGAAACGCCAGCAGCCCGGTATTGGAAAGAATATGTTCAGTGGGCAGCAGCCAGGGCAGCAGCACGCACACTGCGGCGAGTGGCAGCACCAGTGCCTGCAGGCCTTCCAGGTTGTAAAAAAAACTCACCGTCCAGTAAATCAGCACTGCGAGCCATAGTATCGCTGATACCGCGTTGCCCACGCCGAGATTGAAGCCGGCGCTGGTGAAAGTGGATTGGTAAAGCAGCGCACTATGCAAGGCCAGAGGAACCAGAACGGCAAATTTCTCCCACTTGCGGATGCTCTCTTCATTACTGCGAGCTCGAGGCATGACGGGCTGCCAGCGCGTGCGCCAGAAATGCAGACCGAGCAGCGCATAGAGCAGCGCAGTGATGAGATAAGGTAAAAT
>JAHFRG010000002.1:55382-57617 GCA_023258935.1 Betaproteobacteria bacterium
GCGCAAGGCATTATCAGGAGTCCCCATGTTTGATCATCTCGCGCAGCGGCTTTCCGGCGTCATAAAAAGCCTGCGCGGCCAGGCACGCTTGACCGAGAGCAATATCCAGGACGCGTTGCGCGAAGTGCGCATGGCGCTGCTGGAAGCGGATGTTGCGCTGCCGGCAGTCAAGGACTTCATCAGCCGGGTCAAAGAAAAAGCCCTCGGCCAGGAGGTGCTGGGGAGTCTCTCTCCCGGGCAGGCGGTGATCGGCGTGGTGCATCGTGAATTGACTCAGTTGATGGGCGAAGCCAACGCTGCGCTCAACCTCGCCACGGTGCCGCCGGCGGTTATTTTACTCGCCGGCCTGCAAGGCTCGGGCAAGACCACAAGCGGCGGCAAGCTGGCCAAGCTCATTCGCGAACAAATGAAAAAGAAAGTGCTGCTGGCAAGCTGCGATATATACCGTCCTGCCGCGATTGAACAGTTACGTGCGTTGGCAAAACAAATCTCCGTGGATTTCTTCCCGGTTGACGCGGGAAGTAAACCGCTTGCCATTGCCGGGAGCGCGCTCGATTTTGCACGCAAGCATTTTCATGACGTGATGATTGTGGATACCGCGGGGCGGCTGGCGATTGATGATGCCATGATGCGGGAAATCAGCGAACTGCATGCGGTACTCAAACCGGTTGAGACCCTGTTCGTGGTGGATGCGATGCAGGGCCAGGATGCGGTAAATACCGCCAAAGCGTTTGCCGATGTATTGCCACTGACCGGAATAGTGCTGAGCAAACTTGACGGCGACGCACGAGGCGGAGCAGCGCTGTCGGTACGCTTTGTCACCGGCAAACCTATTAAATTTGCCGGCATAGGCGAAAAACTCGACGCTCTGGAAGCATTTCATCCGGAGCGCATGGCTTCGCGCATCCTTGGCATGGGCGATGTACTCTCTCTGATCGAGGAAGTGCAGCGCGGGGTAGACCGGACTGAAGCGCAGAAACTGACGCAGAAAGTCAGGGAGGGCAAAAGCTTCGATCTGGAGGATTTCAAGGCGCAGATTCAGCAAATGAAAAAAATCGGCGGATTTGGCAAATTCATGGACAAGCTTCCCGGACAGCTGGGGCAAAAGCTGCAAGGCGCGCAAGTGGATGACAAAGCGATGGGGCGCATTGAGGGCATCATTAATTCAATGACGCTGCAGGAACGCGCCGAGCCGGAAATCCTCAAGGCTTCGCGCAAGCGGCGCATCGCCGCCGGCGCCGGGGTTAGCGTGCAGGAAGTAAACCGCCTGCTCAACCAGTTCGAGCAGGCGCAGAAGATGATGAAAATGATGTCCAAGGGCGGCATGGCGAAGATGATGAGGAGCACAAAAGGGATGTTCCCCGGCATGCGGTAATAGTGTTGCTACCGAATAGGGTAATCAAAAGCAAGAGCGGATTTTTCCCTTGCCAAGCTGTCGTAATCCGGCGTAAAATCATGCCCTTTCTGGATTTTTCGGATGGAACAACCATGGTTGTAATCAGGCTTTCGCGCGGCGGCGCTAGCAAACGCCCGTTTTTTAACGTAGTGGTGGCGGATTCGCGCCGCTCGCGTGACGGCAAGTTCATCGAGCGCGTCGGTTTTTACGATCCGATGGCGCCACAAGGCCATGAATCGTTGCGCATTAAAATGGACCGTATAAACCACTGGCAGGGCCGCGGCGCCAAGCTGAGCGATACCGTGGTCAGGCTGGTCAAGAAGCTTGGTACGCAGAAAACCGTTTGAAGATGGTGGTAATGGGGCGTATTACCGCCCCGTATGGTGTGAAAGGCTGGATAAAAATCCATCCTTACACCGGGACGATTGAGGAACTGACCCGCTACGCCACATGGTGGCTGGGTGAAGAAGGCGAGTGGCGCAAAACCGCAGTCATTCAAGCCAGGCCCCAAGGCAAGACGCTGGTGGCAAAATTGCAAGGCTGCGACGACCGTGGTGCGGCGCTATTGCTCAAGAATCTGTATATCGCAGTTCAGCGCAGCGACTTGCCAGCAGTTAGGGAAGGTGAATTTTACTGGGCTGATCTTATCGGTCTTGAGGTAGTAAACCTGAATGGTGAAGCGCTGGGCGTAGTACGCGAGTTGTTTGCTACCGGGGCCAACGATGTGTTGCGAGTGCAAGGCGAACGCGAGCGCCTGATACCTTTTATTCCGCAGGTAGTGCGCGAAGTCAGCCTGGATTCGGCTGTGATACGGGTGGACTGGGAACTGGATTATTAGG
>JAHFRG010000092.1 GCA_023258935.1 Betaproteobacteria bacterium
GGCCTTGCGGTCAGGAAGCACATCAAGACCTCGCTTGCGCCCGGCTCGCGGGTGGTGACCGATTACCTCCAGAAAGCGGGACTTCTGCCCTATCTGGAGCAACTCGGTTTCACGGTTGCCGCCTACGGGTGTACCACTTGCATCGGCAATGCCGGCCCGCTCGACCCTCACCTGGAAGAAACCATAACCCAAAACGACCTTATCTGCGCTGCCGTGCTTTCAGGCAATCGCAATTTCGAAGCGCGGATTCACGCCAACCTCAAGGCAAATTTCCTGATGAGCCCGCCGCTGGTTGTTGCTTTTGCCATCGCCGGCACGGTGCTGAAAAATCTCGAGAGCGAGCCGCTTGGCACAGGCAAGGATGGCAAACCGGTTTACCTCAAGGATATCTGGCCTTCGAGCAGTGAAGTGCACGCAGTGATGAAATACGCAACCGATCCTGCGACTTTTCAGCGCCTTTACAGCAATTTTGCCAATGACCATCAACTTTGGAACAGCGTGCCCTCGGCATCCGGGCAAGTGTATGACTGGCCGAAATCCACTTACATCGCCGAGCCGCCGTTCTTTGCCGACTTCGGCATGCAGCCCGGCCTCACCGGAAATATCCGTGGCGCAAGGGCGCTCGGCATTTTCGGCGATTCAATAACTACAGACCACATCAGCCCGGCCGGCTCGATCAAGGACACTTCGCCTGCGGGCAAATACCTCATTGCAAACAGTGTCAGCAAAGCGGACTTCAACAGCTATGGCGCGCGCCGCGGCAATCACGACGTTATGATGCGCGGCACCTTCGCCAACGTGCGCATCAAGAACCTGATGATTCCGCCGAAAGCAGACGGTACCCGGGTGGAAGGCGGCATTACTATGTTCCGACCATCAGGCGAACAGATGAGCATTTACGACGCGGCCATGAAATACATCGCACAAGGCACGCCAACCGTGGTGTTTGGCGGCGAGGAATACGGCAGCGGCTCTTCCCGCGACTGGGCCGCCAAAGGCACTCAATTGCTCGGAGTCAAAGCGGTCATCACACGCAGCTTCGAGCGCATTCACCGCTCCAATTTGGTCGGCATGGGTGTGCTCCCCTGCCAGTTCAAAGGCAATGACAGCGCGCAGTCTTTGGGTATAAAGGGCGACGAGGAGTTCGACATCCTCGGCATTGAAGGTGAAATCAAGCCACAGCAGGACGTGACGCTGGTAATCAAGCGTAAGGACGGCAGCAAGCAGAATGTAAAAGTGCTGCTGCGCATCGACACGCCGATCGAGGTTGACTACTACAGGCACGGTGGAATATTGCCCTACGTTTTGCGCGAGCTGATGGCAGCGTAGGCGGCCGTCAGCTCGTCCGATTCCCCCTCTCTGCGCGCAGCGGGGAGAGGGTTAGGGGTGAGGGGTGATGCGCGAACTAGTCAGCAAGGCTGCTTGAGCTCCGTCAGCCGATTTCGCCTGATCAATTGGGTTCACGCCGCCGCACTGGCGCGCGCAAACCTTGGTATATGCACTGCGGTAAGCATAGTGAGCAGCATGCAGCCGGCTATGCCGATGAAAATACCCGCGCCGTGGCCCCGGTCCAGCAGCCAGCCAATCAATAATGGCGCGAGCGAAGCGCCGAAATCCACGCCCGAATAGACGAAGCCGTAAACGCGCCCGGTGGCGCCTGCCGGCGCCGCCGCGCGCACCAGCATATCGCGTGAAGGCACGGTCATGCCGAGAAAGAATCCCATAAATGTAGTCAGCACCACCACAAACGCAGAGGGCACAATTGCGCTTGCCAAAACAATAGTGAAAAATGCGCTGGCCAGCATACCTCCCGCTGCAACCATATCATGTCGGCTGGTTTGAGTGGCCGCAAAGCCGCCCGCCAGTATTCCTGCGGATGCCGCAAGCAGAAAACCAGTGAGGGCTGTAGTGGCCAGAGCCAGCGGCAGATGATAGGCAACGGTAAGGGTAGTAACCGAGAAAGTCTGCACGCCCACCGTGGCCATAGACCAGAAGCAAAAGTAGGCAAAGCACATGATGACTGGCAATCGCAGCAATAAGGCGATTTGCGAGACGCTGAAAGAGTAATGCACAGCGTGATCTTTACGGTGATGGCAAACCAGCGAAGCCCGTTGGGTCATCAGAAATGCCACCGCGGCAAGTCCCATCCCGCCCATGATGATGAGCGCCGCGCGCCAACCGAATAGGCTGCCGAGCGCAAAGCTGGTCATAGGCGCAGCCGCCCAGCCGAGATTGCCGCCTATGCCGTGCACGCTGTAGGCATGGCCGAGACGTTGCGGCGCTACCGAAGCATTGAGAATCGAAAAGTCCGCAGGATGGAAAACGCTGTTGCCCACCCCAGCAAGCGCAATGACGGGAAACAGCACCCAGAACATAGGTGCGAATCCGGCAATCAGGCAGGAGGCTGCCAAAAGCCCCATTCCTGCCAGCAGCACCGCACGCGCGCTAAAACGATCGACGGCAAAACCAGCGAGCGTCTGGCACACGCCGGAAAAGGCGAAGAACACGCTCATCACGGCACCGAGCATGGCGTAACTCACGCCGAATTCCTGCTTGAGCATGGGGAAAAGCGGCGGCAACGCGAGCTGGAAGAAATGACTCACGAAGTGCGCCGATCCAACGAGGGCAATTACCTTGGCGTCCACGCGCAAGGTTTGGGCTGTGGCTGATTCCACGTTCATCTTTGCGTACTGTGAGATGCAGGATGAAGGTTCGCATTATATACACAAGCACGCGAGAGTGCCCATCTGCGTATCATGGAATATTCCTGCGGCGATTGTTTTCGGGCCGCCAAATCTGCTATGTTGTAATGAACAGGCGCCGCTGCCGACTAAATGCGCAAATCGCCAAATTAGGAGAAATTCATGAAGGATAAAATCGTCAAATCCGAGCAGGAATGGAAGCAACAGCTTACGCCTGAACAATTCGAAATATGCCGCAAAAAAGGCACTGAGCCTGCCTTCACCGGAGAATACTGGAATTGCAAGGATAAAGGCGTTTACCGCTGCGCCTGCTGTGACAAGGAACTGTTCAGCTCGGGTACCAAGTTTGATTCCGGCACCGGCTGGCCGAGTTTCTGGGCCCCGCTGCAATCTGAAAATGTCAAAGCCGAAAAGGACAACAGCCTTTTCATGCGCCGCACTGAAGTGCTGTGCAGTGCCTGCGACGCGCATCTCGGCCACGTGTTCCCCGATGGCCCACAACCGACAGGCTTGCGTTACTGCATCAATTCAGCGGCTTTAAAGCTTGAGAAAAAATAAATCCGGATGAGCGCGCCCGCCTCTCTGCAGATTCAGCGCAAATAGACAAGACGCAGTCAAAGCGTCATAATTGCGAGTCCTTCCCATAGCTTGCTTTGTGACCGATGAAGTTACTCTTTGACCTCTTCCCCGTCATTCTGTTTTTTGTCGCTTTCAAGTTCCAGGGGATTTATATCGCCACAGCAGTTGCGATTGCCGCGACTTTTTGCCAGGTCGGCTGGGTGTGGGCAAAACATGGCAAGGTGGATCCAATGCTGTGGGCGAGCCTGGCGATTATCGTGGTATTCGGCGGTGCTACGCTGTTATTGCACGATGAAACTTTCATCAAGTGGAAGCCCACTGTTTTGTACTGGCTGTTTGGCGCTGTGTTGTTTTGCGCGGATATCGTTTTCGGTAAAAATTTAATACGCGCGATGATGCAAAGCCAGATAACCGTGCCTGATGCGGTCTGGCGCAAACTTAACTTAAGCTGGGTGTTTTTCCTGGCGCTGATGGGCGGTGTCAATCTTTATGTCGCATACCATTTCTCAACTGAGAACTGGGTGAATTTCAAGCTTTTCGGTAGCATCGGGTTGATGCTCGTGTTTGTACTGCTGCAGGGACTGATGCTCGCCAAATATATCGAAGACAAGGAAATCGAATAGTGCTTTACGCCATCATCGGCGAAGATGCTCCCGGCAGCCTGCCTAAAAGGCAAGTCACGCGCCCCGCGCATCTCGCAAGACTGACTCAACTGCAGCAGGTGGGCCGCTTGATCCTCGCCGGACCGTTCCCCGCCATTGACAGCCCCGACCCAGGCCCTGCTGGATTCAGCGGCAGTTTGATCGTCGCAGATTTCCCCTCGCTGGAAGCGGCACAAGCCTGGGCTGATTCCGACCCCTATGTCACCGGCGGCGTTTATGACAAGGTCGCCGTCAAACCTTTCAAAAAAGTCTTCCCGACATAGTGATTCGCCGATTTTCCCTATATACTGTGGCTCGGTTAAGGGCATGAGCAACATTGAAAAGATACGGCAGCAGCTTGCCTCGCTTGCCCCTGAAAGCCTTGAAATCGTGGATGAGAGCAGCAAGCATGCGGGGCATGAAGGCGCCAAAAGCGGCGGGCATTACCAAATGACTATTGTTTCCCGACAATTTCACGGAAAAACCAACATGGCCCGCCATCGCATGGTGTATGCCGCGTTATCCGTGATGATGCACAAGGAAATTCATGCGCTCAGCATCAAAGCCTACACCCCTGAAGAATTTTAACTCAAACTTGTATAAAGGATTTTAAAATGAGATTTAAAACTTCAACACTATTGCTCTCGGCAGTTTTCGGCTTGGCGATATATACCGCATGCCATGCCCAGGAAACGCCTAAAGCTGCGCCTCAGACTCCGGGGGTTGTCGCCACAGTCAACGGCAAACCAATTCCGCAATCCCAACTCGATGTGCTGTTAAAGGAGCGCGTCGCGCAAGGGGAAAAGGATAACGAGGAACTGCGGAAAAAACTGCGTGAGGATTTAATTACTCGTGAAGTGCTGTATCAAGAAATGGTCAAGAGCGGTTTCGAGAAAAGCCCCGGTATGGCCACGCAAGCGGATTTTGTACGCGAGAATTATCTGTTGCAGGCCTACTTGCAGGATTTTATAAAAACCCATCCCGTCAGCGAAGATATGCTGAAAGCGGAATACGGTAAAATCAAATCAGAATTGGAAAACAAACAAGAATATCTCGCACGCCACATCCTGGTGGAAAAGGAAGCGGATGCCAAAGATATCATTGCGCAACTGAAAAAAGGCGCAAAATTCGATAAACTTGCAATGGAAAAATCCAAGGATCCGGGCAGCGCAAGCAAGGGGGGAGATTTGGGCTGGAACCTGCCGTCAAGTTATGTAAAGCCTTTTGGTGAAGCGCTTGTCAAACTCAAGAAAGGCCAGTACACACAGACTCCTGTGGAAACCCAGTTCGGCTGGCACGTGGTGAAACTCGAGGACGTGCGCCCCGTCAAAGTGCCGCAGTACGAAGAAGTGAAAGCCAAACTGCAACAACGCTTCCAACAGCAACAGTTCGACAAATTTTTGGCCGACCTGCGCGCTAAATCCAAAATCGAATAG
>JAHFRG010000024.1 GCA_023258935.1 Betaproteobacteria bacterium
CATTCCCGACCGCCTGTTCTGGGCACGCGAAGAAGATGAACGGCAGGATTAGCGGTCTTTACGCCATAACTCCCGACCTGGCCGATACCCAAAAATTAATTCAGCAAGTGCGGCTGGCGCTCGAAGGAGGCACGCGCTGGCTGCAGTACCGCAACAAGAGCGCCGATCAATTACTCAGGTTGCAACAAGCAACAGCGCTGATGCGCCTATGCCGCGAGTTCGCTGTGCCGCTGATTATTAACGACAGCTTGGATGTGGCGCTTGAAATCAATGCAGACGGTGTTCATCTAGGCGCCCAAGACTGCCTGATCTCGGATGCAAAGAGCAAGCTTGGTGCAGATAAAATCATCGGCGCCTCGTGCTACGACAATCTGCAGCGCGCGCTCGAAGCCGAAACGGAGGGAGCGGATTATGTGGCTCTTGGCAGTTTCTTTGCCTCCACTGTTAAACCCGAAGCAGCCAGAGCACCGTTGAAATTGTTGCGCGAAGCGAAAGAGCGACTGCGCGTACCCGTGGTAGCAGTCGGAGGAATCGATTTGCATAATGCCGGCTTGCTAATCGGCGCGGGTGCGGACGCGGTCGCGGTTATTTCCGCGCTGTTCAACGCCAAAGACATTAGGGAAACAGCAAAAAGCTTTGCCGCCTTGTTTGCGGATTATCATCATGGCATCGCGTAACCAGGATTTATTCGAGCAATCGCAAAAACTCATCCCAGGCGGGGTAAATTCGCCGGTACGCGCATTCAAATCCGTCGGCGGCACACCGCTTTTCATCACTCGAGGCCAAGGCGCCACGATTTGGGATGCAGATGGCAAAGCTTATACAGATTATGTCGGCTCATGGGGGCCGCTGATTCTTGGCCACGCACATCCTGATATCGTCGCCGCCGTGCAGCGGGCGGCTGCCGCTGGCCTGAGTTTTGGCGCGCCTACTGAAAGCGAACTGGAAATGGCGCAACTTCTGTGCAGTCTGCTGCCGTCACTACAACAAGTAAGGCTGGTGAGTTCCGGCACCGAGGCGACGATGAGCGCAATCCGCCTTGCGCGTGGCTTCACCGGCAGGAGCCGCATCCTCAAGTTTGCCGGTTGCTATCACGGCCATGCTGACTCGTTGCTGGTCAAGGCAGGCTCGGGGGCGCTTACTTTCGGCCAGCCTGATTCCGCAGGCGTGCCTGCGGAAACCGCCGCCCTGACCCTGGTGCTCGAGTTTAACGACAGCCAAGCCCTGGAGCAGACTTTCAATAAAATGGGCAACGAAATCGCTGCGGTTATCGTAGAGCCGGTTGCCGGCAATATGAGCCTTATCAAACCCAAAACGGGATTCCTGCAGTTGCTGAGAAACCTATGCACGAAACATGGCGCGGTGCTGATTTTCGATGAAGTGATGACCGGTTTTCGCGTCGCGCTACACGGGGCGCAAGAACTTTACGGGATTGCTCCCGATCTTACTACTCTGGGCAAAATAATCGGTGGCGGCATGCCACTTGGCGCATTCGGCGGCAGGCGCGATATTATGCAATGCGTTGCCCCCGTAGGCCCGGTATATCAGGCCGGCACGCTGTCGGGTAATCCTGTGGCGGTCGCGGCGGGCTTGGCAACGCTGCGCCTGGTACAGGCCCCTGGTTTTTATGAAAGGCTCACCGCAGCTACCCAAAAACTTTGTGAAGGCCTGAGCACGGCTGCCCGGAAACACAGGATCGCATTTTCGGCACAAGAAGTGGGCGGAATGTTCGGCATTTATTTCCGCCAAACCCCGCCGCAAAATTACGCTGAAGTCATACAATGCGACCAAACATTATTCAAACGTTTTTTTCATGCGATGCTGCAGAAAGGCGTTTATTTCGCGCCTTCTGCATTTGAAGCAGGCTTTGTATCTATAGCACACGGCGAAAAGGAAATTGCTGCAACTCTTATAGCCGCTGAACAAGTGTTTTCAAGTTTATGATGGTGCTCACCAAACAGTTCTCGGCCATAAGAATGCTGGCCGGTAAGAAACATGTTGACAATGTTAATGCAACCCGGAGATGTACTCCGCTACTGCACGCATTTCCTGGTCGCTTAATTTCACAGCGATGACGCGCATCATCTTGCTGTTGTCATCGGTGCGCTCGCCGCTGCGGAAGGCTTTCAACTGTGCGAGGACATATTCCGCGTGCTGTCCGGCAAGACGCGGAAACTGGGAGGGAATACCGGCACCGTCAGGTGTATGGCAACTGGCGCATGCCGGAACTGCAGTTGCGGCATTGCCGCCACGATAGATTTTTTGTCCGAGCGCTACCAGTTCTTTATCTCTGGCACCGCCGAGTTTGGGTTTTTGCTTACTATAATAGGCTCCGAGATTTCTCATGTCATCCGGAGTAAGAGTAGCGACAATACCGCTCATCACCGCGCTCTTGCGGTCTCCTGATTTAAAACTCAGCAATTGCTTGGTAAGATATTCAGAATACTGCCCGGCAAGATTAGGGTTCGCCGGTAGCGGGCTGTTGCCGTCCGTGCCATGACACGCAGCACACATTTGGGTCACGATTGGTTGCGCTTTTGCCTTATCACCTTGTGCTGCATTGGCGGTGACTGCCGAATACAACATCCCTGCTGCAGCAAGCAGCACCATAGTTTGCTTCATATTTAGAATTAGCTCTTTGACAAATGCTGTGCGAACAAGCTGCCCATTTTATATCAGCTATTATCAATCGTGCTACTTGTTAACCTCATTATGCCGACTTAATTCATGTCTTTGTTTCAGCATGCCGTCTTCTTTACTTCAGTCGCCGACTGGCGCGACCTGCCCACGCCAGAAGGTGAGGAAATCGCATTTGCCGGTCGCTCCAATGCTGGAAAGTCTAGTGCAATAAATGCGCTTGCCAAGCGTAAACGACTTGCTTTCATCTCTAAATTACCCGGGCGTACTCAGCAAATCAATTTTTTCAGCTTGGGAAATGGGCGTTATCTTGTGGACCTACCGGGTTATGGCTACGCCAAAGTTCCTGTAACCATACGGCAACATTGGGAAACGCTTTTAAGTAAGTATTTGCAAACAAGAAAAAAATTGCGTGGATTGGTACTAATCATGGATGCTCGGCATCCTATCACGACGCTGGATAAACAAATGCTGGACTGGTTCCTGCCCACCGGGAAACCAGTGCATATTCTTCTCAGTAAAGCCGATAAACTAAACAAACAGCAGGCAAATAATTCTCTTCACCACGTTACTGAAACCTTATCTCTATGTCATCACCAATGCACGGTGCAGCTTTTTTCGAGTGTCTCCAAAATTGGGCTTGATGAAGCCGAAGCTGCCATCGCAGCTTGGTTTGGCCCAAGTTTAGCGGCAGTTTCAAAAATAAAAAACCCCCGGTTAAAGGGGAGCAAACCGGGGGTAAAACGCCTTAAATAGGATTAAGGCACCCGCTCAGGGAGGAGAGGCGGGAGACGATAAACACCGTCTGTTAATAAGATTATTAGTCAATGCTATAAGTTCCATTTGCCGCGATAAAATTATCGTTATTATTATCAATAGGCTATAACTCAAAACCTGGTCTTAATGATAAATATATAAGCCTTGTATGAGTTAATGCGGCCGCCCGCGGTTTCCGTCAAACAGAATATTGTGTCAATATAATGGTTTACCCAAAATTACACACACCAATGCGGGAGCTGGGGCAGTATCCAAACAAAAGAATGCGGCGGCTTCGCCGTGATGATTTTTCGCGCCGGCTGGTGCGCGAGAACCAGCTCTCCGCTGACGACCTGATCTATCCGGTATTCGTGCTCGATGGCAAAAACCGGGTAGAGCCAGTGGCGTCCATGCCGGGAATCGTGCGGCAGACTTCAGATAAGTTGCTGTATCAGGCAGAACAATGTGTAAAGCTGGGAATCCCCGCGATTGCCCTGTTCCCGGTGATCGCACAAAAATTGAAGACCCCGGATGCAACAGAAGCATTCAATCCCCGAGGCCTCATACCCAGAGTGGTAAACGCACTGAAAAAACGCTTTCCGGAACTGGGCATTATCACTGACATCGCGCTGGATCCCTACACCAGCCACGGCCAGGATGGGCTGATTGACTCTACCGGTTATGTGATAAACGATAAAACCGTGGAGGCACTCACCAAACAGGCGCTGCTACATGCGCAGGCGGGCTCAGACATCGTCGCGCCTTCGGATATGATGGACGGCCGCATTGGTGCAATTCGCAAAGCGCTTGATGCAAAAAATTTTATTCATACGCGCATTCTCGCTTATTCAGCCAAATACGCTTCCAATTTTTACAGCCCATTCCGTGAAGCGGTAGGTTCTGCAGCCAATCTCGGCGGCTATAAATACACTTATCAGATGGATCCCGCTAACAGCGACGAAGCGCTTTGGGAAGTTGCTCTGGATTTACAGGAAGGCGCTGACATGGTGATGGTCAAGCCGGGAATGCCGTACTTAGATGTCTTGCGCCGGGTGAAAGAGGAATTCAAAGCGCCGACTTTTGTCTTCCAGGTAAGCGGTGAATACGCTATGCTGAAAGCTGCGGCGAAAAATGGCTGGCTGAACGAAAAGGAATGCGTCCTAGAAGCTCTGCTCTCCTTCAAGCGCGCCGGTGCCGATGCCATTTTGACCTATTTCGCGCTGGACGCCGCCAGGTGGCTTTCCAAAGAGCGTCGCTAAAACACGGCGCTCAAACCTGCTGCAATAGGTTCTTCACTATCTCGGCTCTGGCTCGTTCGATGGGTTTCCCATCTATTGAAGTCTTAAGCGCGTGCCGCTGGTCGTTAGTGGAAAAAACCGCGATCTTCACCTCCGCCTCATCGCTTTCTAAGGTCAAGATCGGAATCACATGCCAAGCATCGCCGACATACATACGTTTTTCCGCTCTTCGGTAAGATATTTGATGATTCAATAAAAATAGTTCTACGTCCTTGATGCTGTCCACAAATAGCTGCAAGTTGACATCGGAATGCCTGCCTGCAGTGCCCGAGAGCACCGAACCAGTAAGATGCGGATTAAAACTTTTAAGCAGCTGCATTATCGCAAGCGCATGCTTGCGCAAATGCGTGAGAACGGCGCGTTGTTCGTCACCTTGATAGAGCCCCTGATACGTCCGCAGTGCCTGCTCCACTTCCTCGTTGGTGGGAAGCTCGCGCAGATCGGAAGCTCCGGCTTGACGCGCCGCTTTGCGTTTTGCCAAGGCAAAGTCAGTTATGCCGTCGTTGGCCATCAGGCGCGCTGCTTGGTGAGCAATGTGCTTACGCAGGTGTTGTCGCTTTGGGCCAGAATCTCTCGGCATTATGTCCACTGCCTAAAACAACTGGTTCTTGATTTCTTCCGCAGGTCGGCCCGTATTAAGCGGGGATCCGCCGAAGCTATATTCCTGTTCAGGGGGCAGATTTTCCTGATAAAAATATTCAATGATGCCATCTTTGTTTTCCGGGTCCCGCAAACCAGTATCAGGGTTGATTTTCGCAGTAATCACACCATCCGGTGCTGAATATTTTGCTTCAGGCACGCCTTTCAGTACCTTGCCCATATAGGCCATCCAGATCGGTAACGCGGCTACTGCGCCGGTTTCATGCTCCCCAAGACTATGGGGCTGATCAAAACCTATCCAAACCACTCCTACTATAGTGGGTTGAAAACCATCAAACCAAGCATCCACGTTTTCATTTGTGGTGCCAGTTTTGCCTGCCAAATCCTTGCGCTTAAGTTCCATCGCGCGCACCCCTGTTCCTTGACGGATCACGTCTTGCATCATAGTGGTCATGATAAAAGCATTGCGCGCATCAATCACCCGCTGTGCTCCTTCTCCCGGGCGTTCTGGTTTGGCCTGTGCCAGCAGATTGCCACGCTCGTCCAGAATGCGCTCGATATAATAGGGCGAAATTCGATACCCACCATTGGCGAACACTGCGTATCCAGCCGCCATCTGCAAAGGGGTAGCAGTTCCCGCGCCTAGCGCCATCGTCAAATAAGGTGGATGACGCGATGGATCGAACCCGAAACGTGTAAGGTAATCCTGAGCATACTGCGGGGTAATGGCTTGCAAAATACGCACTGAAACAAGGTTTTTGGATTTGGCTAAAGCAGTGCGTAGCCGGATCGGCCCAGAATATTCATTATCGAAGTTCCTTGGTTCCCAATCCTGGTTTCCCGTTTGAGCAGGATCCACCACTAGAGGGGCGTCATTGATCACCGTAGCCGGGGTAAATCCTTTTTCCAGTGCAGCGGAATAAATAAACGGCTTGAAACTTGAGCCGGGCTGGCGAAAAGCCTGGGTGACATGATTAAATTTATTGCGGTTGAAGTCAAAACCCCCAACCAGCGCTCCAATCGCTCCATCATTCGGATTCAATGACACCAGCGCGGCCTCTTCAGCCGGCAGCTGCGTGATCTGCCACTGATCCCTTTCATCTTTTTGCAGGCGAATTAGCGTTCCCCTGCGGATACGCTGGTTCGGCCTGATTTTTTCAGCAATATTTTTCTGCACATACTTGAGCCTCTCGCCGCTGATTTCCACTAATTCTCCGCCCTTGCGGTAGGCCTTCACCAATTTCTGACTCGCCTCCAAAACCACTGCCGGTATGAGATCATCGCTTTCGCTCACGTCTGAAAGCGCATCTTCAATGATATCCTCTGCCTCGGCTGGGTCCCGCGGCAACTCGATATACCCTTCCGGGCCACGGTAGCCCTGGCGCCTGTCGTATTCGAGCAAACCCTTGCGCAGCGCGGCATAAGCAGCGTCCTGATGGGATTTAAGCAGCGTGGTATAAACATTGAAGCCTTTAGTATAAGCTTCATCTTGGTAGCGCTCGTACATGGCTTGGCGCACCATTTCAGCAACATATTCGCCTTTCACCGCGAATTCCTGCTGCTCTTGCTTCACCACCACAGGCTGCTTGTCTGCGACTCGGAATTCTTCCTCACTAATCAACTTGAGCTCCTGCATGCGCCGCAGCACGTATTGTTGGCGCTGCTTGGCGCGTTTCGGATTGACCATCGGGTTATAACGCGAGGGTGCTTTCGGCAAACCGGCAAGCATGGCTATTTCCCCAAGGTTTAATTTGTTCAGAGGTTTGCCAAAATAAACCTGAGCGGCAGCGGCGAAGCCATAGGCACGCTGTCCAAGATAGATCTGGTTGATGTACAACTCGAGGATCTGATCTTTGCTTAAATTATTTTCAATCTTGAAGGCAAGCAGTGCCTCACTGAATTTGCGCGCCAGAGTTTTTTCCTTGGAAAGGAAAAAATTACGCGCTACCTGCATAGTGATGGTGCTCGCCCCCTGACGGGCGGCCCCTGAAGAAAAATTGGAATAGGCGGCGCGCAACACCCCAAGGTAATCCACGCCGCCATGCTGGTAAAAGCGCTCGTCTTCGGCAGCCAGTATCGCCTGCAGCATTAACTTCGGCATAGTTTCTATTTTTACTAGGTTACGCCGCTCCTCGCCAAATTCCCCGATCAAATAACCATCGGCGGTATATACCCGCAACGGTATTTTAGGCTGGTAATCGGTCAGCATTTCCAATGAAGGCAGGCTGGGATAGGCGGTGATCGCGGCAAAAACTATAAGCAACGCCCCAAGAAGGCCTAAACCAAGTGCTGCGAACAACAGGTAGCCTAGCCAGCGGACAAACATCATAAGGTTTTCTTCTAAAAGGTAAGTTTTTTGAAATGTTGGGAATTATAGGCGTACTAGGACGCGAAAGAAATTTGTGAAAAAATTACTTTACTTACTTTAGGCTTGTTGCTAGCATTTAATGTAAATTATATGTATTGTCTCTAACCAGTCTATGCCCAAAGGAAAATTTGACTTCTTTGAAGCGCGCATACCGCCCTTGATCGGGGTGGATATCAGCTCGTCCGCAGTAAAGATGGTTGAGATCTCAGAAGCAGGCAAAAGCGGTTACCGTGTCGAGCGCTATACCATAGAGCAATTGCCCAAAGATTCGGTGGTGGACGGTAATGTCTCCAATCTGGAAGCGGTAAGCGAAGGCATCAAGCGCGGGTGGAGAAACATGGGCACGCGTATAAAAAACGTTGCCTTAGCGTTACCTGCGGCGGCGGTAATTACTAAAAAAATCGTTCTTCCCGGCGGACAACGTGAAGAAGATCTAGAACAACAAGTTGCAGCCGAAGCCAACCAGTACATTCCTTTTGCCATCGATGAAGTGAACCTGGACTTTCAGGTATTGGGGCCTGCGCCTAACAGTCCTGATGAAATCGAGGTCCTCATTGCAGCATCGCGCAAGGAAAAGGTCGAGGACCGCGTGGCGGCTGCCGAGGCTGCCGGCCTCAAAGCGATCGTCATGGATGTGGATTCCTTCGCCACGGAAACTGCTTTTGAGTTGATAGAGCCACAGTTGCCAAACAGCGGCCGCGATCAGGTGGTGGCGATAGTTGACATCGGCACCTCGATCATGAATATCAACGTGCTGCATAACAATCAATCAGTATATACCCGCGAGCAACCGTTCGGAGGAAATCAATTGACCCAGGAAATCCAGCGCCGTTTCAACCTTACCGCTGAAGAGGCAGAAAAAGCAAAACGGGATGGTTCGCTGCCAGATAATTATCAACCTGACGTATTGCAGCCTTTCATGGACACGCTGGCACTGGAAGTCACGCGCGCCCTGCAATTCTTTTTCACTTCCACCCAATTCAGCCAGGCCCATCACATTCTTCTTGCCGGGGGCTGCGCTATGATCCCTGGACTTGACGACGTGGTGGCAAACCGCACCCAGGTTAACACTATGGTTGCCAACCCCTTTGCCAACATGGCGCTATCCAGCAAGGTAAGGCCGCGGCAGTTGAGTACCGACGCGCCTGCTTTAATGGTCGCCTGTGGTCTTGCTATGCGGAGGTTTGACTAGTGATCCGCATCAACCTGCTGCCACACCGCGAGCTTAAGCGCAGCGCCAGGCAGCGCCATTTTTACATCCAAGCCGGCATGGTTGCTGGTTTGGGATTGCTTATCGTGTTTTTTGTGCATGGCGTTATCAGTGCCCGAATCTCCTACCAGACGGAGCGCAATCGCTACCTAGAAAAGGAAATCGCAGCATTGGATCTACAGATTGATGAAATCAAAAAACTCAAAGAACAAATCCAGGTGCTGCTTGCCCGCAAAAAAGTGGTTGAAGCACTGCAAACCGACCGATCGGAAGCCGTCCATTTACTTGATCAGCTTGTGAGGCAGCTGCCCGACGGGGTGTATTTAAAAGGCGTCAAAGAAACCGGGAACAGGGTCGAACTCTCCGGTTACGCCCAAACCAATGCCCGGGTTTCCACTTTGTTGCGCAATCTCGAGTCAACGCCGTGGTTCGAGTCTCCGAATCTTGTGGAAATCAAGGCAGTAACCCAAGGCACCACCAGACTAAGCGAATTCAATTTGAACTTCCGCCTCACGCGGGCAAAACAAGAAGCCAAACCAATGCCCAAACCCGGCCCCAAACCCGGAGCATAAGCCAGCATGACATTGAACGACTTAAAAGCGCTTGACCCTAATAATATAGGCAACTGGCCACCTGTGCCCAAGTTGGGGCTGTTGCTCGTCGGGCTGATATTGATAGTCTTCGCCGGCTACTGGTTCGATTGGCAAGGGCAGCTCGAGGAACTCGAGACAAGCCAGAACAAAGAAGAGAAACTACGACAATCATTTCTCGATAAAAAGAAGCAGGCAGTCAATCTTGAAATCTACAGGAAACAACTCAGTGATATCGGGCAGGCGTTCGGCACTTTGCTCAAGCAGTTGCCCAATAAATCGGAAATGGACGGGCTGTTGACCGATATTAATCAAGCTGGCCTGGGGCGCGGTCTCCAGTTTGAATTATTCAGGCCGGCCGCCCAGGAAACGGTGTCGGAATTTTACGCCGAACTGCCGATCAACATACGCATTACCGGCAATTATCACGAACTCGGGGCGTTCGCCAGCGATATCGCCAAACTGCCACGCATCGTGACTTTAAACGACATCAATATCAATCCAACCAAAGATGGCACATTGGCAATGGATGCGGTTGCTAAAACCTACCGCTACCTCGATGAAGAGGAGATTATTAAACAGAAACAGGCAGCCAGGGCTGTGAGAAAATGAAGCGCAATATCTTTATCTTATTGCTGGGTTTCATGCTGGCAGCATGCAGCGAAGAATTCCAGGATATTAAGGACTTCATCAAAGAATCAGATAAGGGATTGAGAGGTCGGGTCGAACCCTTGCCCGAAGTCAAGCCTTACGAGCCTTTTCTCTACAATGCGTTCGATCTTCCAGATCCTTTCAAGCCGCGTAAAACCGAGGTCGCTAAAGGCGCCGGGGACAGCAAATTGCAGCCGGATTTAAACCGCCGCAAGGAAGCGCTTGAAGCCTACCCCCTGGAAAACCTGAGAATGGTCGGAACCCTGGAGCAACGCAAGGTCATCTATGCGTTGATCAAATCCCCCGATAATAATCTTTATCGGGTCAAGACCGGCAACTATATGGGTCAAAATTTTGGACTTATTACCGACGTATCCGAATCCGCCTTGAAGCTCAAGGAACTGGTTCAGGATGGCGTTGGCGACTGGGCTGAGCGGGAAAGCAACTTGCAGTTGCTGGATGAACAGGAGCGGAAAAAATGATTAAATCAATTGTTTTGCTTAACCGGTGTTTGTTTCTTGCTTTGGGCGCCATGTTGTATTGTGCCAGTTACGCTGCTGATCCTGCGCCTGGCGCAGGAAGCGAAGGTACGGCGCAAAACAGCATCGAAGCGATCGATGTTACCACCTTGCAAGGCGGCAAAGTGGCGGTCAAGATCACTTTAAAGCAGGCGCTCGCCAATCCTCCGGCCGGGTTTAGCCTCAATAACCCGCCTAGAATCGCTTTTGACTTCCCAAGCACCGCCAATGCGCTCGGTAAAACCACCCAGGAATTCGATAAATCCGGTTTGCGCAGCATCAACATCGTGCAGGCAGGCGGGCGCACACGGCTGGTCATGAACTTGGCCAAACCTTTTGGTTACGACACAAAAATTGATGGAAAAGACCTGGTAGTAACACTCCAAGCCACTGAAATCGGCGGTGCTGCCGCTCCGGTCACTACGCGTTTTGCGGAAGCCAAACCCGGCGCAATGAAGCACAGCGTGCGCGACATCGACTTCCGCCGCGGCCCAAACGGTGAGGGTCGTATAATAATTGACCTCTCGGACACTTCTACCGGCATAGACTTGCGGCAACAAGGGAAAAATGTCGTAATTGATCTTATCCAGACCTCGCTTCCGAGCAACCTGCAACGCCGCCTCGATGTCATCGACTTTGCAACCCCGGTACAAACGATAGACGCTTTCACCGAGGGCGAAAACGTACGCATTATGGTGGAACCGAAAGGGCTGTGGCAACAATCCGCATACCAGACCGACAACCGCTTTACCTTGGAATTGAAGCAGGTCGTAGAGGACCCCAATAAGCTGGTGCAACCGGGTTACAGCGGCGAGAAACTGTCGTTGAACTTCCAGAATGTCGAAGTACGCGCGGTACTGCAAGTTATTGCTGATTTTACCGGCCTTAACATCGTTACCAGCGATACCGTTACCGGCAACTTGACGTTGCGCCTGAAAGACGTGCCATGGGACCAAGCGCTTGACATCATCTTGCAAGCCAAAGGGCTGGATATGCGCAAAACCGGCAACGTGGTATGGATTGCCCCTCGCGATGAACTGGCCACCAAGGAAAAACTCCTGCTTGAATCACGGCAGCAAATCTCCGAACTTGAGCCGATACGCACTGAAAGTTTTCAGCTGAATTACCAGAAAGCTGATGCCGTGCAAAAGCTGTTGGTTGACCCCCAGCAAAGAATCCTGTCCAAGCGCGGGAGCGTAGTGGGTGATCCGCGTACCAACACGCTTTTTGTGCAGGATACCTCGTCCAAGCTCGAAGAGGTGCGCAGCCTCATAAAGAAGATTGACGTGGCAATACGGCAGGTATTGATTGAAGCACGGATTGTTAATGCAACCGACAATTTCAGCAAAAATCTGGGAGTGAAGTTCGGTTATCAAGACAACAGAGCCTACGGCGGACCCGGCATCAATTCAACCGCAGTAGGGGGCAACTTGCAAACCACCGGCGCTAATATCGGGGAACCCAACACAACTGCGATCCCTATTCCCCAATCACTAAACGTCAACCTGCCTGCAGGCGGTATCGGCGACGCAGCAGCGGGGGCACTCTCCCTGATTGTTTTTAACAGTGGCCTTACCCGCTTTCTCAATCTCGAGTTAAGCGCGCTCGAAGCTGACGCAAAAGGAAAAATCATTTCCAGCCCGAAAGTAGTGACCGCCGACCAAATAGAGGCGACGATCTCGCAGGGAACCCAAATTCCTTATCAGCAGGCGACTTCTAGTGGCGCGACCAGCGTCGTCTTCGCAAATGCAACGCTCAGCCTCAAAGTCAAACCGCAGATCACGCCTGATGACAACATCATTATGAACCTTGATGTCCACAACGACTCGGTCGGGCAGCCTACCTCCGCCGGCCCGGCCATTAACACCCAAGCCATCAACACTCAAGCGCTGGTGGAAAACGGCGGCACGGTGGTAATTGGCGGAATTTACATCCAAAACAAAACGACCACTGTAAATAAGATACCTCTTTTAGGTGATATACCTTTTCTTGGGGCATTGTTCAGGAACACCGCCGATCAAGACAACCGGTCTGAATTGCTGGTATTCATCACACCCCGAATCCTCAAGGAAAGCTTGACCATCCGCTAGGCTACCTCACAGGCGGTCCGTTAAACCGGTCCGCCTGTGCTGCAAGCTTCCTGCGTCATCAGCTAGCACTACGTCGCGCAAGAGAATTCCGATACAATCCCGCTCATGGAAAGCGGGGGCCTAGATCACCTCAAAGACGGCGCACCCAGCTCTATTCCCAACAATATATTCTTGGTGGGCCTGATGGGCGCCGGGAAAACCACGGTGGGAAAGCTGCTCGCCAAGCGCTTCAACAAGTCCTTTTTTGACACCGATCACGAAATCGAGCGCCGTACCGGCGTCAATATCCCGGTAATTTTCGAAATCGAAGGCGAGGCGGGGTTCCGCGCCCGCGAGCATGCCATTTTGCAAGAGCTGACAAAGCGGAATAATATAGTGCTGGCTACCGGCGGTGGTGTGGTATTAAGCAAGGCAAACCGTGATATCCTCGCGCAAAATGGCACGGTAATTTATTTGCGCGCCGTCGCAGCTGACTTGTTGCAACGCACGCGCTACGATAAAAACCGCCCGCTTTTGCAAACCGCAGACCCCCTCGCCAAGCTCAATGCATTGTATTTAGAGCGCGACCCTCTGTACCGCGAAGTGGCGCACCTCATAATAGACACCAGCAAACAGAGCGTTCGCGTTCTGGTACAGCAGATCGAGCAGGAACTGGCGAAACTTTAATTTTGCGTGCAAAAATACACTTCCTGAATTATATCTATGCAAACTTTAAATGTGGATCTGGGTGAACGCAGTTATCCTATCTACATCGGTGACGGGCTATTAACTCGCCCCGAACTGCTGTTGCCCGGCCTGGCACAAAAAAAAGCTGCAGTTGTAACCAACACCACAGTAGCTGAGCTTTACTTGGACCCATTGACTGCGGTACTCGTCAAGCAGGGGGTGGAGGTGGTTCCGGTAGTGCTGCCGGATGGCGAAAAATATAAAAACTGGGAAACGCTGAACCTGATTTTCGACACACTGTTGTCACACCGCTGTGAACGCAAAACAGCGGTGATTGCGCTGGGTGGGGGGGTCATAGGCGATTTGGCCGGGTTTGCCGCTGCAGTTTATATGCGCGGAGTCCCTTTCATCCAGATTCCGACTACTTTGCTTGCCCAAGTCGATTCTTCCATAGGGGGGAAAACCGCCATTAATCACCCGCAGGGGAAAAACCTGATCGGTGCTTTCTACCAGCCTAAACTGGTGCTGGCGGACACCGCCACTCTGAACACCCTGCCCGAGCGCGAGTTGTGCGCAGGGCTTGCGGAAGTCATCAAATATGGGCTGATCAGAGATGGGGCATTCTTTGATTGGCTGGAACGCAACATGGAAAAGCTGCTCAAGCATGACAGCGAGGCACTGGCCTACGCCATTAAGCGTTCTTGCGAAATCAAGGCGGCTGTAGTAGCCGCAGACGAACGTGAGAGCGGGATACGCGCATTATTGAATCTTGGTCACACATTTGGACACGCGATTGAAACCGGCAAAGGCTATGGGGTTTGGCTGCATGGCGAGGCAATCGCTGCAGGCACTTTGCTTGCAGCGCGCTTGTCACTGCGCATGGGCCTGATCGGCGAAACCGAGGTTGAACGTATCACAAGCCTTTACCGCAAAGCAAAACTTCCCACATCAGCACCCGACCTCGGGGCAAAGCGCTACCTGCAATTGATGGGTCTGGATAAAAAGGTGGAGAGCGGTAGAATCCGCTTTATTCTGCTGAAAAAAATCGGTGAAGCCTTCATCACCGCTGACATACCAGAGGAACTTGTCACGGCCACCCTCAGCGGAATCGCTGCAAATGCCTGAGTTGGCGGTCTACGCCACCTGCCCTGAACATTCCCGTGGCAGGCGCTACCAGGAAGCAGTGCCCCAGGGACGCAGCGAATTCCAGCGCGACCGCGACCGCATCATCCATTCCACGGCATTCCGCCGCCTCGAATACAAAACCCAGGTATTCGTCAACCACGAAGGAGATCTGTTCCGCACGCGGCTCACCCACAGCCTGGAAGTGGCGCAGATCGCGCGCTCAATCGCCCGCGGTCTGCGGCTCAACGAAGACCTGGTGGAAGCAATTGCACTGGCGCATGACCTGGGCCATACCCCTTTTGGCCATGCCGGGCAAGACGCCCTAAATTCCTGTATGAAAGACTATGGTGGCTTCGAGCACAACCTGCAATCGCTGCGGGTAGTGGATGTGCTCGAGGAGCGCTATGCGGCATTCGACGGTTTGAATCTGTGCTTTGAGACGCGCGAAGGCATACTCAAGCACTGCTCGCGCAAAAACGCAAAAACTTTAGGGAAGCTGGGCGAACGCTTTCTCAACAAGCAGCAACCTTCCCTGGAAGCGCAGTTGTGCAATGTGGCGGATGAGATCGCCTATAACAACCATGACGTTGACGACGGCCTGCGTTCGGGATTGATCAGCTTGCAACAACTCTCCGAAGTCGGAATTTTCAGGCGCCATTTGCAAGCGGTGAAAAAGCAGCACCCCTCAGTAGTGGAGCGGCGTTTGATACATGAAACGGTCAGGCGCATGATCAATACCCTGGTTTCCGATGTTACCCGTCAAAGCCTGCAAAAAATCCGGCAGCTCTCGCCAAAAAATCCCGATGAGGTGCGTGTGGCAGAGCAGCTGATTGCTTTCAGCCCGAAAATCCGCGAAGAACAGCAGCAATTGAAACAGTTTCTGCGCCAGCATCTCTACCAGCACTACCGCGTTACGCGCATGAGCGTGAAATCAAAACGCATCATTTCCGACCTGTTTCACGCATTCATGGAGGATGCTAGGCTGCTGCCACTGCAATTCCAGGAAAAAGCCCACCGCGACAAGCCAAGAGCGATATCCGATTACATCGCAGGCATGACCGACCGCTATGCCATTCGCGAGCACCGGCGCCTGTTCGCTGTGGAAGAGTTATGGTCGTAAGCCGTTCTTGTTCAGGTTTTCCCTGGCGGAGTTTCCCCACTCTGCCGCTCTGGTCCACCCCCGCCGCACTCAAGTTGAAGCAGGCTATTGAAAGATGTAGACTTAAATGCTTTCGCTCTGACTTTTTTGTTTCACAAGAGCACAGGATACTTGCTCGATAGACTTAACCCTGCCGGTCGTCCTGATTGCATATTCACGAGAGTAAAAAGTGAGCCTACCGCCTGTAAAACAGGGATTGTATGACCCCGCCCGCGAGCACGATGCTTGCGGTGTGGGTTTTATTGCTCACATCAAGGGCAACAAAAGCCACACCATCATCGAACAAGGCTTGCAGATCCTCAACAACCTCACCCACCGAGGCGCGACTGGCTGGGACCCGCTGCTGGGTGACGGCGCCGGCATTCTGATCCAGATACCCGACGCTTTCCTGCGATCGGAGTGCAAAAAGCCGGGATTCTCACTGCCGAAGTTAGGCAGCTACGGCGTAGGGATGGTTTTCCTGCCGCGCACGTCTGATAGCCGTGCGGCTTGTGAGCACGTAGTTGAGAAAATGATAACCGAAGAAGGTCAGGCGGTCCTCGGCTGGCGCGATGTGCCCACCGATAATGATGGCATCAGCGAAGATGCCAAGCGCCTGGAGCCGCTGGTGCGGCAGGTTTTCGTGAGCCGCGGCGCCACTTGCCCCGACCAGGACAGTTTCGAGCGCAAACTGTTCGTGATTCGCAAGCGCATCGAACACGCAGTACGGGCGCTCAGTCTCAGCGATGGGAAAATGTTCTATATCCCCTCGTTGTCTAGCCGCACGCTGGTCTACAAAGGCATGCTGCTTGCGCACCAGGTAGGCACTTATTACCGGGACCTTCAGGACAAGCGCATGGCTTCTGCGCTCGCCCTGGTGCACCAGCGCTTCTCCACCAATACGTTTCCCACCTGGGAGCTGGCGCATCCGTTCCGCATGATCGCCCACAACGGCGAAATCAACACTCTGCGTGGGAACATCAACTGGATGGCAGCGCGACGCCAGGCAATGCAGTCGCCTTTGCTCGGCAAAGATCTCGAGAAGCTGTGGCCGCTGATTATCGAAAACCAATCGGATACCGCGTGTTTTGACAACGCCCTAGAGCTCTTGGTCGCCGGCGGCTACTCTCTTGCGCACGCCATGATGCTGCTGATACCCGAAGCTTGGGCGGGCAACCCTTTGATGGACGAGAGCCGCCGCGCATTTTACGAATATCACGCAGCGTTGATGGAGCCGTGGGATGGCCCGGCAGCGGTGGCCTTCACCGACGGTCGGCAAATCGGCGCCACACTCGACCGCAATGGTTTACGCCCTGCGCGCTATCTGATAACTGACGATAACATCGTGGTGATGGCTTCAGAAATGGGCGTGCTCGACGTCCCGCAGCACAAAATCGTCAAGAAATGGCGGTTGCAGCCGGGCAAGACGTTTTTGATTGACCTCGAAGCCGGGCGCATCATAGACGATGCTGAGCTCAAGGCGCAATTGTCCGCCGCCAAACCCTATCGCGCATGGATCAAACAGTCCAAAGTGGCACTGGACGAACTGCCCGGTCAGGAATACCAAATCGAACCCAAAGCCTCGGTGCTGGACCGCCAGCAAGCGTTCGGCTACACCCAGGAAGACCTGAAGTTTATTCTCGCTCCCATGGCGGCGGTAGGCGAGGAAGCAGTAGGCTCCATGGGCAATGACTCGCCGCTGGCGGTGCTCTCCGACAGGCCCAAGCCGCTCTACCACTATTTCAAACAGATGTTCGCGCAGGTGACCAACCCGCCGATAGA
>JAHFRG010000093.1 GCA_023258935.1 Betaproteobacteria bacterium
CACCAAAATTTATTGAATGTTCAACTTCAGTTTAAAACAACTCTCAGACTTGCTGGCCGCGAAAAAGATTTCCAGTGCCGAGCTCACCAGTGAATTTCTCGGGCGCATCAACCGGCTCAATCCGCATTACAACGCATTCATCACTGTGAAGAATGATGCGAGCTTGCAGCAGGCACGCGCCGCCGATTCCAAGATCGCGCAAGGCCTGGCACAACCATTAACCGGCATTCCCGTTGCACAAAAAGACATCTTTTGCACCAAGGACTGGCTCACAACCTGCGGCTCTCAAATCCTTTCCAATTTCACTGCGCCTTACGATGCCCATGTAGTGGAGCGCTTCAAAGAGACGGGGATGGTAAATCTGGGAAAAACCAACATGGATGAATTCGCCATGGGTTCATCCAACGAGACTTCTTATTATAGGCCGGTGAAAAACCCCTGGGATGTGAAAGCGGTTCCCGGCGGCAGCTCCGGCGGTTCGGCTGCAGCGGTCGCAGCGCGCATGGCGCCGGCTGCGATTGGCACCGACACCGGTGGCTCGATCCGCCAACCTGCAGCGCTTTGCGGAATATCAGGAATAAAGCCGACATACGGTGTAGTGTCGCGCTACGGCATGATTGCTTTCGCGTCCAGCCTGGACCAGGGCGGCCCGATGGCGAGAAGCGCGGAAGATCTCGCACTGATGCTGAACGTCATGGCCGGATTCGATGCGCGAGATTCCACCAGCCTGAAACGTCCGCCCGAAGATTACACTCGCGATCTGGCCAAGCCGCTGGCCGGGCTCAAAATCGGTTTGCCCAGGGAATATTTTGCCGAAGGTTTAAGCGATGATGTGGCGCGGGCGGTGGAAGCTGCAGTTGGACAATACCGAAAGCTCGGAGCTACCACGGTTGAAATCTCGCTTCCCAATACCAAACTTTCGATTCCGGTGTATTACGTGCTCGCTCCGGCGGAAGCCTCATCCAATCTCTCGCGCTACGACGGCGTGCGTTATGGATACCGAGCGCCACAATATAATGATCTTCTCGACATGTACCGCAAGACCCGCGCCGAAGGTTTCGGCGCCGAAGTGAAACGCCGGATACTTATCGGCACTTACGTTTTATCGCATGGTTACTACGACGCGTATTACCTCAAGGCACAGAAGCTGCGGCGGCTGATTGCGCAGGACTTCTTAGAGGCGTTTAAAAAGTGCGATGTCATCATGGGGCCAACCAGCCCAACCACCGCGTTCAATCTTGGCGAGAAGTCAGGTGATCCGGTGCAGATGTATCTATCCGATATTTACACCATTGGGGTCAACCTTGCCGGTCTTCCCGGCATGTCGATTCCTTGCGGCTTCGGCAATAAAAAACTTCCGGTGGGTTTGCATATTATTGGAAATTATTTCAGTGAAGGACACATGTTGAATATCGCGCACCAGTACCAGCTGGCGACAGATTGGCACATGCGCAATCCGGAGGGTGTCTGAAATGGAATGGGAAGTTGTGATCGGACTTGAAACGCACGTGCAGCTATTGACTCAATCCAAAATCTTCTCCGGCGCATCCACAGCTTTTGGCGCCGCACCCAATACCCAGGCGTGCGCAGTGGACATCGCATTGCCTGGCGTGTTGCCGGTACTGAACAAGGCTGCTGTGGAGAAAGCCATAAGATTTGGACTTGCGATTGGCGCCAACATCAATCGGCACTCAGTGTTTGCGCGCAAGAATTATTTCTACCCCGATTTACCCAAAGGTTACCAGATAAGCCAGTACGAGCTGCCGATAGTGCAAGGTGGGGAGATAGACATCGTTTCGCCGACACGCGGCGCGATCAAGGTGCGATTCACGCGTGCCCACCTCGAGGAAGACGCAGGCAAGTCGCTGCATGAAAATTTCAAAGATATGTCTGGGATTGATCTTAACCGCGCAGGTACGCCGTTGTTGGAAATCGTTTCCGAGCCCGACCTGCGTTCAACGGAAGAAGCAGTGGCCTACGCAAAGGCGCTGCATTTTCTCGTGGTGGAAGAAATCGACATCTGCGACGGCAATATGCAGGAAGGTTCTTTTCGTTTCGACGCCAACGTCTCAGTGCGCCCCAGTGGATCGGCTAAACTCGGCACGCGCTGCGAAATCAAGAATCTCAACTCATTTCGTTTCCTCGAGCACGCCATCGAGTTTGAGGTCAAGCGCCAGATTGAGATCCTCGAGGACGGAGGTATCATTGAGCAGGAAACTCGACTTTATGATCCCGACAAGAATGAGACCCGCTCGATGCGTACCAAGGAAGAGGCGCACGACTACCGGTATTTCCCCGATCCCGATCTATTGCCGCTCGCGGTCTCGGAGGAGTGGATTAAGCAGATCGAGGCATCCATGCCCGAATCGCTACAGGTACAACATCAGAAGATTACCGCCTATGGCCTTCCAATTCAGCAGGCGAATCAGCTAACTGCAAACCGCGAAACCTCAACATTTGCGTTGTCCACCTTTGACGGTGCTCCAAAGGAACAAATCCCAATCCTAGCGAACTGGATCCTGGGCCCCCTCAGCGCAAAGCTAAATCAAGAAAATCTCGGTGTAGCACAGAGCAAAGTGTCTCCAGGTCAACTCAGAGTTCTGTCTACGCGCGTTTCCGATGGAACAATATCAGCCACAACTGCAACGGGGGTAGTGCTGCCCGTACTGTGGAAGGGAGAAGGCTCTGTCGACGAGATTATCGAAAAGCGCAGCTTGAGGCAGATCAGTGAGGCCGGAGCGATCGAGAAAATCGTTGACGAGGTGCTTGCCGGTAACCCTAAACAAGTCGAGGATTACCGCGCAGGAAAAGAAAAGGCTTTCAATTCACTTGTCGGCCAGGTAATGAAAGCTACCAAAGGCAAGGCCAATCCGGCGCAGTTGAACGAAATTCTGAAACGCAAGCTGGCGGGTTGAGCGGGGGTGTACTATTTTGCTGAAGCAGGTTTTGCCGACGCAGGAGCTCTCTGGGTCAGTTCGAGGTAGCGCTTCTTATCTTCATCAAAGCGCACGCGGAGTTCTTTCTCCTCAGCGCGTTTTTGTATAATGGCCACTTCCAGGTCCTGATTGTTTTTTTCCAGGGACTCGATATCTGTCTTCAATCCGTCGGGCACCGGCTGGTTTTCTCGCTTATAAGCTGCAGCTTGCTTGCGACTCGCGTCAAGATTGGCTTGTACCAACCTTAGCTGTATCTCGGTGTCTTTGATGACCTGCTCGATTTGCCGCAGGTTGCGATCGCGCGCCAGATCAATTTCCTCGGCGCTGGTGTAGGTGCCCAGCAGGACTGCATCCCTGCGACGCGTATCACTCTCCTGTTTGCGTTTTGCCAGTTCCGCCTCTTTGGCCTTGATCTGCTCGGGGGTCAGCGCTGGTTCATTCTTTTTGAGAATCACGCCCCCTTGGTTCAGCTCTACATTGGCACGGTTGATGTATTGCGAGGGTATGCTGTCACCATAATGAGTGACGCCATTTTCATCCACCCATTTATACATCACGGCAAAAGCAGGAACGCCCGATGTTGCGAGCAGCAGCAACAGGGCAAAGTAATTGAATATACGCAAGGGTTCAAGCGGCATTTGCGTTAACTCCATATATCTGACGGTATTTCTGTACCGCAAGCAAATTATGCACCAATTCTTCCCTGGTTTGAAGATAGCTTAGCACATCGTCCAGGGTAATGATGCTGATAACCGGCAGCTCAAATTTCCGCTTTATCTCCTGCACCGCAGAGAGCTCGCCGTTGCCTCGTTCCATGCGATCCAACGCAATCACCAAGCCACAGGGTGTGGCCCGGTTGGTGCGTATAAGATCCACCGATTCGCGCACTGAAGTGCCAGCGGAAATCACATCATCCACCATCAACACCCGTCCTTTCAGCGGGGCCCCAACCAATGCGCCCCCTTCGCCATGGTCTTTGGCCTCCTTGCGGTTAAAGCAAAATGGCACATTATGACCATTTTGCGCAAGCGCGATGGCAGTACCAGCGACTATTGGAATACCTTTGTAGGCGGGACCGAACAGCATGTCAAATTGTATCTTAGCGGAGAGTATGGCTTTAGCGTAAAATTGCGCAAGCCCAAGCAGCGATTCGCCGTCATGAAACGAACCGGCATTGAAAAAATACGGTGATAAACGTCCGGCTCTGGTTTTGAATTCGCCAAAGCGCAGCACGTTTTTGCTTACAGCGAAGCGGATGAAATCCTGTCTGAAATCGGACATTTCCGGGGCGCACTTAAAAAGCCAAGTTAATCCGGCGTTATGTTACGCATAATCACCTTAAACCTCAACGGTATCCGCTCCGCGGCAACCAAGGGATTTTTTGGTTGGCTGGCAAAATCCAAAGGAGACATCGTTTGCGTACAGGAAGTCAAAGCGCAAGCAAACGACATGTCCTCGCATATGCTTTATCCGCCAGGCTACAACGGATTCTTTCACTACGCGGAGAAAAAAGGTTACAGCGGAGTGGGGATGTATTGCAAGACCAAGCCGGATAAGGTGATCACCGGGCTGGGCGTTGCCGATATAGACGCGGAAGGGAGGTATCTGCGTTGCGATTTCGGAAATTTAAGCGTGGTTTCCGTTTATCTTCCCTCCGGCTCGAGCTCGGAAGAACGGCAAGCCGTGAAGTTCAGCTTCATGCGGAGATTCTTCCCGCACTTGCGAGAGATCGCCAAAAGCGGCAGGGAATTCGTTCTGTGCGGTGACTGGAACATCGCGCACAAGGAAATTGATTTGAAAAACTGGCGCGGCAACCAGAAAAACTCAGGCTTTCTTCCGGAAGAACGCGCATGGCTTACTCGAGTATTCGATGAACTCAGCCTGGTGGATGTATTCAGGCGCCTGAATAAGCAGCCGGAGCAATATACCTGGTGGTCAAACCGCGGCCGGGCATGGGCCAAGAATGTCGGGTGGCGCATTGATTACCACATTGCTACGCCGGGAATCGCGGGGAAAGCCAAGCGCGCGAGTATTTATAAAAGCAGACGCTTCTCCGACCATGCGCCGCTTACCATTGATTATGATCTCCAGCTTTGAGTTGCTTCATTCGAAACCGTGCACTCGTCAACCGAAAAAACCAACCCCTACCTTGAAGTCTTCCGCAGCCGGCGCATCGCGGTGGTGTTGTTATTCGGATTTTCTTCCGGCCTGCCGCTCGCGCTGACAGGAAGCACCTTGCAGGCGTGGCTCACGGTTTCCAACATTGATATCAAAACCATCGCCTGGTTTTCCTGGATCGGCGTGCCTTATCTCGTCAAGTTCCTGTGGTCGCCGTTCATGGACCGCT
>JAHFRG010000094.1 GCA_023258935.1 Betaproteobacteria bacterium
GCAGCCAGGCGGTCTCGGAGTCTGCGGGCGACTACGTGATATCAGGCGAACACTACCTGCTGCACGTGCAAGACCTGTCTTCCAACATGGCACACTTGCGGAAGCTGTTTGATCTGTTCGAACAGAAGACCGCCCTGCTGCAGCTCCTCGACATCAGCAGTCGCGCTCACGGCGTGCAGATTTTCATCGGCAACGAGTCGGGCCTGGTGCCGCTTGACGAATGCAGCGTGGTCACCGCGCCCTACGAAGTGGATGGGCAAGTCGTGGGCACCGTCGGCGTGATTGGCCCGACGCGCATGGCTTACGAACGGATCATTCCCATTGTGGATATCACCGCGAAACTCCTCTCCAGCGCGCTGTCGCAACATTAAATAATGTCATCTTACCAGACCGAACCCCCCTACCAGCACGGTGCGCCTGCACAAACCGGCATCCTGCTCGTTAATCTCGGCACCCCGGATGCGCCGACCGCGAGGGCATTGCGGTCCTATCTCAAGCAATTCCTGTCCGACCCGCGGGTTGTGGAAATTCCCCGTTTTTTCTGGTGGCCGCTCCTGCACGGCATCATTCTCAATACCCGCCCGAAAAAATCGGCCGAAAGATACGCCAAAATCTGGATGAGCGAGGGCTCGCCGCTTAAAGTGCACACCGAACGCCAGGCGAATTTTTTGCGCGGCTATCTGGGGGAGAGAATCAAATCGCCGCTTAGCATCGAATACGCTATGCGCTACGGCAAGCCATCGATTGCCTCGTCGCTCGCCAGTCTCAAGCACTGCGAGCGCATCCTGGTGCTGCCGCTCTACCCGCAGTACGCCGCCAGCACCACCGCGAGCAGCTTCGATGCCGTGTTCAAGGAATTGCAATGTATGCGCAACGTCCCGGCGGTGCGCACGGTCAAGCATTATCACGACCACCCGGGCTATATCGCAGCGCTTGCGCAGAGCGTCAATGATTACTGGATGAAAAACGGACGCCCCGATAAACTCCTCGTCAGTTTTCACGGCGTGCCGCGCTCCACGCTGGACAAAGGCGATCCCTATCATTGCGAATGCCAGAAAACCGCAAGGCTCCTCGGTGAAGCACTGGGGTGGGAGGAACCGCGCTATCTAGTCTGCTTCCAATCGCGCTTTGGGCGCGCCGAGTGGCTGAAGCCTGACACTCTGGAGGTGCTGCACAAGCTCGGCAAACAGCGCACCGAGCGGGTAGATGTGGTTTGCCCGGGTTTCGTCAGCGACTGCCTGGAAACGCTGGAAGAAATCGCCATCGAAGGCAAGACGGCTTTCTTAAACAGCGGCGGCAAGGAATTTCATTACATTCCCTGTCTTAACGAGCGCGCCGACTGGATATATGCTCTTTGCGAAATCGCGCTGGAAAACCTGCACGGCTGGGTCTCGGTCAGATACGACACGCAAGCCGCTCAAATAGCCGGTCGCATGGCCCGTGAACGGGCACTCGCTTTAGGCGCCAAAGCCTAAACCCCTTACTAATTTTCCCTTGAAATAGCCAAAAGCAGCCCCATCTGGGTTTTGTTTAACGGGAGAAAATAATGCAAGATTCGCAGCAAAATCCAGCACCTGAGCTCAACCAGGCAGAGCCGGCCGCAGCGCCACACCCTGAAACTGCGCCCAGCCTGGAAGAACAGCTCAAGAAAGCCGAGCTCGCCGCGGAAGAGCACCACGACGCGTGGCTGCGGGCCCGCGCCGAAGCGGATAACGTCCGCAAGCGCGCCCAGGTGGAAATCGCCAACGCGCACAAATACGCCATAGAAAATTTCTCAAGCGCGGTATTGGCAGTGAAAGACAGCCTGGAAGCTGCGCTCGCTACCGAAAACGCCACCACGGAAAGCCTCAAGAGCGGCGTGGAATTAACGCTGAAACTGCTTGCCTCGGTATTTGACAAATTCAATATTTGCGAAATCAAAGCGCTCGGCGAAAAGTTCGACCCGCACCGTCACCAAGCCATCACCACGGTGGAATCGGAGAGCGAACCGAATACCGTCATCAGCGTGATGCAAAAAGGCTACACGCTCAACGACCGGGTCATCAGGCCTGCGCTGGTAGTGGTCGGAAAGCCTAAACAAACTTGAATTCCCTGCATAGCACCCTGATATAACTAACAACATTTACCATTTATCGTTAAGGAATCATCATGGCAAAGATCATCGGAATTGACCTGGGAACCACCAATTCGTGCGTTGCCGTCATGGAAGGCGGCAAGCCCAAGGTCATCGAAAATTCAGAAGGCGCGCGCACCACGCCTTCCATCGTCGCCTACATGGATGACGGGGAAATCCTGTGCGGCGCGCCTGCTAAGCGCCAGGCGGTGACCAACCCGAAAAATACCCTGTCAGCGGTGAAGCGGCTGATCGGCAGGCGTTTCAGCGAGAAAGAAGTGCAAAAAGACATTGGCCTGATGCCTTACAAAATCATCGAGAACAGCAACGGCGATGCCTGGGTCGAAGTGCAAGGCAAGAAGATCGCCCCGCCCGAAGTGTCCGCCCAGGTATTGATGAAAATGAAAAAGACCGCCGAGGACTATCTAGGCGAGAAGGTAGAAGAAGCGGTCATCACTACACCGGCCTATTTCAACGACTCGCAGCGCCAGGCGACCAAGGATGCCGGGCGCATCGCCGGGCTGGAAGTTAAGCGCATTATCAACGAGCCGACCGCGGCGGCGCTCGCTTTCGGCCTGGACAAAAAGGAAGGCGACCGCAAAATTGCGGTCTACGACCTGGGCGGCGGCACTTTCGATATTTCCATCATCGAAATCGCGGTAGTCGAGGGCGAGCACCAGTTTGAGGTGCTGTCCACCAACGGCGACACCTTCCTTGGCGGTGAAGATTTCGACCAGCGGCTGATTGATTATCTGGCCGACGAATTCAAGAAAGAGCAAGGCATTGACCTGCGCAACGATGTGCTGGCTTTGCAACGCCTCAAGGAAGCGGCAGAAAAAGCCAAGATCGAGCTCTCCAGCACGCAGCAGACTGAAGTCAATCTGCCGTACATCACAGCGGATGCGCGCGGGCCGAAGCATCTCAATATCAAAATCACCCGCGCCAAATTCGAGAGCCTGGTTGAAGAACTGATCGAGCGCACCGTGGAGCCGTGCAAGATCGCGATCAAGGACGCCGGCGTGAAACTCTCCGACATCGAAGACGTGATCCTGGTCGGCGGCCAGACGCGTACGCCCAAGGTACAGGAAAAAGTGAAAGAGATTTTCGGCAAGGAGCCACGCAAGGACGTCAACCCGGATGAAGCGGTGGCGGTCGGCGCAGCAATCCAGGCCGGCGTACTGCAGGGCGAAGTCAAAGACGTGCTACTGCTCGATGTCACGCCGCTTTCTCTCGGCATCGAGACCTTGGGCGGAGTAATGACCAAGCTCATCCAGAAAAACACCACCATTCCGACCAAGGCGCAGCAGGTGTTCTCCACTGCCGATGACAATCAGACCGCAGTGACCATCCACGTGATGCAGGGCGAGCGCAATATGGCCTCGGGCAACAAGAGCCTCGGTCAGTTTAATCTGACCGACATTCCGCCTGCACCGCGCGGGCTTCCGCAGATCGAAGTCACTTTCGACATAGACGCCAACGGCATTTTGCACGTTTCGGCCAAGGACAAGGCGACAGGCAAGGAAAACAAGATCACCATCAAGGCGAGTTCCGGCCTGAAGGAAGAAGAAATACAGCGCATGGTCAAGGACGCCGAAGCACACGCAGAAGAAGACCGCGAAGCGCTGGAACTGGTGAATGCGCGCAACCAGTGCGATGCCCTTATCCATTCAGTGAAAAAATCGCTGAAGGACTATGGCGAAAAACTCACGGCCGACGACAAAGCCAAGATTGAAGCCGCGATGAAGGACGCCGAGGAAGCACTAAAGAGCGATGACAAGGGCAAGATCGAAGCCAAAAGCCAGGCGCTGGCCGAGGCCTCTCACAAGCTGGCGGAGCAAATCTACGCCCAGACTCAGACGCAGCAGGCGCAACCAGGGCAAGCGGGTACGGCTTCTGCAGAAAGCGGCAAAAAATCGGATGACAGCAACGTAGTGGATGCGGAATTCGAAGAAGTGAAAGACAAGAAGTAAAAACGCTAACTTTAGAGGCACAGAGATATGGGGTAAACATAATGTTTGCTCTGTCTGCTCTCTGTGCCTCAGTGTCTTTGTGGTGAGATATTTATGCCGAAAAAAGACTACTACGAAGTGCTCGGCGTCAACCGCGACGCTTCTGAAGAGGAAATCAGGAAAGCTTATCGCAAGCTGGCGATGAAGCACCATCCGGACCGCAATCCGGACAACCCCAAATCCGAGGAGCACTTCAAGGAAGCCAAACAAGCTTACGAAATTCTCAGCGATCCCGAGAAACGCACGGCCTATGATCAATTCGGCCATGCCGGGGTTGATCAGCAAGCGGGCATGGCTGGAGCAGGCGCCGGCTTTGGCGGCTTCGCCGATGCCTTCGGCGATATCTTCAGCGATATCTTCGGCGGCGCGCGCGGCCGATCCGGCGTCTACCGCGGCGCCGATCTGCGTTACAACCTGGAAATTACGCTGGAAGAAGCGGCGCGTGGAACCGATACCCGCATCCGCATTCCCACCATGGCGGAATGCGAAACCTGCCATGGATCCGGCGCTAAACCCGGCACCAAGCCGGTCACCTGCTCCACCTGCGGAGGCCACGGCCAAGTACGCATGCAGCAGGGATTCTTCTCAATCCAGCAAACCTGCCCGAAGTGCCACGGCAGCGGCAAGGTCATTCCAGAGCCGTGCGCGACTTGCCACGGCGCGGGCCGTGTCAAGCAGCATAAAACCCTGTCCGTCAAGATTCCGGTGGGAATAGACGATGGCGACCGCATCCGCTTGAGCGGCGAAGGCGAGGCCGGTGTCAACGGCGGGCCGCCGGGCGATCTATATGTGGTAATCCACCTCAAGGTACACCCGGTTTTTACCCGTGATCACAGTGATCTGCACTGCGAAATGCCGATCAGCTTTACTGCAGCTGCGCTCGGCGGGGAAATAGAAATTCCCACGCTGGATGGCTCCGCCAAGCTCAAGATTCCCGCCGAGACGCAAAGTGGGAAGGTATTTCGTCTGCGCGGTAAAGGCATCAAGGGGGTGCGCAGCAGCAGTTACGGCGACCTGCTCTGCCACGTGGTGGTGGAAACGCCGGTCAATCTCACCCCGCGGCAGCGCGAGTTGCTGACGGAACTCGAGGCCATTAATCAGCGCGACGGCGGGCGTCACAATCCGCGCGCAAAATCCTGGATGGACAA
>JAHFRG010000025.1 GCA_023258935.1 Betaproteobacteria bacterium
CGCTGGTGCTGGCTGTAGGACGCGGCGCGCGCCCGCAACTTGTATATATTTTTATGCAATATGTAGTGTAAAATTTACATTGGCATTATCAACGAGAGCAGCTTATATTTGTAACGACGCTATGACCCAACAACTGGAACAAAAGATCGCGCTGCCTGAGCAGGAAATCTGCCGCGAAGTCCTGCTGGAAAAATATGCGAAAGGCGGCGAACAATCAATCAAGGAAGTACGCTGGCGGGTGGCCAATGCGCTCGCAGCGGCCGAGCCTGAAGAAAAGCGCGCTCACTGGGAGAAACGCTTCCTTGAAGCAATGGAAGCTGGTTTCGTTCCCGCCGGGCGCATCAACTCCGCCGCCGGTATCCCATTGCAGGCGACGCTCATCAACTGTTTCGTGCAGCCGGTGGGTGATTCGATCTCCAAGGTCGTAGACGGCAAGCCGGGCATCTATGTCGCCTTACTCGAATCAGCCGAAACGATGCGCCGCGGCGGCGGCGTCGGCTATGATTTCTCGGCGGTCCGCCCCAAGGGCGCGGAAGTGAAGGGCACGCACTCGCGCGCGAGCGGCCCGGTGTCGTACATGCGCGTGTTTGACCGCTCATGTGAGACAGTCGAGTCGGCCGGCGCGCGGCGCGGTGCGCAGATGGGCGTGTTGCGTTGCGACCATCCCGACATCGAGGAATTCATCCACGCCAAGGACGTTGGCGACCTGGCCAACTTCAACATTTCTATTGGCGTTACCGACGCCTTCATGCATGCGGTTGAAAGCGATTCCGAGATCGAACTGGTTCATAAGGCGCAGCCCTATAACGATCTGGTTACTTCGGGCGCCTATCAACGAGATGACGGACTGTGGGTGTACCGCAAAGTCTTGGCGCGCGAGGTGTGGGATCAGATCATGCGCTCGACCTACGACCATGCCGAACCCGGGATACTGTTCCTCGATCGCATCAACCGCGACAACAACCTCTATTACTGCGAGACAGTCGAGGCCACCAACCCCTGCGCGGAGCAACCGCTTCCGCCCTACGGCTGCTGCTGTCTTGGTTCGATCAACCTGACGAACTTCGTACGTCTGCCATTCAGCGAAGAAACGTGCTTTGATTTCGATGCATTCGAGAAAGTAGCGAAGGTCGCAGTCCGGATGCTCGATAACGTGCTTGATGTCACTGCCTGGCCGCTTGAGGCACAGCGCCAGGAGGCCATGAGCAAGCGCCGCGTGGGACTCGGCTTCCTCGGTCTTGGCGATGCGCTCATTATGCTGCGGCTGCGCTATGATTCCGCGGAAGCGCGCGCTATGGCTGCAAAAATTTCCGGGCACATGCGCGACGCAGCCTACCGCGCTTCATCCGAACTTGCACGCGAGCGCGGCTCGTTCCCGCTGTTTAACGCCGACATGTATCTCTCGGGCACAAGCTTTGCATCGCGCCTGCCGCAGGAGATCAAAGAGACGATTCGCAAGCACGGCCTACGCAACAGCCACCTGTTATCGATTGCTCCGACCGGCACCATCAGCCTCGCTTTCGCTGATAATGCCTCAAACGGAATCGAGCCGCCGTTCGCCTGGGCTTACACACGGAAAAAGCGCATGGCGGATGGCACGATGAAGGAGTTTCCGGTTGAGGATTACGCCTACCGGCAATTCCGTCATGCGGGTGGTGACGTGGAGAATCTGCCCAAGTATTTTGTCACTGCGCTTGACCTCTCGGCGGCAGCGCACAAGGAAATGGTCGCTGCGGTCGCCCCGTATATCGACTCGAGCATTTCCAAGACCGTCAACATTCCCGAGACCTATCCCTACGACGACTTCCAGGATCTCTACTTTACTGCGTGGAAGTCGGGGTTGAAGGGGCTGGCCACCTACCGGCCTAATACCGTGCTCGGCTCGGTGCTGGCGCTGGATAAACCCGCAAAGATTGGACCGCAGGATTTCGCCTCGAACGACGTTAATCGTCGCATCGAGATTAAGGCAGTGCCGGTGCCGGTGCTCGCATCCCTGCGCTGGCCCGGTCGGCCGACCCTCACGGGGGGCAACCCCGCTTGGACCTATATGATCGAACATACTCACGGAACATTTGCGTTGTTTGTGGGTCATGTCGAGAACGAAGGTCGGGCCTTTCCCTTCGAGGTCTGGGTCAATGGTATTGAACAGCCGCGCGGACTCGGAGCGTTAGCCAAGACACTCTCGATGGACATGCGCGCGAACGACCCGGCTTGGCTCAAACTCAAGCTTGAGACCCTGGCCAAGACTGCAAGCGACGATGCTTTCGACATGCCGTTTCCGCCGCACGGCGAGAAAAAACGTATGCCGAGCGTAGTTTCGGCGCTTGCGCAGGTAGTGCGCTATCGTGTTGAGCAGCTCGGTGCGTTGGATGAGCGAAAGACCGGCCCGGTGCTCGACGCCATGTTCAGCCTCAAGGAGCCAAAGACCGGCGCCGATGGCACCATGTCTTGGACCGTGGATGTGCTGAATCCGCACACGGGAGACGATTTCGTGCTTGGCATCAAGGAGATTACCCTTCCAGACGGCGTCACACGGCCCTATTCGATGTGGCTCTCAGGCGACTATCCTCGTTCTCTGGATGGGCTGTGCAAGATTCTGTCTCTCGACATGCGCGTGATTGATCCGGCCTGGATTGGCATGAAGCTGCGAAAGCTGCTGCATTTTCCCGAGCCGCTCGGAGATTTCATGGCTCCTGTACCGGCCAGTCGGCGCCAGATAAACTGGCCCTCAACCATTTCCTACGTCGCAGCTTTGATGATTCACCGTTACGTTATGCTTGGCATTCTCAACGAAGACGGCGTGCCAATTCAACAAATGGGAATCATGGAGGCGCCGCAGCGCGGCGCGACGCCGAAGATGAAGGGCGGACGTTGCAGCGAGTGCGGCAACTACGCCTTGATCAAGAAGGATGGCTGCGACTTCTGCACCGCCTGTGGGGCGGTCGGGATTTGCGGATAAACCCGTTCCGCTGCCTGCAACTCGTAATTCATATGGCTTGAGTACGGCTCACGCATAGCCTGTCATGCATGATCTCACTATTGCCCGTTCCCTTCATGTGCTGTGCGTGGTGCTCTGGATCGGCGGCGTCGCGATGGTTACGCTGGTCCTGGTTCCAGGTGTGACCGGCGAGCCGGACGCATTCAGCCGATTCGAATCAATCGAGCGGCGCTTTGCAAGCCAGTCAAAAATTACGGTACTGCTTGCCGGATTGTCCGGGTTTTATATGGTTTGGCGGCTCGACCTATGGGCACGATTTGCCGAGCCTCGGTTCTGGTGGATGCACGCCATGGTCGCCATTTGGCTGATATTTACCGCTGTCCTGTTCGTGCTTGAGCCGCTTGTGCTTCATAACTGGTTCCGCTCCAGCGCGTCACGCGATCCACGCGGAACAATGCTGTTGATTCAGCGATTCCACTGGGTGCTTCTGGCCCTGAGCCTGCTTACGGTTGTCGGTGCCGTTGCAGGAAGCCATGGCGGATTCTGATTCATGGAATTCGCTTCACTCAAGGCAATTCACATCGTCACAGTGGCGGTTTCTTACATTTTGTTCTTCGTGCGCGGCATTTGGATGCTGTCGGATTCGCTGCTTCTGCATCAACGCTGGGTGCGCATCGTGCCACACGTCAACGATACGTTGCTACTCGCGGCGGGAGTTTGGATGACCGCCATTATTCAGCAATACCCGGGCACCCACGGCTGGCTTACTGCCAAGCTGGCCGGGTTGGTTCTCTATATCCTGCTGGGATTAGTGGCGCTGCGTATCGGCAGGGCCAAGCGCGTGCGCGCCGCAGCCTGGATTGCAGCTCAGATCGTGTTCGGCTACATCGTCGCGGTCGCATTGAGTCACCATCCGCTTCCTTATTGCAGAGCGTGCTAAACTTAATTCCCTGGTGTCAATAACCAATGCGGATATGCCACGAAGCCTTTGGACTGTTAAGCTGCCGAGCTTAATCAGTGTTCATTGACAGCCCAGCCTGCGATTGATAGATTGGAACGGAATTGACGTACAATCCAGTCGGAACTGCCGCCACGTCTTTTTTCTTCAAAGGGACATCCAATGTATAAAAGGATACTGCTACCCATTGATAGCAGCAGCACTTCGGCACAAGCTTTGGCTGAGTCGATTAAACTTGCCTCGGAAATGAAGTCAAAGTTGCGCATAGTTCACGTGGTCAAGGTGGGCTTGCCCAGCGAAGATGACCTCGAAGGCATAATCGATGTAGGCGAACTTACGAAGAAGCTGCATCATTTGGGCCAAACCTTGCTGGACAAGTCGGTAGATATGGCCCGCAGGGCCGGCGTAGAGCCGGAAACAGGATTACTTGATGCGAAAAAAAACCGCGTCGCAGCCGTCCTCGGGGAAGAGGCGGCAAGGTGGCAAGCCGACTTGGTAGTCATGGGCACACACGGGAGAGTCGGTTTCGAATACTTGTTGATGGGGAGCGTGGCGGAAGAATTTATTCGCGTTGCCAATGCACCCATCCTGATTGTTCGGGGATAGTTCGACGGGTCCCACGGCCCGTCATAACAGTCGGAGCACGGTCTGGTTTCAGCCGCACACGTGCAGCTGCGGCATGAAATGTCGTGAAGGTATCTCCACTTCTTTTGGCTTAAAGCAAGACGATTTGATATGGATCAAAGCGGAATCCGATCTGAGTGACCATAATCAACATACTTTTTAAAGGAAAATATTATGGCGATTGGAGAAATCTGCAGCCGCGAAGTATTGTTTGCGCGCAGAGGCACAACGGTAAAGGCGGCAGCTGCACTGATGCGGGAGTCCCACCTGGGAAGTCTCGTAGTTGTGGACGAAACTAACGGAAAGCGCATTCCTTCAGGGATCCTGACGGATCGGGATATCGTGGTAGCAGTCGTTGCACTCGGGCTTAATCCGGATGTTATTCAGGTCGGTGATGTGATGAGCCAAGAACTTTTGGCAGTGCGCGAGGATGCGGGAGTGGCGGAAACGGTGGAGCTTATGCGGCTGAAAGGCGTGCGGCGCCTGCCGGTAACCGACGACTCGGGCGCGCTTGTCGGCATCGTTGCAGCTGATGATATCCTGACGCTGCTCGCTGAAGAAATGTCTGCGCTCGCGAAAATGATTTCGCGCGAGCACAAGCGCGAAAAAGATATGAGACGGAGCAGTGCCTGAGCGTGCAAACACCACTGCAAATTGTTTTTCACGGGATCAGTCACTCGGATGCGCTCGAGGCGCACATCCGTGAAAAAGCTGAAAAGCTGGACTCATTTCATCCGCACCTGATGCGCTGCCACATCACCGTCGAGCAGCCTCACAAGCATAAACAACAGGGCAATCGCTTCAACGTAAGGATCGCCTTGCACGTGCCGGGTGACATGATTGTAGTGAATCACGATGCCCACGAGGATGTCTATGTCGCCCTGCGCGACGCGTTTAACGCAGCCAGCCGGCAACTTGAAGACAGCATTCGCCGGATGCGCGGCGATGTAAAGCATCACCAACTACGGCGCCGCAGCGGAAGTGAGACGGATTCACAGTAGACGGAAAAAGTCAGAATCGCCATGAACAAAAAGGAACCCAGAGCCCATCTCCACCATCATCTTGATCGTCAGATCGAAGAAGTTATGCACGATCCGTATCATGCGCGCGCCAAGCCCCCGGAGCCGGCAGTGTGCCCCAAGTGCGGTGTCGTGTTTCACCAAGGCCGCTGGCAGAGATTGCCGCGCCCTGCTGCCGCCCATGACCATGTCTGCCCGGCATGCCGCCGAACGGATGATCACTATCCTGCCGGTTACGTGACACTCAGCGGCAAGTTCTTGACCACCCACCGCGATGAGCTTTTACGGCTCGCCCGGCACGAAGAAACAAAGGAGAACTCGGATCACCCGCTGCACCGGATAATGGGAATTGAAGAACAGCCTGACAAAATTGTAATTACCACCACTGACGTGCACCTTGCGCGCCGCATTGGCGACGCGGTGCACCATGCATACCGGGGTGATCTTGACGTCAAATACAGCCCGGACGAATACGCGGTGCGCGTCATCTGGAGAAGCTAGGGAACCTCTGATTAAGTCCCACACGGTTGCGACGGCTTTAACAACAGTCCGGGCCGGATGCAAGACGCCGGAGCGGACTGCTGGTCGCTAAACTTTGCTAAACCTGCTTGCAGCCGGAAGGCGCTTGAACAACTCAAACCACAAGATCGCAGTAAAGGCCGCCGCAAAACTTATCATCAACTCGACTGGATGCAGCGGGGAGAAACGAAACACCTCCCGCAGAGACGGCACGTATATCACCAGTGCAAGGCCGATCAGGGTCCAGCCCACGATCCACCACAGGGCCGCGTTGGGCGTGCGCAGCATGGTTAACAGAGTGCGCGAGTGGGAACGGTTGGCGAGGATGAGGCCCAGGTTGCCCAAAACGATAGTCGTGAATGCGAACGCGCGCGCCTCGGTTTCTGAAGCACCCGTACCCAACGAGTAGCCATACACTGCCCATACGACGATCAGCAGGCTCAGTCCTTGCAGCAGGCTCAGCGCTAAGGCCAGACGGCTGAACAGTGGCGCACGTGGGTCGCGAGGAGGGCGCTGCATTAGATCGCTCTCGCCGGGCTCCGCTTCGAACGCGATCGAGCATGCCGGGTCAATGACAAACTCGAGGAATACGATATGCACCGGGAACAACATCAGTGGCCAGCCCAGCACCAGCGGAATAAGCGACATGCCTGCGGTGGGCACGTGCACAGCCAAAATGTAAGTCATGGCGTGGCGGATGTTATCGTAGATGCGCCGCCCCATCTTCATGGCGCCAACGATGGAGGCGAAATCGTCGTCAAGCAGCGTCAGCGAAGCCGCCTCCCGTGCAACGTCGGTGCCGCGTGCGCCCATTGCCACGCCGATGTGCGCGGCTTTAAGCGCCGGCGCATCGTTTACCCCGTCGCCGGTCATTGCCACGATTTCCCCATTGGCCTTGAAAGCGTTGACGATGCGTAATTTCTGTTCCGGCACGACCCGCGCGAAGATATTGACCGTGCGGATGCGCTGCTGCAAATCCGTGTCGCTCATGGCCTCAAGCTCCGGACCGGTGATTATTTGATCGTGCGGCGTGAGGCCGATTTGCCGGGCGATAGCCTGCGCCGTGCCCGGATAGTCGCCGGTGATCATCACCACGCGAATGCCTGCGCTGTAGCAATCGGATAGAGCAGCCGCGACGGTGGGACGCACCGGATCAGCCAGTCCGATCAGTCCGACCAGTTCAAAGTTGAAGTCGTGCTGCCCGTCCGGCCAGTGCGGGCCGTCGAATTTCGCCCGCGCCACACCCAGCACACGCAGTCCTTCGGCACCCATCTGGCTGACTTTCTCGCCGAGTTGATGACGGATGTTGTCGGGCAGGTGACACAGATCGGCAATCGCTTCGGGTGCGCCCTTGGTGGCGATGATGTGGCCGTGACCGCCGGGGGTTTTCCATGCGTGCGAATGCGCGAGCAGCTCCGGGGTCAGCGCGTATTCGTGTTTCAGCGCCCAGTCGTAATGCAAGTGCTCGGTCTGCGCCAGGAATCGCTGCCCGAGTTCCATGAGCGCCTTTTCCATCGGATCGAAGGGGTCGATCTCGCTTGCCAGGATTCCGTATTCCACCAGCTCATGAAATTGCTCCGGCAGCTCCTCGGCACGGTCCGGGTGGATGTCGAGGAATTCGCCGCCGGCGTAAAGTTTGCGCACCGCCATGCGGTTCAATGTGAGGGTGCCGGTTTTGTCCACGCATAGAACAGTGGTGGAGCCCAGCGTCTCGATCGCCGGAATATGGCGCGTCAGCACTCGATGGTGCGAAATGCGCCAGGCGCCCAACGCCAGGAACACGGTGAGGATCACCGGGAATTCCTGCGGCAGCAGCGCCATCGCCAGGGTGATGCCGGCCAGCGTTCCTGCCAGCCAGTCGCCGCGGGTGAGGCCGTACAGCACCACGACCAGTGCGCACAGCGACAGCCCGGCGAAAGCCAGCTTGTGGACGAAAGCCGTGGTTTTACGCTGCAGCGGAGTCGATTCTGCGGTTATCGTTTGCAGCACCTTGCCGATTTTGCCAATCTCCGTGGCCGCGCCGGTAGTCAACACTTCAGCCACTCCTTTGCCCTGCACGAGTAGAGTACCCGAGAAGATGAAAGGCAGGCCGTCACCGCCGGGCCGCTGCAGTTGCTGCGTTCCATCCCAGGAAATCTTGGTCACCGGTACCGACTCCCCTGTGAGCAGCGACTCGTCTGTGCATAAATCGTTGCATGACAGAACCACAGCATCGGCCGGCACGCGGTCGCCCTCATTCAGGATGAGGAGGTCGCCGCGCACCACTTCGCGGCCGGAGATGCGCTGTTGCTCTCCGTCGCGGACTACCAGAGCGCGCGGGCTCGACAGGTCGCGCAGCGCTTCCAGCGCCCGCTCGGTCTTGCGTTCCTGGTAGATGGTGATACCCATGATCATGACCACGAAGGAGAGCAGGATCAGCGCCTCGTGCACATCGCCCAGAATGAGGTAAATTGCGCCGGCGGCGCCGAGCAGCAGGAACATGGGTTCTTTCACCACCCGCAAAGCGATGGCAAACAGCCCGGGAGATTTGCCGGAGGGAAGCTCGTTCGGCCCGTCGGCCTGTAATCTGAGTGCAGCTTCCGCTTGAGTAAGGCCTGTGGGCAGTTCCTGTTTGGAATCCATTTTTTTCAAGCGGACTAAGCAGCACGTCCCATGTCTATCTCCAACACCGCGGCGCCGCTTATTTTCCCTTCGCGAAGTTTTGCCAAGGCCTCGTTGGCGCGCTCCAGCGGGAAGCGCTCCACTTCGGTGCGCACCGGCACCTGGGGACAAAGATTGAGAAACTCCTCGCCATCGCGCCGCGTGAGGTTGGCCACTGAACGAATTACCCGCTCGCCCCAAAGATCGCGGTAAGGGAAAGAGGGTATGGCGCTCATATGGATTCCGGCGCAGACCACCACACCGCCTTTCGCCACGGCTTTCAGCGCCACAGGAACCAGGCTTCCCACCGGCGCAAACAAAATAGCGGCATCCAGTTCTTGCGGTGCCGTCTCATCCGAGCCTCCAGCCCATACTGCGCCGAGCCTGCGAGCCAAGGCTTGCGCAACGCCGTCATCCGGCCGCGTAAAGGCAAAGACTTCCCGCCCTTGATGCCGCGCCAATTGCGCGACGATATGCGCAGCAGCGCCAAAACCGTAAATGCCAAGCCGTTTTGCGTCACCTGCCGCGACGAGGGAACGATAGCCGATCAAGCCCGCGCAAAGCAGGGGAGCCGCTTCCGCATCACTATATCCGGCAGGAATTGGAAAACAGTAGCGCTGGTCCGCAATTGTGTACTCGGCGTAGCCGCCGTCAATGTGATAGCCGGTGAAGCGCGCCTTGTCGCATAAATTTTCCCGACCGGTGCGGCAGTAATGGCAGGTGCGGCAAGTGTAGCCCAGCCAGGGTACGCCCACCCGGTCGCCCAATGCGAAGCGCTCCACGCCTTCGCCTTTTGCCGCAATAGTTCCGACAATTTCATGGCCAAGTATGATAGGCCGTTTGCCGTCAGTAAGATCGCCATCCACCACGTGCAGGTCGGTCCGACAGACACCGCAGGCGCGGACTTGTACCAGGACTTGACCTGATTCGGGCGCAGGAACCGGCAATTCCGACAGATGCAGCATCTCGTGGGGCGCATTGAGCATCATCGCGCGCATCGCATTTTCCTACGCGTTTTTGAAAACTGTATTATGAGGCTGAACGCTGCCGCAGCGCATTTTTCAAGTTAGATCGCTCGAAAAATCATGCGGGTGATTTGCGAGAGAACGTACCGCACTCTCGATCGGAATTCGCAGTTCCGCTGCGCCGCATACCCTTGTATTCAGAACAGTTGCAAAGGTCGCTCCGCGCGAGCGCTTGCAATGCAGACGCAGAGAGGGTTCTGCTCGCTTTCGAATAATGCGCCGGGACAGCGGTCGTCTCGGCGCATGAAAGATGTCAGGAAATCGCCAGCTGTTTAGCCTTGCCCGCCGGCTTTTTGGGCAGGGTGAGTTCCAGCACTCCCTGCTCGTAGTGAGCCTGCGCGGCTTTATCGTCGACATCCTGGGGCAGCGTGAAGCTACGGTAAACATTGCCGTAATAGCGTTCCTTATGAACCACTCTATCGCCGTTTTTCTTTTCCTTTTCCTCTTTTACTTCAGCGCTGATCGAAACCTGGTTGTCGTCGATGTTGACGGCGATGTCTTCCTTCTTCACGCCCGGAATGTCGGCGCGCACGGTATACGACTTGTCGTTCTCACTGACATCAATCTTCATCTGCAATGACGGTTGCCCCTGCAGACTAATCGGACGCAGAAAAAACCCCTTGAACCAATCATCTAGATCGGTATCCGCGAACGGATCGTAACGAGAAATATTGGCAGTCATGGCATGCTCCTTATCAAAAAGTTAAACTAAATTTTGCGGGAAACCTGATCCGGCCTTACAGCAGGCCAAATCACTACTTTTTCCACGTAGTTACAATATAATCCAAGAATAACGTACTGTTTTTGACCTGGATCAAACAAACATCTATGGCTGCCTATTTTTATGGCTGATGCAAAACGCGCCCGGAACAATGCCATGAACGGTGCGAAACAGGACCTGCTGGCCGAGGCGCTTGCCAAAGTCGCCAACGCGATCTTCATCACAGATCCGCACGGACGCATCGTCTGGTCTAACAGCGCTTTCTGGCAATTGAGCGGTTATTCCGAACGGGAGGTCCTGGGCCGCACCCCAAGCTTTCTGAAGTCGGGACGGCAAGACGCAAGCTATTACAGCGAAATGTGGAACACCGTCCGCTCGGGCAAGGTTTGGCGGGGCAAACTGGTCGAGCGCAGGAAGGACGGCACGCTTTTCGTCGTGGAAGAAACCATCACGCCACTGATGGATCCATCAGGCAATATCACTCACTTCATCGCGATACAGCACGACTTGACATTGCGCGAAAAGGAGAGGGAGCGAACGCATTTTCTCGCTTACCACGACAGCTTGACCGGTCTTGCCAATCGTGCGTTCCTGCTCAAGTTCCTGGAGGAGGTTATATCCGTGGCGAAGCGGGAGGGGCACATGGTAGGGGTGCTGTTTCTCGACCTGGACGAATTCAAGGGCGTCAACGACAGGCTGGGTCATCGTGTCGGTGACCGGTTGCTGAAGGCGGTGGCAGAACGCCTTAATTCTGCGGTGCGCAAAACGGATATGGTGGCGCGTATCGGGGGAGACGAGTTTGTCATTGTTCAGGCCGACTTGGAGAATCCGGAGTCAGTGCAGGTCTTGGGTCAGAAACTGGTGAACCGAATCGGCCAGCCCTATAATTTTCACGGAGTGAAAGTGAACATCAAGACCAGCGTGGGGATTGCAATATATCCACAACATGGAAACGAACCCGAACGGCTGCTCACTCTGGCGGACCGTGCGATGTACAAGGCCAAAAAAGCCGGCGGCAATGGATACCTGCTTGTTAATCAGTAGTACGCTTTTTAGCGCTCGACCGGGGGCGTGAATAAATAACCCGCCCCCCGTACCGTCTTGATAAGAGTGGGTTGTTGCGCGTCGGGCTCGATTTTTTGCCGCAGGCGCCCGACTTGAACATCGATGGTGCGGTCAAACGGCCCGGCCGAGCGGCCGCGTGTGAGATCGAGCAGTTCATCCCGGCTTAATACCCGGTTCGGGTGAGTCACGAATACCGCCAGCAAATCGAATTCTCCGGTGGTAAGAGGGGTGTCAAGGTTGCCCGGAGAAAACAGTCGCCGGGTTGAAAAATCCATCCGCCATCCTGCGAAGCGCACGATGGTGTCCGCGTTGGCGCGTTTGTGGCTTGCACCAGCGCGCCGCAAAACGCTGCGCACCCGCGCCAGGAGCTCGCGCAGGTCGAACGGCTTGGCGAGGTAATCGTCGGCCCCCATTTCCAGGCCCACCACCCGGTCGACGGTTTCCCCTTTGCCCGTCAATATGATGATCCCGACATCGGAGTGCTCCCGCAAATAGCGAGTCAGGGAAAATCCATCCTGGCCGGGAAGCATGAGATCGAGAATGACCAGATCCACCGGCGTCGATGCCATGATCCGACGCATCGCCTCGCCGTCTTCCGCAGTGCTGACCCGGAAGCCTTCCGCCGAAAGGTAGCTTTGCACCAGTTCGCAGATCGCCGGTTCGTCATCCACCACCAAGATGTGTTTTTCTGTCGTCATAGATGGAGCTGAGGTAACGCTGTTACATACTGTTTCAATACGTGCGGTTTTTGTTATCTCCGGTTTACAAAGTCGCTTTAATCTCGCTGTGTGACATCCGGTGAAAATTCTCGTAAGAACAATCATAGCCCAGATGTTACGAGCAAGGAAACTTGCAGGCAAACGGCTGAGTTTATTGAACGATTGATAGCAAAACGGTTTGTTTTGAATTGGAGGATCTCATGGCTACGCCGATCACGCTGCACAGCGTTACATCTGTCCCCTGTGACGCTCAGGCGGGTTGCGATGTTTGCAGCCTGAATGACTTATGCCTTCTGTCCCACGTGGAGGAAAACGAGCTCGAGCGATTTGACGGCCTGATTCAGCATATGCGGCCCATAAAGCGTGGCGGTTATGTGTTCCGGGCCGGAGCGCCCTTGCGCTCTCTCTTCGCCATTCGAGCGGGTTCGTTCAAGACTTCTGTTCTGCATGATGATGGGCGGGAGCAGGTCACGGGTTTTTATATGGCTGGAGAGATCATGGGTCTGGATGGAATAAGCTCTGATATCCACACCGTGAATGCAGTAGCGCTGGAAGACAGCGAGCTTTGCGAGCTGCCGTATTACGAATTGGAACGGCTGGTGCGCGACATGCCTTCTCTGCAGCACCATTTCCACAGAATCATGAGCCGAGAAATAGTGCGCGATCACGGAGTGATGCTCTTGCTTGGCGCGATGAGCGCGGAAGAGCGCATAGCAACGTTCCTGCTGCAGCTTTCAAAACGCTATCTGGCGCGGGGTTATTCAGCCAGCAGTTTCTCCCTGCGCATGGGCCGTGGAGAAATCGGCAGCTATCTTGGCCTCACGATCGAAACCGTGAGCCGCGTTTTTTCAAGGCTCCAGGAAGAAGGTTATGTCAGCGTGCAAAAACGGGACATCTGCCTCAAGAACGTACCGGGTCTGAGGAAATTGATCGGCAAAAACGACGTGAGCACGCGCGATTTTGCAGCGCGCCCGGGAGCGCTGCATGCAGTTGCTTGATCCTCTGAGGTTTCAACAAATGGGCAGGGGTCAGGGCGCTCGCTTCGGCACGGTTTTCGTGGTGGATGATGACGAGGCTGTGCGTGACATGCTGAGAACGCTGATTGAGGCGGACGGCTTCGAAGTGCAGACTTGGCGCACGGCCGAAGCATTTCTTGCCGAATATGAACTACCCCAATCCGGTTGCCTGGTACTGGACCTTGATCTCCCGGGGATGGACGGACTGGAACTTGCGGAAATGCTTCTGGCGCGGCACGCTCGGTTGCCGATTATCCTTGTGAGCGGCAGGGGGGATTTGCTGACCTCGAGCCGGGCCAAAGGCATCAATGCGCTGGGTTATTTAAGCAAGCCTTTTGATAATCAGTTATTGATTGATTGTATCCGTCACGCCATGGCATAGGCCGGGTACTCGCCTCAGAGGTTCCTTACTCCCGTTCCAGCACGAGGCGGATTCGTTGGGCCAGGGCTTCCTTGGTGTAGGGTTTGGTGAGGAGTTGAATACCGACATCAAACTGTCCGTCATAGGCTAAGGCATTTTCCATGTAACCGGATGTATGCAATACCTTCATAGCGGGGCGGCGGCGCAAGGCTTCACGCGAAAGCTCCAATCCGTTCATTCCGCCCGGCATGACAAGGTCGGTAAACAATAGATCGATAGGGTGTCCTTCTTCTAATAGAGCAAGAGCCTGTTTTCCGTTTGTGGCTTCGAGCACCGCATAACCCAGGTCTTGCAGGAACGTAGCAGCAAGTTCTCGCACGCCTTCATCATCCTCAACCAGCAGCACGGTTTCGCCTTCAGCTCGTGGCGCGTGGTTGGACGCGTATTCTTTCATGAGCGCTTCGTTGTTGCTTTTTGCCTGTGGCAGGTAAAGTTGCACCGTGGTTCCGCGCGAAATTTCGCTGTAGATCCTGACGTGCCCCCCCGATTGTTTGACAAAGCCGTACACTGTCGCCAAGCCGAGACCGCTGCCTTTTCCGGGGCCTTTGGTCGTGAAAAACGGCTCAAATACCCGTTTCATCACTTCCGGTGGCATACCGCTGCCGTTGTCCGATACCGCGAGCATCACATATTCTCCTGGCGCCATGTCGCTCATGTCTTCGCCGGGTATAGCATCTGCTAACGTAGTAGCTGCTTTAATGGTAAGTTCTCCCCCCCGAGGCATGGCATCGCGTGCGTTGAGTGCGAGATTGAGGAGGGCGTTTTCCAACTGGCCCTGGTCGGCTGCAACTTTAGCCAAACCAGCTTGAATTGCGGTTTCGATATGGATGGATTCCCCCAAAGTCCTTCGCATCATGTCGGTCATGTTGTGAACCAGTTCGCCGATATCTATCTCCCGAGGCTGCAACGGTTGCCTGTGGGAAAATGCGAGCAGGTTCCGGGTCAGTTCCGCGCCGCGCGCTGCAGCTTTCGCCGCATTGCCGGCAAGCTTGAGCAACAAGGGGACGTGAGCGACACGTTCCTGAAGCATCTGCAGGTTGCCGCTGATCACCGTGAGCAGATTGTTGAAATCGTGAGCCACGCCGCCGGTTAACTGTCCTATTGCCTCCAACTTCTGAACTTGCAGCAACGCCTCTTCGGCGCGGAGGCGCTCGGCCATCTCATTGCGCAAAGCGCGGTTGGCTTCAGCCAGTTCCCGAGTGCGCTCTTCCACCCTTATCTCCAGTTGTTCGCGGGCTTCGCGCAGCGCGTTTTCAGCTTGTTTGCGTTCGCTGATATCGCGAATGACTGCAGTAACAAGGTTACCCTTTGATGTTCTCAATGGGCTCAACATGATGTCTACGGGGAATTCGACTCCGTCCTGACGTCGCCCGTAGAGTTCCAGGCCCGCGCCCATGGAGCGGGTGCGTGGTTGAGCGGTATAATCCACGCGATAGCTCATGTGCTTATCTCGATAATGCTCAGGCAGAAGGATTTCCACAGGTTTCCCAATCAGGTCGTTTCGGCTGTAGCCAAACAAGGCCTGCACTTGGGCATTGACCCGGACGATCAGTCCATCTGCATCAACTACGACAATGGCATCGGGCGCTGACTCAAACAGCTTGAGTAATACTTCATCGCTGTTGTGCGCAGCTGCAACACGCCGGGGTTTGCGGCCCCTGGAGGATTTAATTTTGTTTGATTTTCTTGAGCTTGAGATATGCGTCGGTTTCCTTTTCCTTGCCAATGTGACACTCCTTGTGGTAGCCACTCCGGGATCATTGTACAGTACGCAGCATTCATTATTGCGAGCCGAGCCGGCTCAATGCTCATGCGTGCCGCCTGGTATAGGTATGTCTTGGTAAAAAGTGGTGTTTGGTTTGATTTGGATCAAGGAATTGGGACGCCAAAAAGCAATAATAAATACAATATCCAGGTTAATTTAAGTGACGGCCGGCCGGTAGCCTGTATCCAGTTTTAGCAATCTACTTCCAGCCGTAAAGGAGACCACGATGTATAAACACATACTGATTCCGACCGACGGTTCGGATCTTTCAATAAAAGCTATTAAAGAAGGCTCCGCATTCGCGAAGTCGCTCCGCGCAAAGGTTACCGCGGTTACCGTCACGCCCACCTTCCATGCTATCGCTGATGAGCCGATGATGTTTACTACCATGCAGGAATATGGGAAAGACAGCGCAGCGCGCGCCAAAAAATTACTTGATGTCGCGAAGAGCGCTGCCAAAGCCGCGGGTATCAGGTTTGAGGGGGTGCATGCTGTAAATGATCAACCCTTTGCGGCGATTATCAGCACAGCCCGGAAAAAAGGTTGCGACCTGATTTTCATGGCCTCCCACGGACGGAAAGGCATTGCCGCGTTGATACTGGGCAGCGAGACTACCAAGGTGTTGACTCACACCAAGATCCCGGTGTTGGTGTGTCGATGAAAACCGCAGGGCCTTTTTCAGTTGCGCCGCCTTTTATTGTTCTCAACTTTGGCAAAGGAGAAAAATCATGGCAGATATGTTGAAAGTCATTGAAGTACTAGCGGAGTCAAACAAAAGCTGGGAAGATGCCGCAGCAAACGCTGTGACGCGTGCCAGCAAGACCCTTAATAGCATCAAGTCCATTTACATCAAGGACTTCGAGGCCAAGGTGGAAAATAACAAAATCGTGAAATACCGGATTAACGCAAAAATCAGTTTTATGCTTGAATAGCGGAGTACGGCCTCATGTTTTGCAGGAGGTTTCAGGGAATACCGGAGGAGGCATGACGCCAGAGCAAATCAAGCTCGTTAGAACATCGTTCGAGAAGCTTGCTGCTATACCGGATCAGGCCGGAGAAATTTTCTACCAGCGCTTATTCGAATTGCACCCCCGTGCTCGTCAGCTTTTTTGGGGCAATATGCAGCATCAAGGCAAGGCGCTGTTCCTGATGCTCGAATTGATTGTGAAGAGTCTCGACATCCAGGATAAAATCGTTCCCATCATTTTCGACCTCGGTAAACGCCACGCAATGTACGGGGTGCGGGATCGTGACTATCAACCGTTTGAACAGGCCCTGATAGACACGCTGTCAAGCATCAGTGGGGACGATTTCACACAGGATGAGCGCGAGGCATGGAGTGCCGCATTTGTCTTTCTTGCCGACATCATGAGAGAGGCCTGCGCCAAGCCTGCGAAATAGCAAATCCTGTTTCCGGGATCGTGGGTACAAATCGCCGGTCACAGGCTCACATGCTTCGTGCACAAACGCCTATTTGACCAGGACGACTGGAATGGTTGCAAGGTGAAGCACCTTGACGGCATTGGAGCCGAGCAGCACATTTTTCAGCCCTCCCATGCCGCGAGTCCCCATGTAAATCAGGTCACAGCCTTGCGCTTCAGCCTGTTTGACTATGGTTTCCGCGACCGGGCCAACCAGCATTTGGACATGGCTTGCGACCCCCGCTTTTTCCAACAAACTCTTGCTCGTCGC
>JAHFRG010000026.1 GCA_023258935.1 Betaproteobacteria bacterium
GCATTCACGGCCTGGTACAAGGCGTGTTTTTCCGCGAAACCATGCGCCGCCAAGCAGAGAAGCTCGGCGTCACCGGCTGGGTGTGCAATTGTTTCGATATGAGCGTGGAAGCGATGGTGCAGGGAACCCCTGACGCATTGGATGCCATAATCGAGTGGGCGCAGCACGGGCCCGAATCGGCGCGAGTCGAGGGTGTTGAAATTGACGAAGGGGAAGGAAATTTTACGCGCTTTGAGATATTGCGCAGTCGCTGAATTAATAGATTACTTCCACGTTCTCAGGCTTCAGCCAATCGCACAAATCGCGCAGCAAATTATCATCGAGATTGACGCGCCATTCCTCGCCCAGCTGCACTTCACACACTGCCTGCGCATTGTAATAGCGTATCGCGACCGGGCACAGCCCTTTGCGGTAGGGCCCGAGCAATGTCCGCAGCCTGACGGCACTTGCTTCGCCATTGAGGCTGATGCGCATCACCCGGGCAAACTGGTTGCGCGCCGCAGTTAAATCATACAGTTTATCCGCAGTAATTCTTAAGCCTCCTGAATATTCGTCATGGCCTACCTTGCCCTCAACGATGAGCAACTGATCCTCTTTTAGAAGCTCGCGGTTTGCTTCGAACAATTCACTAAACACCACGGTTTCAACTTGGCTGCTGCCATCATCCAGCACCACGATTGCCATTCTGCCGCGCCGTGTCTGCTGGATGCGCACGCTGTAGATGATGCCGGCGAGCAGTAACGGCTGCTGCTGTGGCGTAAGTTCGCTTAAGCGGATTTTCACGAAGCCCTGCACATTTTTCTGATAAGCGGTGAACGGGTGGCCGCTGAAATAAAAACCCAGCGCCGTTTTTTCGTTTTGCAACCGCACTGGCTCCGGCCACTCCGGTACATCCACCAGCACAAGGTGTTGCGCACTAGTACCCTCTTCAAGCTCATTGAACAAGCTTACCTGGTTGGCTGAGCGCTGCGCCTGATCAGCGCTTTCCATGGCGATGCCTACTGTTGCCAGCAGGCTCGCTCGTCGCGGGTTGAGCGAATCGAATGCGCCTGCGCGTATCAGCGATTCGATAGCGCGGCGATTGATGACCCGCTTGTCTATGCGCTGGCAGAAATCAAACAAGTCGCGGAACGGTCCTTGCGCCTCACGCGCGCGCGCAATCGCCACGATCGCCGCTTCGCCCGTACCCTTGACCGCGCCCAGTCCGTAGCGGATCTGCCTGTCACCGACCGGCACGAATCGGTAATCACTCAAATTAATATCGGGCGGCAGCACCTCGAGATGGTTCGCAATACAATCCTGGTAAAAAATCTGCACCTTGTCGGTGTCGTCCATTTCCGCCGACAGTGTGGCGGCCATGAAAGCTTCAGGGAAATGTGCCTTGAGATAAGCCGTCTGGTATGCCACCATGGCATACGCTGCGGAATGCGACTTGTTGAAACCATATTCCGCGAATTTTTCCATCAGCCCGAAGAGCTGCTCCGCCTGCCTGGTCCTGACCCCGTGCTTCACCGCACCCAGGATAAAAATACTGCGGTGTTTGGCCATTTCCTCCGGCTTCTTCTTGCCCATCGCGCGGCGCAGCAAATCGGCAGACCCCAGGCTGTAGCCACCCAGCACCTGGGCGATTTGCATGACTTGTTCCTGGTACACGATCACGCCGTAAGTGGGTTTAAGCACCGGCTCGAGTTCGGAGTGAAAATATTCCGGTCTTTCTACGCCGTGCTTACGCTTGATAAAGTCATCCACCATTCCTGATTGCAGCGGCCCCGGGCGGTTCAGCGCCATCAACGCGATCAGGTCTTCAAAGCAATCCGCTTTCAGCCTGCGCTCGAGGTCCTTGGCGCTTTTTGATTCCGATTGGAATACCGCGGTGGTGTTACCCGTCGCAAATATTTCATAAGTGGCCTTGTCGTCAAGCGGGAGGTTAATAAGGGAAAAATCCTTGAATTCGGGTTTGATACTGCGCACGTAGCGCACCGCCCAATCGAGCACGGTGAGCGTGGTGAGTCCAAGAAAATCGAATTTGATGAGCCCAATTTGCTCGACGTCGTCCTTGTCGAACTGGCTCACCATCGCCTCCGACCCTTGCGCCACGTAAATCGGGCAATAATCGGTAAGCTTGCCCGGTGCAATCAAAACGCCTCCCGCGTGCATGCCGACATTGCGCGTGAGGCCTTCGACACGTTCCGCGAGCGCAAGCAGCTCGCGTACTTCTTCTTCTTTTTGCTCGCGCTCTCTGAGCTGCGGTTCCATCGCCCGTGCCATTTGCAGGGTGATGGTTTTCCCCGGCTGCACAGGAATGAGCTTTGCCAGCTGGTCGCAGAAGTTGTAAGGCAAATCCAGCACCCGCCCTACATCGCGCACTGCTGCTTTGGCCGCCATGGTGCCGAAGGTGGCAATCTGCGAGACACTGTCCTCGCCAAACTTGTGCTTCACGTACTCAATCACCTTTTCCCGGCGGTCTTGGCAGAAATCTACGTCGAAGTCGGGCATGGACACCCGTTCCGGGTTGAGAAAACGCTCGAACAGGAGATCGTAGCGCAATGGGTCCAGATCGGTGATTCCCAAAGCGTATGCCACCAGAGAACCTGCGCCGGAACCGCGTCCGGGGCCTACCGGCACATCGTTCTGCTTAGCCCAGTTGATGAAGTCCGCGACAATCAGGAAATAACCGGAATAACCCATTTGCACGATGGTGCGGGTTTCAAAATCAAGCCGCTTCTGGTAAATCAGCATTTGCTTCGCCCTTTGCCCGGCATCAGGATAGAGCTCGTCCAGCCGTTGCGTGAGTCCTGCCAGCGCACGCTCGCACAGATACTGATCGAGGCTGAGATCATTGGGCGTAGGAAATTGCGGGAGCCGGCTTTTGCCCAGCTCCATTTTCAAATTGCAGCGCTTGGCGATTTCCACGCTGTTCAAGAGCGCTTCGGGTATATCGGCAAATAGCTCCGCCATCTCCGCCTGGGTCTTGAAATATTGCTGCTCGGTAAATAGCCTGGGGCGCCGCTGATCGCCCAGAATATAGCCTTCGGCGATGCATACCCTGGCTTCATGTGCCTTGAAATCATCCGCATCGAGAAACTGTATGGGGTGAGTGGCCACTACCGGAAGCCGCAAGCCGGACGCCAGATCCAAAGCGCGTTGCACATAAAGCTCGGAATGCGGAGCGCCTGCGCGCTGGAGTTCAATGTAAAAGCACTGTGGAAACAGCGCCGCCCATTCGCTCGCCAACGCCTGCGCTAGTTTGCTGTTGTCCTGGGTAAGCGCCACACCGATATCGCCATGCTGCGCACCCGAAAGCGCGATCAGCCCTTCCGTTCCGGCTTCCTTGAACCAGATTTTTCTGATTTCGGCGCGGCCGCGATGCTGATTGGCACGGTAAGCACGCGATATCAGCCGGCACAACAGCAAGTAGCCTTGATGTGATTGGCACAATAGCAGCAGGCGGAACGGCTGGTCACGATCGGCTTCGTTAGTCAACCATACGTCGCAGCCTGTAATCGGTTTGATTCCGGCCTTGCGCGCGGCCTGGTAAAACTTCACCATGCCAAACAAGTTGTTAAGATCAGTAAGCGCCAGCGTGGGCATGCGATCTGCGGCGGCTTTGTCTACCGCGTCGTCAAGGCGTACGATGCCGTCAACAATGGAATATTCGCTGTGCAGACGCAGGTGTACGAAAGCGGGCTGAGGCATGGTGATATAATGCGGCTCGATTGAAGATTTTACCACCAACCCGATGTGACGAAACACCGAGTTGATTTCCCGAGATGAACATACGTTGCGCGCTATTGATGGTATTGCTGCTCACGGCATGCGCGCAACCGCCGCCCACACCAGCGCAAACGCCGAATGTCAATTTGTCAGGTTTCCCAAAGAGTTTTCAGGACGGCTACCGCGACGGTTGCACCAGCGCCCAGTCACTGCTCACAAAAAAAGACCAGGCACGTTACAAGTCGGATGGCCAGTACACGACTGGCTGGCAGGATGGCTACAGCGCGTGCAAGAACAGATAGATCAATACATTCGAGTGATCTGGTAGCCGCGGCTTTGCAGCAGGCTCAATACTCCCTTCTCCCCGTATAAGTGCAGTGCTCCCACGGCGATAAATGCCCCGCCTTCGGCAAGACGCGGCTGCATGCGCTCAGCCATGCGCTGGTTTCGGTCATAAAGCACCCGCTGCAGCAACGCTTCGTTCAAATTTTTATCCGCCTCATCTTCCATCATGCTGTTGTTGATTTCCCACAGCGCGCCAAGGTCGCGCTTGAGATAAGCCTTGATGGATTCTTCCATCATCCCGGGAATCAAGTCGTGATGGGCCACGGTATGTTTGAGTAAACCTACTTGAACCTCCATCGGCAGCCCATCGAATACTGAAATCTGCTCTTCAACGCTCTCCAGCTGGTGTACGGACTTGTGTTGCTGCAGCGCTTGCTGAGACAGCACTTCATCCACGATGACGCCCTGCCGCTTCTTGGGCAGTATCAGTGTGAGCATCAGCGCCCAAGGCTTGAATCTCACAGTAATCTCGCTCGGCATGCCATATTCACGCATCACTTCAGTGGTTTTGGCGAACAAGGGCTCGCCAAGCAGCGTTTTCAGGTCGTTCCCGTCATCGAGCAGCATCGAAGTGGCAAATTTCTGGGCGCTCGCATCATCAATAATCATTTCCATGGTGAAGCTCCTGCTGCGAGCAAATGTTTCTTTGACTGGTACCGGCAAATCAGTGACGCGCGGATCATCAAGATGGATGGTGCCAAAGACATAGCTTGGCCGGATATTGGACTTCTCAATTTTCCACAGCAGGCCTTTGGAAAATTTTGCGGGCGCATCGCCTGCGGCGGCAAAGCCCACCGCAACAACAAGCAAACAACTCAACGCGACACTAACCAGTTTTTTCATGTTGTTGATTAATGCAAGAGAGGTGGGTTACATTGCAGCTTTTCCAAAAGCGGCATGCGCTGAATCATCTCACATATCGCCGCCAAAGCGAAAGCATGAAAGCCAGCAACTCTGTTTTCCAAAGCATCAACGGCCTGCGTAACTACTTGCGCACTTAGGGTGACCCCGGTAATCCGCAACTATTCCTGCTGCACGGCTGGGTGTCAGTCGATTTACTCCCTGGGGAGCTGGATTGGGCGCGGCTTGGTCAGAACTTCCGGCTGCAGTATTTTGTCCAGTTCCGCTTTTGTGAGCAGCCCTTTTTCCAGCACCAGCTCGTAGACGCTTTTGCCGGTGTTCAGTGCTTCCTGGGCCACTTGCGTAGCATTGATATACCCTATATAGGGGTTGAGCGCGGTAACAATGCCTATTGAGTGCTTGACGGTGCGGTGCAGACGCTCGCGATTAGCGGTAATACCCTTCACGCAGCGTTCGCCGAGTGTAATGCAGCCGGCGCGCAGATGATTTAGGCTTTTGAACAGGCTGTGCGCAATAATAGGCTCAAAGGCATTGAGCTGGAGCTGGCCCGCCTCGGCGGCAAAACTCACGGTAATGTCGTTGCCTATTACCTCGAAGGCGATCTGGTTCATCACTTCAGGAATGACGGGATTGACTTTGCCCGGCATGATGCTGGAGCCTGCCTGCATCGGCGGCAATTTGATCTCCCCCAGCCCCGCACGCGGCCCCGAGGAGAGCAACCGCAAGTCGTTGCAAGTCTTGGATAGCTTCACCGCCACCCGCTTGAGCACCCCGGATAGCTGCACAAACGCTCCTGCATCTTGCGTCGCCTCCACCAGGTTAACCGCTGTGACCAGCGGAATCCCGGTAATCTTCGCGAGATGCCGACACACCATCTCGGCATAATCAGGATGGGCGTTGATTCCGGTGCCGATGGCGGTTGCTCCGAGGTTGATTTCCCTAATCAGCGCGGCGGCTTCCTTCAGCCGTTCTTCGTCTTCCCCTAGCATGACCGCATAGGTGCTGAACTCCTGACCCAGGGTCATGGGCACGGCATCCTGCAACTGGGTACGCCCCATTTTCAACACTTCGGCAAACTCTTCGGCCTTGGTTTGGAAAGCGTGCCGGAGTTCGCTCATGGCATCCACGAGGCGGGAGATGGCAAAATGTAACGCTACTCTTACCGCAGTCGGATAGACATCATTGGTGCTCTGGCTCATGTTGACATGTTCATTCGGATGCAGGTATTGATATTCGCCCCTCCGGCGGCCCAGATGCTCCAGGCCGCGATTGGCGATCACCTCGTTGGCATTCATGTTGGTGGAAGTACCCGCACCGCCCTGGATTACATCGACGACAAACTCCTCGTGCAGCTTGCCCGCGCGGATTTCTTCGCAAGTCTTGATGATGGCGCCAGCTCTGTCCTTGTCGAGCAGACCAAGCTCGTTGTTCGCGAGCGCCGCTGCTTGTTTGACGCAGGCAAGGGCATTGATCAGATCCGGGTAAATTGAAATCGGCGTGCCGGTAATGGGAAAGTTTTCTACGGCACGCAGCGTGTGAACTCCGTAGTAGGCATTCGCCGGAACCAGACGTTCGCCAAGCAGATCCTTTTCATATCTCATTGCAGCTTCGGACATCTGTGCCTCCTTAATTTAAATTCCGAACAAATTGCGATAATTCACCAAAACTTTACTGTAGCGGTATTTCACTGAAGCCCGCCCTGCATCCAACGCAATTTTGCATGGAGCGTAAAGATTCTGAAATTGAGGCTGCCTTCAGGAACTTTGGGCTTAAGATACAAAAAAATCAATAACATATACTGCTGGACAATAAAATGCCAATCGGCTAGATTAAAAACTATGTTGGCTTCGATTATGCCACCATGTTACCCACACCAAATTACCCAAGAAAATTTCAATAGAGGAACTCATGAGTTGCATTTCACGTTTATTTTTGGCATGCATCGCATGCACGGGGTTGGCTTTCCCCTCCTACGCCGAGGAACTCACCGGCACACTAAAGAAAATAAAGGAAACCGGGGCCATCACCGTCGGCCATCGCGAGTCTTCTATTCCTTTCTCCTATCTGGATGACCAACAGCGACCGATCGGCTATGCGATGGATCTGTGCATGAAGATCGTCGATGCAGTCAAAACCGAACTCAAGATGCCCGACCTGAAAGTGAACCTACAGCCCGTCACTTCCAGCAATCGCATCCCGCTGTTGCAAAACGGCACCATCGACCTCGAGTGCGGCTCAACCACCAACTCGGTGCAGCGTCAACAGCAGGTATCCTTTGGCCCCACTTATTTCGTGATCAACGTGACTGCGGCGGTCAAGAAAAGCTCCAAAATCAACTCGCTCGCCGACCTGAACGGCAAGACAATTTCCACCACTTCCGGCACAACGTCAGTCCCGCTGCTCAAAACGTATGAAAAAACCCAGAACGCGGAGATCAAGGAAATCTACGGCAAGGACCATGCCGAGTCTTTTCTGCTGATGGCGGATGACCGCTCCGCCGCGTTCGTCATGGACGACATCCTGCTCGCGGGACTAATCGCCAATTCCAAGAGTCCTGCAGAGTACAAGATTATTCCCGAATCGCTGCGCCAGGAGCCTTACAGCATGATGCTGCGCAAGGATGACCCTCAGTTCAAATCGCTGGTTGACAAGACCATAAGCGGGGTCATGAAGTCGGGCGAGATCGAGAAAATTTACGCCAAGTGGTTCACCAGCTCAGTTCCGCCTAAGGGGATCAACCTGAACTTCCCAATGACACCGGCCATCCGCGAAGCCTTCAAGAATCCCAACGACAAAGGCGTGTAAGCGGCTGACTCACAACAGGCCGGAAGGCACGACGCCGTCCGGTTTTTTTTGTCTGCGCAAATGAGATAAGCTGTCGCAGCGAAGGAGGTCGAGCATGCACTTGGGAATCTTTCTTGAACAGGTGCCTGACGGGAACATGGCCTGGTGGCAAATGCTGGCATCGGGCCTCGGCTGGACGCTGGCAACGGCGTTTTTCGCCTGGATCATGGCGTTCGTGCTGGGCTCGATTGTCGGCGTGGTGCGCACCACCGACAACCATTGGGCGGTGCGCATCGGCGACGCCTATGTCGAATTGTTTCGCAATATTCCCCTGATCGTGCAGTTTTTCATCTGGTATTTCGTGGTGCCGGGCTTGGTCCTGGCGGTCAAGCGCTGGGTGGTGACGCTGGACCCGACCCAGCACCAGTTCGTGACCGCCGTCATCTGCCTGGGTTTTTTCACCTCGGCGCGCATTGCCGAACAAGTGCGCTCGGGCATCCAGTCTCTGTCGCGCGGCCAGCGCAATGCCGGCTATGCCCTGGGCCTGACTCAAACGCAAACCTACCGCTTCGTGTTGCTGCCTATGGCTTACCGCATCATCATACCGCCGCTGACCTCCGAAATAATGAACCTGATCAAGAATACGGCGGTGGCTTACTCGATCGGCCTGGTGGAACTCTTCTTCCGCACCCGCGAGATGGCGGAAATGACGTTCCGGTATTTCGATGCGTTCACAGCCGCCACCGTGATCTATGTCGTGATCGCGTTGACCGCCAACCGCGTGATGGCTTTGATTGAAAGACGGCTGGCCGTTCCAGGCTATATCACGGGGGGCAAATGATAGGCGATCTCGATTTCGAAGTCATCGGCCGCTCCCTGCCGTATCTACTGAGGGGGTTGCAGTACACGGTGCAGCTGACCGTGGTCGCTGCGCTGGGCGGCACCTTCTTCGGCACGCTTCTGGCAATGGCACGCTTGTCATCATTCAGGCCGGTGTCGCTCACCGCAGCGGGGTATGTAAACCTTATGCGCTCCGTCCCGCTGCTGCTGGTGATCTTCTGGTTCTATTTTCTGGCGCCGGTGATCGTACAGTCCGTCATGGGCTGGGAACGCCCGCCGCAGATTGGCGCCGAACGCTCGGCTTACATCACCTTCATCATGTTCGAGGCGGCGTATTTTTGCGAGATCATGCGCGCCGGCATCCAGAGCATTTCCAAAGGCCAGGTCGGCGCGGCCTTCGCGCTGGGGCTGAACTACTGGCAGGCGATGAAGCTGGTCATTCTGCCGCAGGCCTTTCGCAACATGCTGCCAGTGCTCTTGACCCAGACCATTGTCCTGTTCCAAGACGTGTCTCTGGTGTCGCTGCTGAACGTGACCGACTTCGTCGGAGCGTCAGTTAAAATTGCGCAGCGTGACAGCCGCGTGGTCGAGATGTACGCCTTCGTCGCAGTCGTCTATTTCATCCTCTGTTACTCACTCTCGACTCTGGTCAAACAGCTGCAGAGGCGTATAGCTATCATTCACTAATAAGCGGGACTCGAGACATGATCGAAATTAACAACATCAGCAAGTGGTATGGAAGCTTCCAGGTTTTGAGCGATTGCACAACCAGCGTGAAAAAAGGCGAGGTGGTGGTGGTGTGCGGCCCCTCCGGCTCGGGCAAGTCCACTCTCATCAAATGCGTCAATGCGCTGGAGCCATTTCAGAAGGGTGACATTATTGTTGATGGCATTTCGGTGACAGACCCGAAGACGAATCTCTCCAAGTTGCGCGCTCGCATCGGCATGGTGTTCCAGAATTTCGAGTTGTTCCCCCACATGAGAATAACCGACAACTTGACCTTGGCGCAGATCAAGGTGCTGGGGCGAAGCCGGGAAGAGGCGGCGGCGCGAGGCCTGAAAATGCTGGAGCGCGTCGGCCTCAAGGAGCAAGCCCACAAGTTCCCCGGCCAGCTCTCAGGCGGGCAGCAGCAGCGAGTGGCCATTGCCCGCGCATTGGCGATGGATCCGATCGCCATGCTCTTCGACGAGCCGACCTCAGCACTCGATCCGGAAATGATCAACGAGGTGCTGGATGTGATGGTTGAACTGGCCAAGGAAGGTATGACCATGATGTGCGTGACTCACGAAATGGGCTTTGCGCGCAAGGTCGCGCACCGAGTGATTTTTATGGACCAGGGCAGGATTGTCGAAGATGACACGAAAGACGAATTCTTCGGCAAGCCGCGCTCGGAGCGCGCGCAGCAGTTCTTGTCAAAGATTCTCCATCATTGATCATCTAAGGCCGTAACGTATCCCGCGATTTCGAGCTCAGGCGACCGGAACACCCCAGGATCCCTCGAAGAATTTTTCCCCAAGAGGCATACGGGTTCGCGGCGCGAGCTCCCGTTCTTTGACTTCCCCTTCCAGAATGCCGGCATCCGCTTGATAGCCGACTGCGATCATCGCCATCGGTGTATAGCCCGGGGGAATCGCAAATTTTTCACGCAGCTTGTCGGCATCGAATCCGCCCATCTGGTGCGCAGCCAGCCCCAGCGCCACTGCTTGCAGCACCAGGTTTGCGCTTGCCGCGCCGGTGTCATGCTGCCCCCAGCGGTTCGGCTTGCCGTTATGCGCGAATTGGCTGCCGGCGATGGAAGCCAAAAGCAGAGGCACGTTTTTCACCCACGCCTGGTTGCCTTCGGACAAGCATTCAAACGCCTTTTGCCAAGAAGCGGGGTCGCGTTGACGGTCCCACAGCAGATAACGCCACGGTTCATCGCCGTAGCATGACGGCGCCCAGCGCGCCGCCTCCAGGAGCGCAATTACTAGTGCGCGGCTCACCGGCTTTGATTTATCAAAAGCGCGCGGACTCCAGCGTCTGGCGATGAGATCGTGAATGGCGACAGAAGTTTGCGCTTTCTTTTCTACAATCACGATTTCTCCCCCATCATTTCCCCGCATTTGTCCTTCTCACCCAAGCTGTATGGGCCGGAACCATAAGCCATGATGTAAAGCATCCCGCCCATGATGGCGAGATTTTTCATGAAATTTATCTGGTTTTGCATTTGCGACGCGTCCGCAATCCAGAATGGATGAAAAATGAGCGTCGTCGGGATGACAAACAGGAAAATCGCCAGCGCTGCCCAGCGCGCGTTCCAGCCCAGAAGCACCATCAGCCCGCCGCCCAACTCAATGATTATGGCCGCAACCAGTAAAACACCCGGTATCGGCATGCCCGCGCTCGCCATGTAGTCGGCGGTACCGGAGAAACCGGTGATTTTGCCCCAGCCGGAGATGATAAAAATAAACGACAGCAATACCCGGCCCACCAGCGGCGCATACTGCTTGGTCATTTCACAAGCTTTATTCATGATTGCGTTCCTTTCAATTTATCTCCTCATTCAAGTTCAAACAACAGCAATTCGCTGTTTTCTGAGGCGGCAAGCGTTATGGTATTCTCGCCTGTAATCTTCGCGCCATCCCCTGCATTAAGGCGCTCGCCATTTACTTTGAGCGCACCGCGCACAATATGCACATAAGCGCGTCGCCCGTTTGTCAGCGAGTGGCTCAATTCCTTGCCCTTGCTCAAAATCCCAGCATACATCGAAGCATCCTGGTGTATGGTCACCGAGCCGTCACGGCCGTCGGGAGAGGCAACCAAAAGCAATTTATCCTGCTTTTCACGTGCGTCAAAATTCTTTTGCTCATAGCTCGGGTGCAATCCGGTGTATTTCGGCAAAATCCAGATTTGCAGAAGATGCACGGTCTCATCTTGTGAAGCATTGAATTCACTGTGCGTGACACCTGTTCCAGCGCTCATGCGCTGCACGTCGCCACGCTTGATAACGGAGCCATTGCCCATGCTGTCCTTATGCGCGAGCTGGCCTTCCAGAACGTAGGTGATGATTTCCATGTCGCGGTGGGGATGCGTGCCGAAGCCTTTCCCCGCCTCGACAAAATCTTCGTTGATGACGCGCAAGCTGCTGAAGCTCATGTGTTCGCGGTCGAAATAATCGGCGAATGAAAAGGTATGGTAAGTCTTGAGCCAGCCGTAATCGAAATAGCCGCGCTCCGCGCTTTTTCGCAAATTCAGCATGATTTGTGCTTGATTTTACAGCCTGTTTCGCCCGCTCGAAGTTGTATTAAGTGATTGATAAACAATTATATTCCCAACCGCCAACGGTTTCATCCCATTTCGAATCTTCCTTTCCAATTGCGTTCAGGAAGCTCCACGCCGATCAGGTGATGCCGGGTCACGGCATCGGGCTCGCTGTTGCGTGCGATATCGTCCACGGCTATCAGGGGAATATCCGGATTACTCGCAGTGAGTTCAGCGGCGCGAGGTTTGTAGTGGACCTGCCCGGCACCTGAAAATCAATGCGCGTCAGCGGGGAAGAAAAAGCGGCGCCTGTGACTGTGTTTCAGGAAAAGCAAATAATCTGGATGATGCTCCGGATTAAAGACTAACCGGCTGCTCGCGCTTAATTTCCTCATGCACCCTGGCCATATCCACGGCCTGAACCTGATTAATGATGCTCTCAAGCGCCGAGGCATGAAGAGCACCGGGCTGGGAGAACAGAATGACCTGCTCGCGCAGGATCATTAATGTCGGAATCGAACGGATCTGGAAATTCGCCGCGAGCCCCTGTTCCTCGTCTGTGTTGACCTTGCCGAATATAATCTCCGGATATTTGTTGGAAGCAGCATCGAATATCGGCGCAAACGAACGGCACGGCGCGCACCACGGTGCCCAGAAATCCACAATCACCATCGGGTTGCCGGAGACCGTCTGCTCGAAATTGTCTTTGGTAAGTTCAATGGTTGCCATTTAAGGTTCTTCGAAAATGTTTCACTGCTCAGCCTTTTTTTCTCCCGGGCTGAATGTGAGGGTCTCCTCGATCAGCGGTTGTTTCGCGCCGGAGCCGCCTGACTGGTCATCGGGGGTTACGCTGCGCAATTGATACACTTCACCCGGTATCTTGTCGGACAGGGTGAACAGATAATATTTATCAACATGCTTGCCGAATCGCTCTTTCAGCTCGTCGTTCGCGTACGGAGTAATCTTGATTTCTTTCCCGTTCACTTCCTTGCCATCGAAAACGAATTTAACCGCATGCACCTCGGCGTGGTCAGCCAAAGCGATTCTGATACGCTTGCGGAAATAGGGAGGCTTTCCTTTTGTCAGGCGTTGCATTTCGCTGACGTCACGTTCCAGGAAATACAGCAAAACCGGGTTGCTTCTAACCTCTTCTTCTATGGGCGGATAATTTTTTTTGTTCGGGCCGGAGAAGAATTCAGCCGTAATTTTTTTACCACCATCGGGCATAATTTTATCAATGGAGATTTCCACGTCATCCTGAAAGCTTTGTTCCAGCGTGCCACTTTTCACAAAGCTGTAGTGCAGTTTTGCCGGCTTGGTAATTTTTTTCAAGTGGTCGGTTTCAAAAAGCAGCTTTTCCGCTTCAGAATGCTCGTCACCAGCGTGCAGTATTGCCGCTGAAAATAACAACAGCATCACCGCATTTACCATGAAAAGATTTCTTAAAAGCATAAGCTAAATACTCCGATTAATTCAAGATTAAAATTACAAACAGCAGCGTGGCCTGATTGCGGGTTTAGTGCAAAGTTTGCGCATTTAACAACTCCTGAGCCAATTTTTCATCCAGACTGCCGAGAACCTTGCATACTTCCTCGACTTCAGTTTGTTTCCCCTGGTCAAGATAAACCAGGCCGAGATTGTACCAAGCTTCGGGATAATCGCTATCGAGCATAATGGCTTTGCGGTAAGCTGAGATAGCCTGGTCGTTTTGCTGCAAATGCTGGTGCGCCTTGCCCAAGGCGAGCCAAGAATTAGCATTCCGGCTCTCGTCAATACACCACTTTTCAGCGAGTTCCAGCATTTCGCTCCATCTGTTGCTCGCTTCCAAAGCGGCAGCTTGCAGGAAATAAGGCTCGCGTTCATACGGAAGTTGCCAGAAAGCAACCTCCCCAGACAAGGGCGCCACGTTTTGTAGCTTGCTCATCTCCAGGTTGCTCGCCACCCAGCTTACCGGCAGTGAAAAATGATAGGTTTGATCCAGCCTGGAACTAAAGGTCACCACCCCAACCAGCCGCCCCTGCTCATCAAACAGCCCGCCGCCGCTTGCGCCGGATCTGAAAGGCGTGGTGGTTTGAATAATTTTGCCACCATCATATTCATACAGAGCTTGTACCTGGCCTCCGCTCAAGCGCGGCCCCAGCCCACCGACATAACCGATTGCATAGACGTGCTGACCCACTTTCAGCTTGTCATTGCCGAACTGCGCCACTGGTACAGTAGCCGCGGGGACATAGAGCAGGCACAAATCATGTTCCACATCGCTTTGCTGCTTTTCCGCATTCCAGCGCCGACCGGATTTAATTACTTGGATGCTGGTGGCATTCCTGGTCACATGACAGTTGGTTACCAGTATTCCCGGCGCAACCATTACTCCGGAACCTATTGAAGTACTGCCATTGGGGTTGTGTGCTTCGATCTTCATCACTGTGGATGCAAGCTTGGTGTAAAGCTCGATATCCACGGCGGAATCCCCGGGTAGCGAAAACAAAAGCAATGGCACAGCCAGCATTAAGGCCGTGATCTTTTTCTCCGCCTCTTCCGGTACCCGTCTCATTATTGCCCTTTGACTAAGGGCACGCCGTAATCGGTGAGAATCGCGTTGATCTTGTCCTGGTTCTGTTCAATCAGCTTGTTGATTTGCTCTTTCCATTCCTTGTCTGGTTGGCGCATGCCCATGGAGATGGCGAAGTCGAAAGTAACGTCCTTTTCATTTTCGGACTGCATCGAAACAAGGGCAAGCTCGGGATGTTGCTTGGTGAAATAACCCGCAATAGGCCCCCAAATGAACAGCACGTCAATGTTACCCGGCAGCAAATCATCAATAATCACTTTGCCGGTGTAGTCCTCGATGGCACCGGTCTGCAGACGATAGGGTACCATCTGATCCATAAGATTGTACTTGAGCACCCAATCCGCTGCCGGGCTGCCGCCGAATAAGCCGAACTTGAGCGAGTGCAGGTTGGGCAGCTTGAGAATATCCTGGGGCGCCTTAACATTATCGAGCCCCTTGCCTTTCACATACATCATCACCCAGGCGGAACGGTAATACGGTATGGTCGTCGCCGTTTCCCCGTAGTTGGACGGCACGCCCATTATGATATCGCATTTATAACCGCCGCCCTCCAGACTCGCACGCAGGGTATTGCGCAGAAACCCCATGCGCTGAGGATACCAGGTGTATTCAACCGGCAAACCGAGTTCTTTGGCAAACAGTTCCGCAATCTTGTTTTCAAAGCCTTCGCGTTTATTGTTGGAGAAAGGTAGATTGTTAGGATCGGCGCAGACGCGGAAGGCTTTCCTTTCCGGCGAAGCAGCGAAAGCAGGCAAACTGAAGAAGCAAATCGCGCTCGCCAGAATAAGCGGCAACGAGAAGCGCATGAACAGGATGCGTGTCATATCTTTCCTTACCATAAACGGCGTTCATCCAAAAAGTTTGTCATTTACTCTCTGCGCCTGGATCTTGAATCAACTGCAGACGCCCCGGCTGGATGGCCCCGTCAGAGCGCCCCTTCAAGAAAGCGTACAGGTTGTCGATGTTGTCGACCACGGTTTTCGCTTCGTTGAACGGCGCCATTGCCGTTCCCGGCCGGCCTTCCAAAACGGTCTTTTTGAATTCGTCCTTGCTCAATTTTTTCATACTGTCAATCAGCGATGGGCCCACCAACCCTTCCTGCTTCGCGCCATGGCAGCGTTCGCAAGCCATCGCCCGCCAGGTTTTCCATCCGGCAAAAGTCTTGGCATCAACCTTGTCGCCGTCGACCACCGTGTAAAGCGGTGAGTCATCGGCAATTGTCATGCTGCTCGCCAGCAACAAACCGGCAAAAAAGAAATTTTTAGATTTCATCGGTAGTGCCTTTTTAGTTTCATCAGCCACAAAAAAAACTGGCATCTTAACCTTAGTCAAGATGCCAGTTATTCAGTTCAACTAATTTGCCAAACGGCCTCTTTCCCTATTAGGGCAAAGAGAACACAGTCAGCGTGCCACCCAGATCCGTGTACTTGTTGAGTTCTTTGTAACCACCCACGGCGCCGAGGCCGTCAGTGTCTTTCTCCAAGCCTGCTGCCAGACCAATTCCAGCCCAGCCGCCAATCCCCGAGAGAATACCGATGTACTGCTTACCACCGTAACTCCAGGTATTGACGTTGCCGATGATGCCGGATGGGGTCTTGAACTTGTACAGTTCTTTGTTGATGTTCTTGGCATCCACACACTTCAAGTAGCCCTCAAGCGTGCCATAGCAGGCAATGCCGCCAGCGGTGGTCAGAGCGCCGCTCCACACAGAGAATTTCTCCTGTTTGGATTGAACGATCTTGCCAGTGCCGGCATCCCAGGCGATGAAGTTACCCATGTGGCTCTCGCCGGGCGGCGGGTACATGGATAGCGTCGCACCTACGTACGGTTGGCCTGCGGTGTATTCAACCTTGAACGGCTCATAGTCCATGCACACATGGTTGGTGGGCACATAGAACAGGCCGGTTTGCGGGCTGAATGACGCGGGTTGCTCGTCTTTGGTTCCCAGAGCTGCCGGGCAGACGCCTTTGGTGTTGACATCGGGACCGTTTTGCGCGGTCGAGTACTTGGAGACCACTTGCGGACGGCCGGTCTTCATGTCAACGTGGGTTGCCCAGTTGACTTTCGGATCATATTTCTCGGCCACCAGCAGAGCGCCGGTTACACGGTCCATCGTGTAGCCGAAGCCATTGCGGTCGAAGTGCACTAGTGCTTTGGTTGGCTTGCCATGCACCGGGATGTCAGCCAGGATCATCTCGTTGACGCCGTCAAAATCCCACTCGTCAAACGGAGTCATCTGATACACCCACTTGGCCATGCCTGTATCCACATCACGCGCCCAGATGGTCATTGACCACTTGTTGTCGCCGGGACGTTGTGACGGGTTCCAGGTGCTTGGGTTGCCCGAACCGTAGTACATCAGGTTCAAGGCAGGGTCATAACCATACCAACCCCACGTGGTGCCGCCGCCGATTTTCCACTGATCGCCTTTCCAGGTTTTCAGGGAGGAATCTTTGCCGACAGGAGCCATTGCGCCATTGGTCCAGGTCATGGTCTTGCTGC
>JAHFRG010000027.1:0-1531 GCA_023258935.1 Betaproteobacteria bacterium
CAGTTATATTGTGGTTGCGGATTTTCATGGTTATGTGCATTTTCTGTCGCGTGAGGATGGTTCGTTTGCCGCGCGCCGTGCCACCGATGGCAGCCGAATTTCTGCGCCGCCGATCGCATTTGATAAAGTGTTATTGGTACTGACGCACAGTGGCGGGCTATACGCCATGGGCATCGAGCCGCTCCAGTAAAAGCGCGCCTGAGCGGTTAAACCGCGGTACTATCCAATCCACAATGAAACCCACCCTGGTCTTGGTCGGCCGCACCAATGTCGGCAAATCCACTTTGTTTAACCGCCTCACGGGAAGCCGTGACGCTATTGTTGCCGATGCGCCGGGGTTGACGCGCGACCGGCATTACGGCCATGGCAGGGTAGGGGTAAAATCTTTTCTGGTGGTGGATACCGGCGGTTTCGAGCCGGCGGCGAAAGACGGCATTTCTGCTCAGATGACGAAACAGACACTGCAAGCCATCGCCGAGGGCGACAAGATTCTGTTCATGGTGGATGCGCGGCAAGGCTTGCACGCAAGCGACAAGCTGATCGCGGATAGCCTGCGCAAGAGCGAGCGTCCAGTATGGCTGGTGGTGAACAAAGCGGAAGGCATGGCGCGTGATATTGCGGCTGCGGAATTCTTCGAGCTGGGATTGGGCGAGCCTTTACCGATATCGGCAGCGCATGGCGAAGGCGTGAGTGAACTCATCGAGCTGGTATTGGCTGATGTGCCGCTCGTGCAAGCGCTTGAGGAGCAACGCAAGCATCCGAAAATCGCCATTGTCGGCCGCCCCAACGCGGGCAAATCAACACTGTTCAACAGCCTGATCGGCGAGGAACGGGTCATAGTGTTTTCCGAGCCCGGCACGACGCGCGACAGCATTTATGTCGATTTTGAACGCAATGGAAAAAGCTATACCTTGATTGATACGGCGGGATTGAGAAAGCGCGGCAAAGTGCATGAAGTGGTCGAAAAAATTTCCACGATCAAAGCCATGCAGGCAGTGGAGGATGCCAATGTTGTCGTGCTGGTGCTGGATGCGCAAAGTGACATCTCTGAACAGGATGCGCATATCGCGGGATATATTCTTGAAGCGGGCAGGGCGCTGGTGCTGGCGGTCAATAAATGGGACGGGTTGAGCGTGGAGCAGCGCGAGAAAATCAAATACGAAATTGCGAGGAAACTCAGGTTTCTCGATTTCGCCAAGGTGCATTATATTTCCGCGCTTGAGGGCAAGGGCGTGGGAGCGTTGCTCAAGTCGGTGGATGCGGCGTACCGGGCGGCGATGGCGAAACTGCCCACGCCCAAACTTACGCGCGCGTTGCAATCCGCGATCGCTAAGCAGCAACCGCCGCGCGCGGGTCTCATTCGTCCCAAGCTGCGCTATGCTCATCAAGGCGGGATGAACCCGCCGCTTATCGTTATCCACGGCAATGCGCTAAATAAGGTCCCCGAAAGCTACCGACGCTACCTGGAAGGTGCTTTACGCAAGGTTTTTAAGCTGCAAGGCACGCCCCTCAAAGTCCAATTCAAGTATCG
>JAHFRG010000027.1:1631-16477 GCA_023258935.1 Betaproteobacteria bacterium
TAACTAAAACCATGGAGTCAAAATGAGTGGGAAAGGGCAATTGTTACAAGACCCGTTCTTAAATGCTTTGCGTAAGGAACACGTGCAGGTTTCCATTTATCTGGTGAACGGCATCAAATTACAGGGACAGATAGAGTCGTTTGACCAATACGTGGTGTTGTTGAAAAACACCGTAACGCAAATGGTGTATAAGCACGCAATATCCACCGTGGTGCCCGCAAGGGCGGTCAGCATACCATCCGAGCCATCTTCTTCCGAGAGCTAACGCTGGGTGTTTGAGCGTCCCGAAAGCGGGAACACAGGATTATTGGTCAGTCTCGATTTTGGCGAGCCGGGCTATGCAGAAAGTCTGCAAGAATCACAGCAGCTTGCCTTAAGCGCTGGGATTAGCCTCAAACTGGTAATAAAAGGGAAGCGCTCCAAGCCTGACCCGGCGCTGTTTGCCGGAACAGGCAAAGTCGCAGAAATCGCGAATGCTTTGCGCGAGAGCGACGCGCAAGTCGTCATTTTCAACCATGATTTGTCACCCGCCCAAGAGCGCAACCTGGAGAAGGAGCTGCGCTGCAGAGTCGTGGATCGCACCAGTCTTATCCTCGACATTTTCGCGCAGCGCGCGAAAAGCCACGAGGGCAAGTTGCAAGTGGAGCTGGCGCAACTCGAACATCTCTCTACCAGACTGGTGCGCGGCTGGACCCACTTGGAGCGGCAAAAAGGCGGTATTGGCTTGCGCGGCCCGGGCGAGACGCAATTGGAAACTGACCGACGCTTGCTCGCGAAACGCGTAAAGGTGCTTAAGGATAAACTCATCCGACTGCGGCGCCAGCGTGAAGTTCAGCGCAAGGCGCGGCACCGTGCTAATGTGATGTCGGTATCGCTGGTAGGTTACACCAATGCCGGCAAATCAACGCTATTCAATTGTCTTACCCGTGCACACGCTTATGCCGCTGACCAGCTGTTCGCGACCCTCGATACCACTTCACGCAAAGTGTTCATCCCGGATTGCGGTACGGTTGTGCTTTCCGACACCGTGGGTTTTATCCGCAGCCTCCCGCATACCCTGGTTGAAGCGTTTCGCGCCACTCTGGAAGAAACCACGCTCGCGGATTTGCTGTTGCATGTGGTAGATGCCAGCCACCCCAACCGCGACCAGCAGATCATTGAAGTGAACAAAGTGCTTGCAGAGATCGGCGCAGACCAACTACCGCAGGTGCTGGTGCTCAATAAAATTGACTTGTGCGGCTGGTCGCGGGGCATAGAACGCGACGAGTATGGTAAAATCGCGCGTGTCCGTTTAAGTGCACATACTGCTGAAGGCGCGGATCTTGTGCGCCAGGCGCTGTTTGAAGCGATGCATGGCGAAACCCCGAAACCTGTTGCAGTAAAAGTGGCCTGAGCTTAAGTCGCTTAGTGCGGCCGCTTCGGCAACCGTATTTGATTACTTGAGATAATCCACATGGCATTAAATGATCCACAATGGGGCAGGCGCGGCAATCAAGGACCCCCCGACCTGGATGATGTATGGCGCAGATTCAATGAAAAACTGAATGCGCTGTTCGGCCGCGGCCGGGTTTCCGGCGGCGGACCTGGTAGCGCCACCCCCAAACAATTTGGCGGCGGCCTGGGTTTGATCATCGCGCTGGTTTTGCTGGTATGGCTGGCAAGCGGCTTCTACATCGTGGATGCGTCGCAGCGTGGAGTGGTATTGCATTTCGGCAAATACCTCGAGACAACTCAACCCGGACCGCGCTGGCACCTGCCGTATCCCATCGAAAGCGTGGAAGTCGTTAATCTCTCGCAGGTGAGAACCGTAGAAGTCGGTTACCGCAACAACGTCAAAAGCAAGGTGATCAAAGAATCGCTGATGCTCACCGACGATGAGAACATCATTGATATCCAGTTCGCGGTGCAATACATCCTGAAAAGCCCGGAGGAATTTCTGTTTAACAATCGTTCGCCGGACGATGCGGTGCTGCAGGCGGCGGAAACCGCAATACGTGAAATCGTGGGAAAAAGCAAAATGGATTTCGTGCTCTATGAAGGCCGTGAGCAAGTTGCGGCTCACGCCACCAAGCTGATGCAGGAAATCCTCGACCGCTATCAAACCGGCATATTGATCAGCAAAGTAACCATGCAAAACGCGCAGCCTCCGGAGCAGGTGCAGGCGGCGTTTGACGACGCGGTGAAAGCGGGCCAGGACCGCGAGCGGCAAAAAAACGAAGGCCAGGCCTATGCCAACGACGTGATACCCAAAGCGCGAGGTGGAGCCGCGCGCCTGCTGCAGGAAGCTGAAGGCTACCGGCAGCGGGTCATTGCCGATGCCGAAGGCGACGCCAGCCGCTTCCGGCAGATCCTGGTGGAATACAGCAAGGCGCCGGCGGTGACGCGCGACCGCCTGTACCTGGACATGATGCAGCAGGTGCTTTCCAGCACCAACAAAGTGTTGATAGACCAGAAGTCCGGAACCAATCTGCTTTACCTGCCACTGGACAAGCTGTTGCGCGAAGGCGGTTCGGCGGCGTCCACGCAGACGCAGGAACTTCCGCCGAGAGCCGCAGCGCCCGAGCCGGCGCAACAGCCGGAAAGCACCGCGCGTTCTCGCGAAGCGTTCCGTAGCCGCGAGCGGGAGCAGCGCCAATGAAAAATATCGGTGCAGTACTGATCGGCACTATCGTCGTGCTGGTGGTAGCCAGTCTCGGCATGTTCACCGTAGATCAGCGGCAAAGCGCCATCGTATTCCGCCTGGGTGAAATCATCTCGATTAAAAAAGACCCCGGATTGTATTTCAAGGTTCCGATACTCGATAATGTGCGCTTCTTCGATACGCGTATTCTCACTTTTGATTCACCCGAGCCTGAGCGTTTCCTCACATCGGAGAAGAAAAACGTGCTTGTGGATTCGTTCGTCAAATGGCGCATCGCGGATGTCAAGCAGTATTACATCAGCGTCGGCGGTGACGAGCAGCGGGCGCAGCTGCGGCTTGCGCAAACTGTGAATTCCAGTCTGCGCGATGAATTCGGCAACCGCACTGTGCACGATGTTGTATCTGGTGAGCGCGACCAGATCATGGAGCTGATGCGGGAAAAAGCGAACGAGGATGCGCGCAAGATCGGGGTACTGGTGCTGGATGTGCGAATAAAACGTGTGGATCTGCCGCAGGAAGTGAGCGAATCGGTTTACCGCCGCATGGAAGCTGAAAGAAAACGCGTCGCTAACGAGCTGCGTTCAACCGGTGCGGCAGAGTCTGAAAAAATCCGCGCTGATGCCGACCGCCAGCGCGAAATCATTCTCGCCGAAGCCTACCGCGAGGCGCAGCGCACCAAGGGCCAGGGGGATGCCAAAGCTGCGGCGACCTACGCCGAGGCCTACCAGCAAAACCCGGAGTTTTATGCTTTTTACCGCAGCCTGGAAGCCTACCGGCAAGGTTTCAAGACTAAAAATGACCTGTTGGTGCTCGACCCCAATTCGGAGTTCTTTAAATACCTGAAGCACGCCGGCAAGCCGGGCAAATAGGCGATCCATGTCCAAGTTTCTGCTGACAGCGTTTGCCTTGATGCTGGTGCTGGAAGGAATACTTCCCTTTCTGCTGCCGACCGTTTGGCGTGAAGCTTTCAAGAGACTGATTGAGATGACAGACGGGCAAATCCGGTTCATAGGACTCACTTCCATGCTTGCCGGTCTGCTGATGCTTTTTCTGGTGCGATGATGCCTAACTGGCTACTTCCTCAACACATTGAAGACATACTGCCGCCTGAGGCGCGCCGCATTGAACAGTTGCGCCGGGCTGTTCTTGATCTTTTTCATGTGCACGGTTATCAACTGGTGATTCCACCGCTGATTGAATATGTCGAGTCGCTGCTCACCGGTACCGGCCGTGACATGGATTTGAAGACCTTCAAACTGGTGGACCAGTTGAGCGGCCGGATGATGGGCCTGCGCGCCGACATCACTCCGCAGGTGGCGCGCATTGATGCGCACCTTTTGAATTGCCAGGGAATCACCCGTTTATGCTATTGCGGCAGCGTGGCGCACACCCTGCCTTCGGCATCCACGCGCACCCGCGAGCCGCTTCAGATCGGTGCCGAGCTTTACGGTCATGCCGGTTTGGAAAGCGACAGTGAGATTCTGAGCCTGATGCTGCAGGCGCTCAAGCTTGCGGACATTAACGAGGTGCATCTCGATCTCGGTCATGTCGCGATATTCCGCAGCATCGCCAAGCTGGGGGAGATCCCCGCCGAGCTTGAAGCTGAGCTTTTCGGAGCGCTGCAATCCAAAGACAAACCCGCTTTGCGTGAGCTGACGCAGGCACTCAACCGTCGCGTGAGCCAAGCGCTGCTGTTGCTGCCCGAACTTTATGGTGGCGACGAAGTGTTGGAGCGCGCAGCCAAAGACCTGCCTGATTATCCGGAAATTTCAGCGGCGCTTGCGGATTTGCGCACGCTTGCGAAACAACTGCGGAATAAAGTGTCGAGCTTGTGTTTTGATTTGGCCGAAATGCGCGGCTACCGCTATCACAGCGGCGTGGTGTTCAGCGCATACGCCAAGGGCTCGGCTAACGCAATTGCTGTAGGCGGGCGCTATGACGAAGTAGGCAAAGCTTTCGGCCGCGCGCGGCCTGCGACCGGATTCAGCATGGATTTGCGCGAAGTCTCGGCGCTGCTTCCAGGCAAACCTTTGGCCTCGGCGATACTCGCGCCTTATGCACAGGATGCGGCTCTGCAAAAAAAGATCGCCAGCTTGCGCGAACAGGGAGAAATTGTAATCGTTGATTTGCCTCAGCATGAAGACTCACGCCATGGGCTCAATTGCGACCGCGCTTTGGTATTGCGCAACGGAGTTTGGGAAGTAAGCAGCCTGAAGCGACCGGATTGAGTATGTCGAAAAACGTCGTCGTCGTCGGCATGCAGTGGGGTGATGAAGGCAAGGGCAAGGTCGTGGACTGGCTCACTGACCATGCCCAGGGCGTGGTGCGCTTCCAGGGCGGGCATAATGCCGGCCACACCCTGGTGATCGCTGGCAAGAAAACCGTTTTGCACTTGATACCTTCCGGCATCCTGCGTAATGGTGTCAACTGCTATATTGGCAATGGCGTGGTGGTTTCGCCGCAAGCTCTGCTGGATGAAATGGCCACGCTCAAAAAAGCCGGCGTGAAAGTAACCGGGCGTTTGAAAATCAGCGAGGCCTGTCCGTTGATTCTGCCTTACCATGCGGCGCTCGATCAGGCGCGCGAAGCGGCAAAAGGCGCGCGCAAAATCGGCACGACCGGACTCGGCATAGGCCCCGCTTACGAGGACAAGGTGGCGCGGCGCGCCATCCGCCTGCAGGATTTGTTTCATCGCGAACGCTTTGCAGCCAAGCTTCGCGAAGTGCTGGAATACCATAATTTCGTGCTGAAGAATTATTTCAATGCAAAGCCCGTTAATTTCCAACGCACTCTCGAAGACACACTCGCGCTTGCCGGGCAAATCAAGCCGCTGACTGCGGATGTGCCGCACCTGTTATATCAGGCGAGCCGCGAGGGAAAAAATCTCTTGTTTGAAGGCGCGCAGGGATCATTACTTGACATTGACCACGGCACTTATCCTTACGTAACCTCCAGCAATTGCGTAGCAGGCGCCGCTGCTGCGGGAAGCGGGATTGGACCGCAGATGCTGCATTACGTTCTGGGCATCACCAAGGCGTATACCACTCGTGTGGGCTCTGGCCCGTTTCCTACCGAATTGAGCGATGAAGTGGGCAAGAAACTCGCGGCGCGTGGCAAGGAATTCGGCGCGACCACAGGTCGTCCGCGCCGTTGCGGCTGGTTCGATGCTGCTGCGTTGAAACGCTCGATCCAGATCAACGGTGTCTCAGGTTTGGGTGTCACCAAGCTTGATGTACTCGACGGCATGCAGCGGCTGTGCCTGGGAGTGGGGTATAAAATTGACGGCGTGAAGAGCGATATTCTGCCCGTGGGAGCTGAACTGCTAGCCAAGAGCGAACCGATGTATGAAGAAATTCCCGGGTGGAAAGAAAGTACGGTGGGTCTGAAGCGTTTTGAAGACCTGCCGTCCGCAGCGCAAAATTATCTCAAGCGCATAGAGGAAATTTGCGATGTTCCGATTGATATGATTTCCACCGGCGCGGAACGGGAAGAGACCATCGTGTTGCGCCATCCATTCAAGTAATGGGAATTCAGGATACGGGATTCAGGGGTTGGGATTTTGGAGAAGGCAGATAAAGGAGTTGAGTTTGGCATCCTTGATCCTGATTCCTGTCCTATGGTGCCGAGAAGAGGACTCGAACCTCCACAGTGTTGCCACCGCCAGGACCTGAACCTGGTGCGTCTACCAATTCCGCCATCTCGGCTTTCGAGAAGGTGCAAATCTAATAGGAAAACATTTTCTTGTCAACGAAGCCCACAGTGCGTTTTAAATCTTTGACCAAAACGAAACGTGGCCGCGTATCCCAAGCAAGGTCAAAGTTGCGTGAGCTTGACCCGTATTACAAGCGCGAACGCTCGAAATACCATGAAGCCTTGCCGAGTCGCGAATTCATTTTACAGATTCTTGCGGAACAGGGCGTGCCACTGTCCGTGGAAAATCTAGTGCACACCCTCGGGGTTGCCGGCCATGAGTCAGCGTTGCTGCAGCGCCGACTACGAGCGATGGAGCGCGACGGGCAAATCATGCGCAATCGCAAAGGCGCGATATGCGTGGTGGACAAGCTCGATCTCATCAAGGGCACGGTGCAGGGGCATCCCGACGGTTTCGGTTTTTTGATACCGGACGAAGGCGGGCCCGATATGTTTCTCGGCCCCAAGGAAATGCAAAAAGTGCTGCACGGCGACAGGGTCATGGCGCGTGAGATTGGAACCGACCGCCGTGGCCGGCCCGAGGCCAGCATTGTCGAAGTACTCACGCGTGCCAACCAGCGCCTGGTGGGAAGATTGCACACGGAGCACGGCATCCAGTTCGTGGAGGCTGAGAACAAGCGCATCAGCCAGGATATTTTAGTGCCGCAGGGTGAGAGCCAAGCAGCGAAGACGGGGCAGGTGGTGATGGTGGAGATCATCGAGCAGCCGAGTAAGCATGCGCAGCCCGTCGGCCGCATAATCGAAGTTCTCGGCAATTACGCCGACCCGGGAATGGAAATCGAGATCGCGCTCCGCAAGCATGATTTGCCGTACGTGTTTCCGCCGGACGCTGAGAAGTTGGCGAAACACCTGCCGAGGGAAGTCATGGAAAAAGATTACCCCGGACGCCAGGACCTGCGCGCTCTTCCGCTGGTGACCATAGACGGTGAAACCGCAAAGGATTTTGATGACGCTGTGTACTGCGAAGCGCAGGGCAGAGGTTTCAAGTTGTTCGTGGCAATTGCCGATGTCAGTCACTATGTGAAGTCAGGGGATGCGCTGGACCGTGAAGCATTGCAACGCGGCAATTCGGTGTATTTTCCGCGGCGCGTGATTCCGATGCTGCCTGAAGCCTTAAGCAATGGTCTTTGCTCGCTCAACCCTAAAGTTGCCCGCCTGGCAATGGTGTGCGAAATGCAAATCGCTGCTGACGGCGAAATCGGCGAATACCGATTCTATCCGGCGGTGACGCTCTCGCAGGCGCGGTTCACCTACACAGCGGTTGCCGAGATGCTCGAGCATCCTCAAGGCGATACGGCGCAGCGCTGCCACAGGCTGCTGCCGCATATCAATATGCTTTACACGCTTTACAAGGTCCTGGCCAAGGCCAGGGAAAAACGCGGCGCAATTGACTTCGAAACAATCGAGACACAGATGATTTTCGACGAGCATGGAAAAATCGAGCGCATCATTCCGGTAAAGCGCAATGATGCTTACCGCTTGATTGAAGAATGCATGCTGGCTGCCAACGTTTGCGCCTCGGATTTCCTCAAGAGCCACGGCCAGCGCACACTGTACCGGGTTCACGAAGGACCGACCCCGGAAAAACTCGAGGCTTTGCATGGTTTTCTCAGGGAATTCGCTTTGCATTTGGGCGGAGGCGACAATCCGCATGCCAAGGATTACGCCAGGCTGTTGAGCACCATACGAGATCGTCACGATGCGCAATTGCTGCAAACGGTTATGCTGCGTTCTTTGCAGCAAGCGATGTACAGCCCGGACAATGTGGGTCATTTCGGATTGGCGTACGAGTCCTATACGCATTTCACTTCGCCGATTAGACGCTACCCTGATTTGCTGGTGCACCGGGCAATAAAAGCGGTGTTGCAGGGCAAGACTTATAACCCGGGCGACTGGAAGCAGTTGGGTATTCATTGCTCGCTTACCGAACGCCGCGCCGATGACGCGACGCGCGACGTCGAAGCCTGGCTCAAGTGCTACTACATGCAGGATAAAATCAACGAGTGCTTCGACGGCACGGTGAGCGGGGTAACCGGCTTCGGCATTTTCGTGGCTCTGGATGACATTTATATAGAAGGACTGGTGCATATTTCGGATCTGGGAAGCGATTACTTTCATTTCAATGCGCAGAAGCACCTTCTGCAGGGCGAACGCACCGGCAGGAGATTCCGGCTCGGAGACCGGGTACAAATCAGGGTGGTGAGGGTTGATTTGCAAAGTACCAAAATTGATTTCGTCCTCGAAGCCGCTCCTGACGCATCTGGTAAAAAAAGCCGGCAGGCAAAAAAAGCCTCCACGCATACAAGGTAAAAGCATGAGCCGCCTGATTTATGGCTTCCACGCAGTGACCGCGCGCATCCGGCAAAATGCAAAAAGCGTGGAAGAAATTTATTTGGATGGGGCGCGCCAGGACCCGCGCATGAAAGCTTTAATTGCGCTCGCCGAGGATCGCGGCGTGCGCGTCATCATGCTGGATCATGCTCGGCTTGACGGCATGACCGGTCATGCCCGGCATCAGGGCGTGGTAGCTAAAACCTCTGCCGAACCCCAGCGTGTGGATTTGGACGAAGTACTGGATAGCCTGAGCGAACCTGCATTGCTCCTGGTATTGGATGGCATTCAAGACCCGCACAACCTCGGCGCTTGCCTGCGCGTTGCGGATGCCTGCGGCGTGCATGCGGTCATCGCTCCCAAGGACCGCGCGGTAGGGATTACTCCGACAGTATCAAAAGTGGCCTGCGGCGCAGCGGAAACGGTGTCGTACATTGCGGTCACCAATCTTGCCCGGACGCTACGCGAACTCAAAGAGCGCAACATTTGGGTAATTGGCACCGACAGCAAGGCGGAGCAGGATTTATTCTCTGCGAAATTAAACGGCCCCATCGCCTGGGTGCTGGGCGCTGAAGAAGAAGGCCTGCGGCGTCTGACCAAAGAAACCTGCGACGAGCTGGTGCGCATCCCCATGGCGGGCAGCGTAGAAAGCCTGAATGTGTCGGTCGCAAGCGGAATATGCCTGTTTGAAACGAGAAGGCAGAGAGCCACTCAGAACTGAATGCCTGACTAGCGAACCGGCCAGAAAAACCGGTTGTAATGAAATGTCGGGCAGGTACTATCGCTCCGGTTAGGCCGTAAAGATCATTTTTAAACCCGCGATTGCCAACACCAATGCCAACAGGCGTTGGATCGTTGGATTTCCCAAACGACGACTCCCAAACTCTGAGCCGATGTAACCGCCAACGGCTGCAGCAAGCGCCCACCATGGCAACGCGGCGGGAAGTTCTGGACTCCGTGAAACCAACCCCAGTAAGCCCGCAACGGAGTTGACTAGAATAAACGCCGCTGCAACCGCCGACACCTTTCGAGGCTCCGCCCAGCCTCTTAATAAAAGAAGCGGACTCAAGAATATACCGCCTCCGACGCCCGTTAACCCCGACAACAGCCCGATCCCGGCACCCGCGAACAGTGCAACCGGCAGAGGTTGGGGGTTGATTTCACGGGCAGTGAGTCGCTTCGCTTCGTGAAGCGACTTCCAAGCGGTACCGAGGAGCACCAGCCCCACAAGCGGTTTATAGACCGCACCCGGAAGTGACAGATACCCACCCAGAACGGCAAACGGAATCGAGGCGAGCGCAAACGGCCAAAAGAGCGACCACGAAAAATGCCCAGCGCGATAAAACTTGATGGTTACAATGACTGAAACCAGGATGTTTAAGCTAAGTGCAGTGGGTTTCATTATTACGGGCGCGAGGCCAAACAACGCCATAGCGGCAAGATACCCCGACGCGCCGGCATGACCGACGGAGGAATACAGAAGCGCCGCAATGAAGATGAGGGCGGCTAGGGCGACAACACTTCCAACGTCCAAGGAGGCTCCCTTCTTGTTTTCGGCCTAACTATGGGTTGTGACAACAACCGCAGTTCCGTAGCACAAGACTTCCGTCAGTCCCGACATCAACTCGGTTGCGTCATAGCGCACGGCAATGATGGCGTTCGCTCCAAGCTGGTCGGCGTGGGCGCACATCAAATCAAAGGTCTCCGATCGCGCCTGTTCACATAGGTTGCCATAAATTGAAATGTTGCCGCCAAACAGCGACTGTAACGCGCCAAAGATGTTGCCGACAATTGATCGGGAACGAACTGTTATTCCGCGAACCACGCCAAGATTTTTTGTAATGGTATAGCCGGGAAGCTCAAAAGCAGTGGTAATCATTGAGTGATGCATTTTTCCATCCCCGTGGAATATCTAAATCTTTTGATCGCTCATAATAATTAGAGCCCGTAATTAGAGTAAAAATACTGCAACAATTGCGGGAGCTAATATACCAGTTGCCCGAGCTGGCTGGAAACCTTATAATTGCCGCCTTTCCTTGCCTCACCGTCTCGCACAGCGGGAGGCCTGACAGGAACTCAAGCGAAACAGGTTTCGCGATAGTTCCCAAACCCATAAGGAGATTACAATTGCGGCATTACGAAATCGTTTTTATCGTCCATCCTGACCAAAGTGAGCAGGTGCCCGGCATGATCGAGCGCTATCGCGGCGTGGTCACCTCCAAGGGCGGGAAGATGCATCGCCTCGAAGACTGGGGCCGCCGACAGCTCGCTTATCCTCTAGCCAAAATCCACAAGGCGCATTATGTGCTGATGAACGTCGAGTGCGACCAGGCGACGCTGGACGAGCTGGAACACGCGTTCAAATTCAACGATGCAGTGCTGCGCCACCTTACCGTGAAAATGGACGCCGCGGTGAGCAGCCCTTCACCGATGATGCGCGAGGAAAAAAGCAGGTCGCTCACGCAAGCCGCGGACGAAGTCAAGGTGGAACCTGCCGCAGAGGATCCGGCGGTAGGAAACCTCTGATTAAGTCCTCAAGTGGATTGCAACAGAATCGAGATATGCGGCCAGATTGCGGACATCACCCCACTGCGTTACACCCCTGCGGGAGTCGCGGTGCTGAATTTCCGTTTGAATCATGCCTCATGGCAAATGCACGGAGGAATAAAGCGCAATGTCGAATGCGAAATCCAGGCGCTGGCGCTGGATGAAGTCGCGAAAACCGCGGCGAAATTGAAAGTGGGCGTGCCCGTGAGATTAACCGGTTTTCTGGCGCGCAAAAGCAAGGAGAATACGCAACTGGTGTTGCATGTGAATAATGTGGAATCGGAATAGAAAGGTTTGATATGCCTAGGCCAACATTTAAACGCAGGGATAAAAAGGACCGCAAAGACCGCAAGGAAGGTGGCAATCGTCCTTTATTCAGACGCAAGAAATTCTGCCGCTTCACTGCGGAAGGCATCAAGGAAGTGGATTACAAGGATGTCGAGTTGTTGAAGGATTTCGTCAACGATAGCGGCAAGATCATTCCCGCGCGCATTACCGGCACCAAGTCGCGCTACCAGAGGCAATTGAGCACGGCGGTCAAGCGCGCACGCTTCCTGGCGCTGTTGCCGTACACCGATCTGCATTGAGAGGGTAGAGTCATGCAAGTCATTTTGCTGGAAAAATTAGTAAATCTGGGAAAGCTGGGTGACGTGGTCAAGGTAAAAGTAGGCTTTGCGCGCAACTATCTCATTCCCCAAGGCAAGGCCAAGCGTGCGACACCGGCGAATATCGCCGAGTTCGAACTGAGGCGAGCAGAACTCGAAAAAACAGAGAGTGAAGTTCTCGCTTCAGCCCAGGAACAAGCTGCGAAAATGCAGGGTCTGATGGTGCAAATCACCCAGAAAGCGGGTGTGGACGGCAAGCTTTTCGGTTCGGTGACCAACGTGGACATCACCGAAGCTTTGCAAGCGCAGGGCTTTCCCATTCAGAAAGCCGCAATCCGCATGCCGCACGGGCCATTGAAGCAGGTGGGTGACTATAATATTAGCGTGGTGCTGCATAGCGATGTGATAACGAATATCACCGTATCAGTGCTTGGAGAGAGCTGAAGCTTTCCTAATGCTTTGATTAAAAGAGGGCTGGCAACAGCCCTCTTTTATTTCTGGCGATTCGTTGCGCGAATGGTAAAATGCATTCCAGTCACTCTGCTGTTGTTGTCACCAGCTACGGCAATTTAAGGGTATAGTAATAATTGTTAATACAATATGTTGTAGAATTAATCTAATAATATACATGAAGTCATGATTCAGGCGGTTTCCCAGGTTGTCCATGATGAGCAGGTAGATGTTATTAAACTGCCGCCACACTCGATTGAGGCGGAACAATCGGTGCTAGGCGGGTTGCTGTTGGACAACAGCGCGTGGGACAAGGTAGGCGACGTGATTGTCGAGGCGGATTTTTACCGGCATGACCACCGCCTGATTTACCGGCATATCTCCAAGCTTGTCGAGCACAACAAACCGGCCGATGTGATTACCGTCGCCGAATCCCTGGAAAACAGCGCGGAACTGCAAAATGCCGGGGGCCTGGCTTATCTCGGAGCGCTCGCCCAGAACACGCCTTCCGCAGCCAACATCCGCCGCTACGCAGAAATCGTTCGCGACCGCTCAGTGCTGCGCAAGCTCGCTGCAGTGGCAACTGAAATCGCAGACAGCGCCTACAATCCGCTGGGGCGCGAGGCCGTGGACCTGTTGAACGAGGCGGAAGCCAAGGTGTTTCACATCGCCGAAGCGGGGGCGCGCGGGCAGGTCGGTTTTGCAGAAATCCAGCCGTTGCTCACGCAAGTGGTGGAGCGCATCGATATGCTCTACCACCAGGACAACCCGAGCGAGATCACCGGTGTGCCGACCGGATTTACCGATCTTGATCAGAAGACTTCCGGCCTGCAGCCGGGAGATCTGATAATCATCGCCGGACGGCCGAGCATGGGCAAAACCTCACTCGCGCTCAATATCGCCGAATATGTCGGCATTGAATTGCACCTTCCGGTTGCAGTGTTCAGCATGGAAATGTCGGGAACACAGCTGGTGATGCGCATGATGGGCTCGGTGGGGCGGCTGGATCAGCACAAGGTGCGCACCGGCAAGCTGCAGGACGATGATTGGCAGAAACTCACCCATGCGGTCGGCAAGCTCAATGATGCGGCGATTTATATAGACGAGAGCGGGGCGCTCACCGCGCCGCAATTGCAAGCCAGGGCGCGTCGTCTGCACCGCCAGTGCGGCGGCTTGGGACTGCTCGTAATTGACTACTTGCAGCTGATGTCGGGGGCAGGCGAAGGCGAGAACCGCGCCACTGAAATCTCGCAGATTTCGCGTTCGCTGAAAGCTCTGGCGAAAGAATTGAATGTACCGGTGGTTGCGCTCTCCCAACTTAACCGCAGCCTTGAGCAGCGCACCAACCGACGTCCCATCATGTCCGATTTGCGCGAATCAGGAGCCATCGAGCAGGACGCCGACTTGATTTTATTTATTTACCGCGACGAGGTTTACAACCCCGAGACCAAGGATAAAGGGATGGCGGAAATCATAATCGGAAAACAACGTCACGGCCCGATCGGCACGATACCGCTAACCTTCCTCCCCGAATTTACCCGCTTCGAGAATTACACCCCCGGTTATTAACCCTGTTCTTCTGACGGCACCGCTTTCATCTGGAAATGGTGAGTTGCCAGGACAGCATGAAGAGAATCCTTGAACCTCCCTTAATGCGGTTGCGCTTGGGTCGCTTCGCCGGCGGGCTCTTATTTGGTTTCGGATGGTTTGGCTTTGCGCGCCTTCTCAGCGCCTGCTTCGCCCGGGACTTTCACCGCGGGCACGCTGCGCAAATCGGGAATGATAATGACGGTTCCAGTGGGAGGTTCTTGTGGCTGGCCATTGGGAAACACCTGCGGGTTATACTGCACAATCGCCCACACCAGTTTATTCTGGTAAAACGGTTCCTTGGGGTAAATCTTCTGCGCAATGCCGGCTAAAGTGTCACCGGGGCGCATGCTCCAGTAAATACCGCCGCCTTTGGGCTGAGAAGCGAGGAGGGTTGTTTCAGGCGACGCAGTCTCCGGTTGCGCGGGGACGGTCAGCACATTGCCGGTGCGTGTCCCGAGCTGCACTGTGAAATCGCGTGAAACCTGTAGTTGACCAGGGCATTGAACTTTCAATAGCAAGTTGAAGCCATTGTCGCTGATCGGCTGCGAGGTGGTGATGCTGATGACTTGCCTGCCGCTGCGCGTATCCAGCGTAACCATGGCGTCGGTCAAATACGGCAGATTATTTTCCGCTTCGGCATCAGGCTTGCCGAGCGATAGGCATTGCGGGGTAATAACCTCGCCGGCGTCGGCCTGAAGTTCGATATTTGATTTAAGGGATTCGCCTCGGAAAGACTGCACCGAGAGATTGCCGATGCTGATGACCGCATAGGCGTTTACTGCTACGAGTGATAAAGTCAAGCCGCCGAGTATGGTGCGCAAATTCATGGAAGATTTTTTCATCATAATACCCCCGCTGCGTAATCGGCCAATCGCGAGCGCTCCCCGCGCTGCAGTGTGACGTGTCCGCTGTGCGACCAGCCTTTAAAGCGGTCCACAACGTAAGTCAATCCGGAACTGCCCTCAGTCAGA
>JAHFRG010000095.1 GCA_023258935.1 Betaproteobacteria bacterium
TTCCGGGGGGGTTCAACAACCTTAACCCTGATTTCCTGCCGTTGTGTGTGCAGGCAGCGATGGTCGCGGTGGAAAAAGTCTGTCCCGAGGCCAAGGGCGCGCTGCTGATTCCGGAGAGTCACACGCGCAATATTTTTTATTTGCAAAATGTTGCGACTCTGCAATCCATCCTGCGCCAGGCGGGAATGAATGTACGCATCGGCAGCTTGCTGCCTGAAATCACTGCGCCCACGGAGTTGAAGCTGCCGGATGGTAAAAGCCTACTGCTGGAACCGCTGGTGCGCAAAGGTAACCGCCTGGGTCTTGCCAATTTCGACCCTTGCGTGGTGGTTTTGAATAACGATTTATCAGCGGGCATTCCGGATATTTTAAAAAACCTGGAACAATCGGTGTTGCCGCCCCTGCATGCCGGCTGGGCGACGCGGCGCAAATCGAATCACTTCAGCGCTTACAAACGAGTCGCCGAGGAATTCGCCAAACTCATCGGAATCGACCCTTGGCTGATCAATCCCTATTTTGCGACCTGCGGTGAAATCAATTTTCAAGAGCACCGCGGCGAGGAATGCTTGGCCAGTTGGGTGGAGCAGATCCTAAACGACATCCGCGCCAAATACCAGGAATACGGCATCAAGGAAAAGCCTTTTGTCATCGTCAAGGCCGATGCCGGCACTTACGGCATGGGCATCATGACGGTGAAGGATGCTTCCGAAGTGCGTGGCTTGAGCAGCAAACAGCGCAAAAAGATGGCGGTGGTCAAGGAAGGATTGGCAGTTACCGAAGCAATGGTGCAGGAAGGCGTGCATACTTTTGAAAGCATCAACGATGCGGTGGCCGAGCCGGTGGTATATATGATCGATCATTTTGTGGTTGGCGGATTTTACCGTGTGCACACCAGCCGCGGCACAGACGAAAACCTCAACTCGCCCGGAATGCATTTTGTACCGTTGGCATTCGAGAGCCCCTGCTTGTTGCCCGATCCGACACAGCCCGGCTGCGTACCCAATCGGTTTTATGCTTATGGAGTCATAGCAAGGCTCGCGCTGCTCGCCGCAGCCATCGAACTCGAACAAAGCGAAAAAGCTTTCGAAAAAGCGACCGCTTAGCCATGAACTTCGCTTTCATTCTAGATCCTCTTGACACCCTCACGGTTTACAAGGACTCCAGCTTCGCCATGATGGTTGAGGCGGCATCCCGCGGTCATACACTCTACGTCATGCAGCAGCAAGATGTGGTATTGCAGCTCGGCCGTGTGCTGGGCCATGCGCGTAAACTCACGCTGACCGGGAATGAGGACGACTGGTACCGGGCAGGCGAAACTGAAGTAATGCCGCTTGAGCGCTTCGATGCGGTGCTGATGCGCAAGGACCCGCCGTACGATATGGAGTACATCTACAGCACTTATTTGCTGGAACTCGCCGAAGCACAGGGAGCAAGAGTTTTCAACAAGCCAAAGGCATTGCGTGATTTCAACGAAAAGCTCGCCATCGCCAAATTCAATGCATTCACCGCGCCGAGCTTGGTAACGCGCCGGGCCGAACTGATCTTGAAATTCCTGGCGCAGCATCATGACGTGATTCTCAAACCGCTCGACGGAATGGCGGGGCGCTCGGTGTTCCGCATACGCGAACAGGATGTGAATCTCAACGCCACCATCGAAACTCTTACCCAGCATGGAACACGGACCATCATGTCGCAACGCTACATTCCGGAAGTCGTCAAAGGCGACAAGCGCATCCTGCTGATTGACGGAACGCCGGCGCCTTATGCCTTGGCGCGCATCCCCAAGCCGGGAGAGACCCGTGCCAATCTCGCCGCCGGTGGAACAGGAGTGGCGCAGCCACTCTCGCCTCGCGACCAGGAAATCGCCGATACCCTGGGACCGCAACTTGGCAAGGAAGGTTTGATTCTGGTCGGGCTCGATGTGATAGGCGACTATCTCACCGAAATCAATGTCACCAGCCCTACCTGCATGCGGGAGATAACCGATCAGACGGGCTTCAATGTCGCGGGGATGATGCTTGACGCGCTGGAAAAAACAGTGAAGCGCAAGACGTGAGAATGAACTCGCCCTCCCCAACCTTCCTTCCTGATTGATTTCTTCCAAAGCGCGGTGAAGTCTCTGTCGTCCAGGCAATCAATAAGCGCCCGGATTCCTGGAAAAAAATACGGTAATTCGCGAAATTCCTAAAAGGCAAAGGGCCAGGTATTGCTGCTTTGTTGAAGTCGCTGGAGTAAAATTAAAGATACTTTTTATTTAGGAGCTGAGATGGTAGGCATTTTGATTGTTGCGCACGGCACCCTGGGTGAAAGCCTGATCCACTGTGTAAGCAATGTCATGGGCAGCCGCCCGCCACAACTGATGCAAATCGGGGTGACGGTGCATGACGACCCGCAGGCGATCTTGCCACAGGCGCTGAAACTCGTGAAACAGCTCGATCAGGGTAAGGGCGTGCTGGTGTTAAGCGATATCTACGGCGCGACGCCGTGCAATATTGCGGCCAAACTGCTGATTCCCGGAAAAGTGGAAGGGGTTGCGGGCGTCAACCTGCCGATGTTGATTCGCGCGCTCACCTATCGAAACGAGCCGCTGAAAATAGTGATGGAAAAAGCGCTCTCTGGCGGCTGCGAAGGCGTGCTGCACATTACCACGGACGGTTATGATGCCGCAACGGGAAGCTGAAATCATCAACAAACTTGGGCTGCACGCGCGTGCCGCGGCTAAACTCACCCAGCTCGCCGGACGGTTCAAGAGCGATATTTGGCTATCGCGCAACGGCCAGCGCGTCAACGCAAAAAGCATCATGGGCGTGATGATGCTCGCGGCAAGCAAAGGAAGCTCGATTGGCATCGAAGCCAGCGGCGAAGACGAAAATGAAGCGCTGCAGGCACTTGTAGATTTGATAGGCAGTTATTTCGGGGAAGGCGAATGAGCTTCACCATGCACGGCATCGGGGTATCCGAAGGCATTGCTATCGGGCAGGCACACCTGCTTTCGCACGCCACGCTGGAAGTTGCGCATTACACCGTGCGCGAACATGAAGTCGCAAACGAAATCGCGCGTTTTGACGCCGCGATCAAGGAAGTGCAGGCAGAACTGCAAACCCTGCATGAAAACATGGCCGCCAACGTCCCCGCCGAGCTCGCAGCCTTCCTAGACCTGCACCGGATGATTCTCTCCGACCCTATCATCTCCAAAGCCGCGTCGAAACGTATCAAAGAACAGCACTGCAACGCCGAGTGGGCTCTCAAACAGCAACTAGATGAACTGCTCGAGCGGTTTGACGAGATCGAGGATAATTACCTGCGCGAGCGCAAGGCCGACGTCATTCAGGTCGGTGAACGGATACTGAAAGCGCTTATGGGTCACCCGGGTCATGTGCCTCCGCCTGCCGACCTCGAGCAGAACAACATCCTCGTTGCACATGACTTGAGTCCGGCGGAACTTATTCTATTCAAGCAGCATCGCTTCGCTGCCTTCATTACCGACATCGGAGGACCGATGTCGCACACCGCGATTGTCGCTCGCAGCCTGAACGTTCCCTCGATCGCGGCGCTGCACCATGCGCGGCAGCTGGTGCGTGAAGAAGACACACTGGTGGTAGACGGCACCCAGGGCGTGGTAATCGTCAATCCTGACAAGCAGGTTCTCGCCGAGTACAAGCTGCGCCAAAACCAGAGAGAACTCGAGCGGCAGAAGCTTAAACGTCTGAAACTTACCCGCTCTACGACTTTGGATGGCACGGCGGTGGAACTGCAAGCCAACATCGAGTTGCCGCAGGACATCGAGCAGGTGAAGGAGAACGGCGCGATGGGCATCGGCCTGTTCCGCAGCGAATTTCTGTACCTGAACCGTCCCGATTTGCCCAGCGAAGAGGAGCAGCTGGAAGCCTATCGCAAAGTTGCGCAGAAAATGCGCGGTCTACCGGTCACCATCCGCACGCTCGATCTGGGCGCCGATAAGAGCATGAATGGCACCGAGCGCGGCCCCAATCCGGCGTTAGGCTTGCGCGCCATACGGCTCTGCCTCGCCGAGCCGCAAATGTTCCATACGCAATTGCGTGCGATACTGCGCGCCACCAATTACGGCAACATCCGCATCCTGATACCGATGCTCTCCAATGTCGCCGAGCTTAACCAAACTTTGCAATCAATCGAGCTGGCAAAGACCAGTCTCGACAAAGACCGTATCCCCTACAACCACCGTGTTGAAATAGGCGGCATGATTGAAATCCCCGCTGCGGCTTTGGCGCTCGGCTTATTCATTAAAAAACTCGACTTCCTCTCCATTGGAACCAATGATCTGATTCAATACACGCTGGCGATAGACCGCGCCGACGATGCCGTCGCCCATCTCTATGATCCGCTTCACCCTGCGGTACTGCATTTAATTGCCCATATTATTGCGACTGCTAACAAAGCCGGTGTTCCCATCGCGGTGTGCGGGGAAATGGCCGGCGATGTTTCGCTCACGCGTTTGCTGCTGGGCTTGGGCCTGCGCCAGTTTTCAATGCATCCTGCTTACCTCCTCTCAGTTAAGCAGCAAGTGCTTAGAACCAACATCCCGGAAATCACCGGGCTCACGCAAAAGATTCTCAAAGCCGACGAGCCTGAAAAAGTGCGCGAGCTGCTATCCCGCCTGAACAGCTAGATTAAAATTGGAAGGTAACTAAAGCAGTCATCTCGCCATTCGAGCCAGCCTTTTTGCTTGACAAACGCAGACCTCCAAAGTAATCTGAAACTAAGCGCCGATTTGTTCGGCTTGCGGGCGCTAAATAAATTCAGCTAAAAGACAGACCCGCATACAACCGAATGCGGGTTTTTTATTTTGTGCATCGTTTATGCGTATTGCCGAGGTTAAATAACAATTTGTAAATGGATACGAGCATTTCCAACCGGATTTTTGATCCCGCCACGGCGGATCGCCTCTCCCCTGAAAATTCCATCGGAATTGTCACGCCGCAGGAAGCGCACTTCAACACGCCGCTTGCCTGCAAATGCGGCGCTGTGCTGGATGGCTACGACCTCGTTTATGAAACCTACGGCACCCTGAACGCAGCCAAATCCAACGCCG
>JAHFRG010000028.1:0-3638 GCA_023258935.1 Betaproteobacteria bacterium
CGCGCTTCTGGATACTCGGCGTGCATGATGCGGCGCCTTCAGGAAAAGACAAGACTTCGCTGGTGATGTCCAGCAAAAATGTTCCAGGAGCGGTGCACCAGCTGCTGACGCCGCTTGCGAAGTATGGCGTCAGCATGAGCAAGCTGGAGTCGCGCCCTTCGCGCACCGGGCTTTGGGAATACGTGTTCTTTGTCGACATTGAAGGGCACCAGCAGGAAGAAAATATAGCCAAGGCGCTTGCCGAACTCGGCGAAAAAGCTGCTTTCATGAAAATCCTCGGCTCGTACCCAACGGCGGTGCTTTAATTCGTGAACCGTGAACGGTGATCAGTGAACTGTGATGGGTCACGTTTTGCAACTATTGCTTTATTACACGATTTACCGTTCGCCGTTCACTCTTCACTGTTAACGCTATGATGGATTTGTGTGACCTTGCTCCTCCCTATATCCGCGCCATAACGGCTTACCAGCCGGGGAAGCCGATTTCCGAACTGGAGCGCGAGCTGGGGTTGAAAGATATTGTCAAGCTCGCATCCAACGAAAATCCGCTGGGCGCCAGCCCCAAGGCGCTCGCTGCGATACGCCTGGCGTTATCTGAAATCGCACGCTATCCCGACGGCAATGGTTTCGCGCTGAAGCAGGCCCTGTCCGCACGCCTCAAAGTCAAGCCTGAGCAGATTGTGCTGGGCAACGGCTCGAACGATGTGCTGGAACTCGCAGCGCGTGCATTTCTTTCACCTGGAGCGCAAGCGGTTTACTCGCAACATGCATTTGCCGTATATCCTTTGGTTACGCAGGCGTGCGGCGCGCAGGGGATCGAAGCTCCGGCAAAAAACTTCGGCCACGATCCAGAGGCGGTGCTGCAAGTGGTGACCTCGCAAACGCGCATCGTGTTCATCGCCAATCCGAACAATCCTACAGGCACGCTGCTATCCATGGATGAGCTGTTGTCTTTTTTGCGGCGCCTGCCCAAAAAAGTGCTGGTGGTGCTGGACGAGGCCTATAACGAGTATTTGCCTGAAGAGCTCAAAACCCCCAGCGTGAGCTGGCTTCAGGAATTTTCCAATCTCGTTGTTACGCGCACTTTTTCCAAGGCTTATGGCTTGGCCGGACTGCGCGTGGGTTACGCTTTGGCGCAGGCTGGAGTGGCCGATCTGATGAACCGTGTACGCCAGCCGTTCAATGTCAACAGCATCTCACAAGCCGCTGCGGTTGCAGCGCTCGATGATCATGAATTTGTCAAGCATAGCTACCAGCTCAATCAGCAGGGCATGATGCAGATCACGCAAAGCTTTAAGCGTTTGGGAATCCGCTTTATTCCGTCCTTTGGAAATTTTGTTTGTTTCCATGTGGGTGATGCAAGCGCCTTGTATCAACGCCTGTTGCGGCGCGGTGTAATCGTTCGTCCCATCGCCGATTACGGGATGCCGGAATGGTTGCGGGTAAGCATCGGCCTGCCCGAAGAAAACGAAAAATTTTTGCAGGCACTGGAAAGCCTAATGCGCGAAGCGGCATGAAATGGCGAAACCGCTGTTAAACAAGCTGGTAATTTTTGGCGTCGGCCTGATCGGCGGCTCGTTTGCGCTGGCACTTAAACGTGCCTGGGCGGTGCGGCATGTCGTCGGCTTTGGCCGCAGCGAAGCTAACTTGCGTCTTGCACTCAAGCATGGGGTGATTGATGAAATCGGCACCAGCCTGTCGCGTGCTTTGCATGACGCGGATGTGGTGCTGCTCGCCATGCCGGTGGGGCAGATGCAGCCGGTCATGAAGCGGATTGCACCGCATCTCTCGGCGCATACGATAGTGACCGACGCCGGAAGCACCAAGCAGGATGTGGTGGCTTGTGCGCGCAAAAACTTTTCAAAGCATCTCAAAAACTTTGTTCCGGCACACCCGATTGCAGGAACAGAATTCAGCGGGGTGCGGGCGGCGACTGCGGATTTGTTTCAGAGCCGCAATCTGGTTATCACACCGCTCAAGGAGACCGATAAAAAAGCCTTGAAGCGGGTCAAGGACGCGTGGCTTGTGTGCGGGGCAAAAATCAGCGAAATGACGCCGCGCCGGCACGACGAGGTGTTTGCCGCAGTGAGCCATTTACCGCATCTTCTCGCTTACGGGTTGGTGTATGTCATTGCCGGAAAGCCCAATGCAAAAGAGCTTTTCAAATACGCCGCGGGCGGCTTTCGCGATTTCACGCGCATCGCCGGCAGTTCTCCCGAAATGTGGCGCGATATTGTTTTGGCCAACCGTATAATCCTGCTCAAAGAACTTTCCGGATATCAAAAACAATTAAAGCATCTCGCCAACCTGCTAAGAAAAAACAATGGCGCAGGGCTGGAGAAAATCTTTGCCCGCGCCCGTAACGCCCGCCAGAAATCACTGCTGGAAAAATAAATAGATGTCACTCGATTACCAAGTCGAACCGGGCGGCGTGCTATCAAGCATGGTGCGCGTACCGGGCGACAAATCCATTTCCCACCGCAGCATCATGCTGGCATCCATCGCTGAAGGCGTGTCTGAAATTAACGGATTTCTTGAAGGCGAAGATACGCTCGCCACTATGAATGCGTTGCGTGCAATGGGCGTGCGCATTGACGGGCCCGCACAGGGGAGAGTCCTGGTTCACGGCGTAGGGTTACGCGGCCTGAAAGCTCCGAAAAAAGTGCTGGATTGCGGCAACTCCGGCACCACGATGCGCTTGCTATGCGGATTGCTGGCCGGCCAGTCGTTTAACTGCGAATTGACGGGGGACGACAGCTTGCGCAAACGGCCGATGCAACGAGTGACGGCTCCTTTGCAGGAAATGGGGGCGGATATTGCCACCGCGGACAATGGCACACCACCGCTGAAGCTGCGCGGCGTATCCGAATTGCGCGGAATCAACTATGCAATGCCGGTAGCGAGCGCCCAGGTAAAATCCGCGCTGCTGCTCGCCGGGCTTTATGCAAGCGGACGCACCTGTATCATCGAATCGGCGCCGACCCGCGACCACACCGAGCGCATGCTGCAAGGCTTCGGCAGCATGGTGGAGCGCGAAGGCAACAAAATTTGCGTGAGTGGCGGCGGCAAATTGAAATCAACAAATGTCGAAGTGCCGGCGGATATTTCATCGGCGGCGTTTTTCATGGTCGGGGCTAGCATCGCGCCGGGTTCCGATATCACGCTGATGCATGTCGGGGTTAATCCCACACGAACCGGAGTGATTGAGATTTTGCGCTTGATGGGAGCGGATATTGCTTTACATAATCAGCGTAATGTCGCAGGTGAAGAAGTGGCGGATGTGCGAGTGCGCCATTCCCGCCTCAAAGGCATCGTGATTCCTCGCGGATTGGTGCCGCTGGCGATAGATGAATTCCCGGTTTTGTTTGTCGCAGCAGCCAGCGCCGAAGGGGAAACGGTGCTTACCGGCGCTGAAGAGCTGAGAGTCAAGGAAAGCGATCGCATCCAGGTGATGGCGGATGGGCTGCGCAAGCTGGGTGTTGCGGCGCAGCCTGCTCCCGATGGCATGCGTATCCGGGGCGGAGCTTATTCAGGTGGAGCAATTGAAAGCCATTCCGACCATCGCGTAGCTATGGCATTTGCCATTGCCGCTTTGCGCGCTGCAGGCCCTATCACCATCCGTGATTGCGCCAATGTGGC
>JAHFRG010000028.1:3738-15947 GCA_023258935.1 Betaproteobacteria bacterium
GCGGAGCTTATTCAGGTGGAGCAATTGAAAGCCATTCCGACCATCGCGTAGCTATGGCATTTGCCATTGCCGCTTTGCGCGCTGCAGGCCCTATCACCATCCGTGATTGCGCCAATGTGGCAACTTCCTTTCCCGGTTTCGTGGCCTTGGCGCAAAGCGCAGGACTCAAGATCAATGAGGAGTAAGGGGTGAGGGGTGAGGAGAACAAACCGCCGGTAATTGCCATCGATGGCCCTTCGGCCTCAGGCAAGGGCACGGTGGCGCAGCGGGTAGCTTGCGAGCTCGGGTTTCATTGTATGGACAGCGGTTCGCTGTATCGCCTGGTGGCGTTGGCTGCGCAAAAGCGTGGCGTGGCGTTAGATGATGAAGCAGAGCTTGCCAAACTGGCGCAACACCTTCCAGTGCAGTTTCAAGGCGGGGAGATACTGATGGACGGCATACGGGTTACCGACGAAATCCGCTCTGAAACTTGCGCAGCAAATGCTTCCAAGGTCGCTGCATTCCTTAAAGTGAGGCTGGCTTTGCTCAAGACGCAGCGGGCATTCCGCAAACCTCCGGGTTTAGTCGCTGAAGGCCGTGACATGAGTTCCACGGTGTTTCCTGATGCCAAACTAAAGGTGTTTCTCACAGCCAGTACCGAAGCACGTGCCGAGCGCAGATATAAACAGTTGATGGAAAAAGGAATGTATGCTAGCATTTCAACCCTTTTGCAGGAGATTAAAGAACGCGACGCCCGTGACATTGAGCGTCCGGTTGCTCCCCTGCGACAGGATGCCGGTGCCAGCTTGCTGGACACCACCGCGCTTAGTATAGAAGAAGCGGTTGCCGAAGTTATCGCAAGGTATCGTGCCCTAGTATCGTGAGTTGTATAAGTGCTTGAGGTTTGCCAAAACTTCAGGCTGTGTTTAACCAACCCCCGTCTCCAGGACGGGCTTACAGGTGTTAGTTTAATGATGGTTACTGCTTCCACGGCTTCAGATAGTTCTGAAAATTTTGCCACATTGTTTGAAGAAAGCCTGTCCCGCCAGGAAATGCGCATCGGCGAGGTGATTACCGCCGAAGTCATGCGAGTGGATGTGAACTATGTAGTGGTGAACGCCGGTCTTAAATCAGAAAGCTTTATTTCAGTAGAAGAATTCCAGAACGATAAAGGCGAGGTCGAAGTCAAACCCGGCGATTTTGTCGAAGTCGCCATTGAAGCTTTGGAAGATGGTTATGGCGAAACCCGGCTTTCGCGCGACAAAGCCAAACGGCTCGCAGCTTGGCACCAGCTCGAAGTAGCCCTCGAAAAAGGCACTTTGGTGCAAGGCTTGATCAACGGCAAAGTCAAAGGCGGACTCACTGTCATGGTGAACGGCATCCGCGCTTTCCTGCCCGGCTCATTGTTGGACATCCGGCCGGTGAAGGACACCAATCCCTTCGAAGGCAAGGAAATGGAATTCAAGGTAATCAAGCTCGATCGCAAGCGCAACAACGTGGTGGTGTCACGCCGCGCGGTGCTCGAAGCAAGCCAAGGTGCAGAACGACAGGCGTTTTTGCAAAGCTTGCAGGAAGGCGCAGTGGTCAAGGGCGTGGTAAAAAACATTACCGATTATGGCGCGTTTGTGGACTTGGGGGGCATTGACGGCCTGCTGCATATTACTGATTTGGCCTGGCGCCGCGTCCGGCATCCTTCCGAAATGCTTGCAGTGGGCGATGAAGTGGAAGCCAAGGTGCTCAAGTTCGACCAGGAGAAAAACCGTGTATCGCTGGGGCTGAAACAACTGGGCGATGACCCGTGGGTCGGGCTCTCCCGCCGCTATCCACAGGGTACGCGACTCTTCGGAAAAGTGAGCAATCTTACCGACTACGGCGCATTCGTGGAAATCGAGCAGGGCATTGAAGGCCTGGTGCATGTGTCGGAGATGGACTGGACCAACAAGAATGTTCACCCGTCCCGCGTGGTGCAGCTAGGAGACGAAGTGGAAGTTATGATTCTGGAAATAGATGAAGAACGTCGCCGCATTTCGCTGGGCATGAAGCAATGTCAGCCCAATCCCTGGGAAGAATTCGCGCTTAATCATAAGAAGAACGACCGGGTGCGCGGGCAAATTAAATCCATCACCGATTTTGGAATATTCATCGGCCTGCCGGGAGGCATAGACGGGCTGGTGCACTTGTCCGACTTGTCGTGGACGCAGCCGGGTGAACAGGCGGTTCGCAACTATAAAAAAGGCGACGAAGTTGAAGCGATTGTGCTATCCATTGACGTTGAGCGCGAACGCATCTCGCTGGGTATCAAGCAACTGGACGGCGATCCCTTTACCAGCTATATCGCTACTCACGACAAAAACAGCATAGTGACCGGCAAGGTAAAATCAATTGACGCCAAGGGCGCGGTGATTGCGCTGGATACCGATGTGGATGGATATCTCCGCGCTTCTGAAGTGTCGCGCGATCGGGTTGAGGACATCCGCAACCATCTTAAGGAAGGCGATGAGGTCAAATCAATGATCATCAATATCGACCGCAAGAATCGCAGCATCAATCTGTCAATCAAAGCCAAGGATCTGTCTGAAGAATCGGAAGCAATGTCGATAGTTGCGACGGAAAGCGCAACCACTACCGGCACCACCAATCTGGGCGCGCTGCTCAAAGCTAAGCTGGATGTAAAAAATACTGAACAATAGAAGGAAAAGCCATGACCAAGTCTGAGATGATAGTTAAATTGGCGGCACGTTATTCGCAACTGGTGGCAAAAGATGCGGAACTTGCCGTGAAAATGATTTTAGACGCGATGACCAAAAGCCTGGCCCAGGGCAACCGTATCGAGATCAGGGGGTTTGGCAGCTTTGGCTTGAATTACCGCCCGCCGCGCATCGGGCGCAATCCGAAGTCCGGCGAGAAAGTGAAAGTTCCGGAAAAATATGTGCCGCATTTCAAGGCGGGCAAGGAATTGCGAGAGCGGGTTGATAATAAGACATAAGAAGCGTTGTCGTTAGGCAATCCAAAGGCGGCATGTTGCAGGATGCCGCCTTTGTTACATATTGGGTTTCATCGCGGGAATATGCGATACCTTTCGTGGTTGTTTAAAATTATTTTGTTTCTGCTGTTGCTCAGTTTTGCGGTGAAGAATACCGAGACTGCGGTATTGCGTTACTACCTTGGCTACGAATGGCAAGCACCGCTGGTGTTGATCCTGCTGGTATTTTTCTGTGCGGGCGCGGCAGTGGGGGTCATCGCCAGCCTCAGTTACATCTTCAGGCAAAGGCGCAAGATGCTGTCGCTCAAACGCGAACTCCGCCTGAAAGATCAAGAGAACAGTCAAACCGCACACGATGTTTAATTTTGCCGATCCGATGTTCCTGTATCACCCATTACACAGCATTCAATACCTAGATGGAACTTGAATTCTGGTGGCTGCTCGCATTTCCGCTGTTCTTCAGCCTGGGCTGGATTGCCGCGCGCATTGACATCAAGCAGTTGTTGTCGGAATCGCGTTCTCTGCCCCTGTCTTATTTCAAAGGGTTGAATTTTCTGCTCAACGAGCAGCCGGACAAAGCGATAGAAGCGTTCATCGAAGTGGTCAAGGTTGACCCGCAAACGGTGGAATTGCATTTTGCCCTGGGTAATCTGTTCCGGCGCCGTGGCGAGGTGGAGCGCGCCATACGCATGCATCAGAATCTGGTGGAGCGCGCCGACCTGGGGCAGGAACAGAAACTGAGCGCCACGTTCGAGCTGGCCAAGGATTATCTCAAGGCGGGACTGCTTGACCGCGCAGAAGAATTATTCAGCAAGTTGCAAAGCACGCAGCACGCGGAAGCGGCATCGAGGCATCTCTTGGAAATTTTCCAGCAGGAAAAAGATTGGTCGAAAGCAATTCAGATTGCGCAGGAGCTCGACAAAATCACCAACCAGTCGCACCAGAAAGAAATCGCCAACTTTTACTGCGAACTGGCGGCAAACGAAATCACGCATTCCAGACCGCAGAATGCCAGACCTCATCTCGATGCGGCATTGGCTGCTCACCGCAAATGCGTGCGCGCCAGCATCCTGCTAGGCGACTTGGAGATGTTGGAAAAGCGATATGAAACGGCAATTGAAGCCTGGAAGCGCATCGAATCGCAGGACCCGGCATATCTTTCGCTGGTTGCGGAAAAGCTGCTCAATGCCTACCGCCATCTCGACAAGCCGGATGAAGGGCTGCAATTGCTGCGCGGCTATCTTTCCAATTATCCTTCGCTGGATTTGTTGAACGTGGTATTTCAGGCTACCCTGACACGACAAGGCGCGGAGCCCGCCTATCAGCTGGTGCGTTTTGAGATGAAGCGCGCGCCCTCTTTGCTCGGTTTGGACAAACTGCTCGAAGCGCAAATGCTGGAGGCGCCGCTTGACCGCCGTCATGATTTGGAACTGATGAAAAATCTGGTGCACAGCCACACTCGCGGCTTGGCCATGTACCGCTGTGAAAATTGCGGGTTCCGTGCAAGGCAGTTTTACTGGCGTTGCCCGGCTTGCGGTGGCTGGGAGACTTATCCGCCGCGCAGGACCGAAGAGGGCGAGCTGGCGGCATGATCGAACCCAAGATTATAGTTGCGTTGGATTATGCCGACGCGCATTCTGCTTTGCAGTTTGTGAACCGGATTGAGCCTCGAGCCTGCCGTTTAAAGGTGGGCCAAGAATTGTTCATTGCCGCCGGGCCGCAACTGGTTGAACAATTGGTGCGGCGTGGATTCAGCGTGTTCCTGGATTTGAAGTTTCACGATATTCCGCATACCGTAGCCCAGGCATGCAAGGCAGCCTCCAAACTCGGCGTGTGGATGCTGAGCGCGCACGCGCTGGGAGGAAGCACCATGCTTGCAGCGGCGCGCGAAGCTCTGGGTGGGGTCATGCCGCGGCCGCTGCTCATCGCAGTCACGGTGCCGACCAGCATGGGGCGCGAAGAACTCGGCCATCTGGGAATTGGCGGCGAGATTGATGTTGCCGTGCTGCGGCTCGCGCGTCTTGCGCATCAATCCGGCACTGACGGAGTGGTTTGTTCAGGGCATGAAGCGCCGCAACTGAAAAAACAGTTTGGCCGGGAATTCTGCCTGGTCACTCCCGGAATCAGGCCGGCACAGACCGGTCATGACGATCAGCTGCGCGTGGTAACGCCGCGCCAGGCCGTGCTCAATGGAGCGGATTATCTGGTGATCGGCAGGCCGGTTACACAGGCAGCCGATCCGCTGCGGGTTTTGCAAGATATCAACAGGGAAATGACGGGGAATCAAGCATGAAAGAAAGAAGCGGCAATCGCACGCCGGCCAAAGTTGATCTTCGTGCCATGAGTAAAGCACGCGTGCTGGTAGTTGGCGACGCCATGCTCGACCGCTATTGGTATGGCGAGGTCGACCGCATTTCGCCTGAGGCGCCGGTACCAATCGTAAGAATTGACCCTAAGAAGGAAGATGAGCGACCGGGTGGTGCGGCAAACGTTGCATGTAATGCGGCGGCGCTTGGCGCGCAAGTGACCCTGCTTTCGGTCGTGGGCGTGGACGAGCCCGGAATCCGGCTGGAAAATCTGCTCAAACGCAATCGCGTCCGTGCCTTGTTGCACCATGACCGCAGCATCATGACTACAGTCAAGCTGCGAGTGGTAGCGCGCCGCCAGCAGCTGGTCCGAGTGGATTTCGAGACCTCGCCCAGCCATGAAGTACTTGCTTCCAAGCTCGCCGACTTTGAAAATAAATTGTCTGCATGTGATGTGGTGATCCTGTCCGATTATGGAAAAGGGGGGCTTACGCATATCGCGCGCATGATTGCACTTGCCAAACGTGCCGGGAGGACCGTGCTGGTCGACCCCAAGGGCAACGATTACGAACAATATCGCAACGCCACCATGCTCACCCCTAACCGCGTCGAATTCCAGCAAATGGTGGGGGTCTGGAAAAGCGACAAAGAGTTCGCTGCCAAGGCCCGGCAATTGATGCGAAAACTCAATCTCAAGGCGCTGCTGGTGACCCGTGGCGAGGAAGGCATGACGCTGTTCAGTAACGGCGGCATGCTGAAGGTGCGGGCGCAAGCGCGCGAAGTCTTTGATGTCAGCGGCGCAGGGGATACGGTGATTGCCGCGCTGGGAGTCATGCTGGCAAGCGGTGCTGATTTGCCCGATGCCGTGCGCATTGCCAACCGCGCCGCAGGTATTGTGGTAGGCAAGCTTGGCACGGCAGTGGTGCACCGTGAAGAGCTGTTTGGGAGTTAAGGAAAGGCCATCATGTATATTGTTGTAACCGGAGCTGCCGGGTTTATCGGTTCAAATCTGGTCAAAGCGTTAAATCAGCGCGGAGAAACCAACATTCTTGCAGTGGATGAGCTGAAACCCGCCGACAAATTCATTAATCTGATTGATTGCGATATCGCCGATTATCTCGATAAGGAGGCTTTTCTCGAGCGCGTGGTTGAAGGGGAATTCGATGGTGCAGTCAGCGCCATCCTGCACCAGGGCGCGTGCACCGATACCATCGAGAGCGACGGCCGCTACATGATGCAGAACAATTACCGTTACTCAGCGCAGCTACTGGAGTATTGTCAAGACGAGGACGTGCCTTTTATTTATGCTTCGTCGGCCGCGGTGTACGGAGCAGGCAAGGTATTCAAGGAAGCACGCGAACATGAAGCGCCGCTTAATGTTTACGGCTATTCCAAGTTTCTATTTGATCAATTGGCGCGGCACAGACTGGTCGAACGCAGCGCGCAAATTACCGGCTTGCGCTATTTCAACGTTTACGGTCCCCGCGAGCGCCACAAGGGAAAAATGGCTTCTGTAGCTTTGCATTTCTTTGACGAATATCGCGCAACCGGAAAGGTAAATCTGTTTCAGGGCAGCGGTGGCTACACGGACGGCGAGCAGCGGCGGGACTTCATATCGGTTGAGGATGCAATCAAAGTCAACCTGTTCTTTCTCGATCACCCCGAGAAATCGGGGATTTTCAACGTTGGCACCGGAGCGTCACAGACCTTCAATGAAGTGGCAGTAGCCACGGTCAATGCTTGCCGCAAAGGCGAGCCCAATTTGAGCCTGAAGCAAATGCAAGGACAGAGTATCATTCAGTACATTCCCTTCCCGGAAATGCTGCATGGCAAGTACCAGAATTATACCCAGGCGGATATCAGCGCCTTGCGCAGCGCAGGCTACCAGGAGCCTTTTCTAAATGTGCAGCAGGGCATCACCCGCTACGTCGAGCAGTTACTGAAACAGCCTTAAGCGCGCTTTCCAACCGGCTTTGGCAACTTCTGTGCAGCTTTGGGTATGATAATGGATAGTGAATTTTGAAAGCACTGCATGTATAAAACCCTCGAGCAATTGGTCGGCGATACCCCGCTGGTCAAGTTAAAGCGCATCCCCGGAAAAACCACCAACACCATTCTGGTCAAACTGGAAGGCGACAATCCGGCGGGGTCGGTAAAAGACCGCCCGGCGTTTTCCATGATCACGCGCGCCCAGGCACGCGGTGACATTAAACCGGGAGACACTTTGATAGAGCCGACCAGCGGTAATACCGGCATCGCGCTGGCGATGTGCGCGGCGATGATGGGCTACCGCATGATTCTGGTTATGCCTGAACATTTGAGCCTGGAGCGGCGGCAGACCATGCGTGCTTTCGGCGCAGAATTTGTGCTCACGACGGAAAAAGGGGGAATGGAGATGGCGAGAGACACCGCCGAGCGCATGCGCGATGAAGGGCAAGGCATCATCCTCGACCAGTTCGCCAACCCCGACAACCCGCTTTGCCATTACCAAGGCACTGGCCCTGAAATCTGGCGCGACACCGGGGGCAAGATCACACATTTCGTTTCCAGCATGGGGACCACCGGCACCATCATGGGCTGCTCGCGCTTTTTCAAGGAAAAAAACCCGGCGATCCAGATCATCGGTTGCCAGCCTACTGAAGGTTCGCAAATACCCGGCATACGCAAGTGGCCCGAAGCGTATCTCCCCAAAATTTTTGACCGCAAGCGGGTGGATCGCGTCATTGAGGTGAGCCAGCAGGATGCCGAAGAAATGACACGCCGGCTTGCCCGCGAGGAAGGCATCTTCGCAGGCATCTCTTCCGGCGGCGCGCTGTGGGCGGCGCTGCAGGTTTCCGCTGAAGCGGAAAATGCGGTGATCGTGTCCATCGTGTGCGACCGGGGCGACCGTTATTTATCCACCGGGGTGTTCCCGGCGTAATCAATGACGCCTGTTCTGGCCTTTGACATTGAGACGGTTCCGGACATCGAAGGCCTGCGCACATTGCACGCGCTGGATCCCGAGATGGCGGCAAGCGACATTGCCGAAATGGCTTTCCAGCGCCGCCGCCAGTCAAGCGGCAGCGATTTCCTTCCGCTGCACCTGCATCGAGTGGTTGCCATTGCCTGCGTCTTGCGCGACCGGGATGGCTTCACGGTCTGGTCATTGGGAGATGCAAAGGCCACGGAAGTTGATCTGATCCGGCGCTTTTTCGACGGCATCGAAAAATACACTCCACAACTGGTTTCCTGGAACGGCGGCGGCTTCGATTTGCCGGTATTGCATTATCGCAGCATGATTCACGGCATTCCCGCCGCGCGCTACTGGGACATGGGGGAAGATAACAAGGAATTCAAATGGAACAACTACATCAGCCGCTACCATCTGCGCCATCTGGATTTAATGGATTTGCTGGCACTTTACCAGCCTCGCAATAACGTCCCGCTCGATGAAATGGCCAGACTCATCGGTTTTCCAGGCAAGCTGGGAATGGATGGATCAAAAATATGGGATGCCTACCAGAGCGGCAAAACCAACTCGATCCGCAATTACTGTGAAACCGATGCCGCGAATACCTATCTGCTTTATCTGCGCTTTCAACTGGTGCGTGGAGTATTCAGTAATGAGCAGTACCGGCGCGAATGCGAACTGGTGAGGGCGAGCTTAAGCAAGAATACCGAGCCGCACTGGCGCGAATTTTTGAGCGAATGGCGCGCCGCCTGATTCCCGGATTTGCAATTGTTCACCGAAGCAGTCATTGAATCCCTGGACCAGGAAGGCCGCGGCGTTGCACATGTTGAAGGCAAGGCCGCCTTTATCGAAGATGCGGTGCCGGGCGAATCGGTGTTTTACTCGGCGTACCGTAAAGAACCGAAATACGAGCTAGGCAAGGCGGAGCGTATCAGGCGCTCGAGTCCCATGCGGGTTGCGCCGCGCTGCAGCTATTTTGGAACTTGCGGCGGCTGCAGCATGCAGCATCTTGATGCAAAAGCCCAGGTCGCGGCGAAGCAGCGCATACTCGAAGACAATCTCTGGCACATCGGCAAAGTCAAAGCGGAAATGCTGTTGCCGGCAATCTACGGTCCGGCATGGGAATACCGGCAGCGCGCGCGGCTTGCGGTGCACTACGTTGCGAAGAAAGGCGCCGTGCTGGTGGGATTTCACGAGAAGCGCAGCAGCTTTGTCGCCGATATGCAAAGCTGCGAAATCCTGCCCCGGCGGATTTCAGAACTGCTTAATCCGTTGCGCGAGCTGATCAATGGTTTATCGCTTCGCGAGCGAATACCACAGCTGGAATTTGCGGCGGGAGAAGCAGCTGACGTGCTGGTGCTGCGCATCCTGGACGTGCTGAATAATGCCGACAGGAAATTACTCAAAACTTTTGCCGACCTCCACCGGCTGCAGTTTTACCTGCAGCCGGGTGGGCGTGAATCGGCGTATGCTTTTTATCCAGAGAGATTGCCCGGGCTTTATTACACGCTGCCTGAATACAACTTGACCCTGGCGTTTCATCCCACCGAGTACACTCAGGTCAATCATGCCATGAACCGGGTGCTGGTGCGTCGTGCCATGCAGTTGCTTGATCCTGTGCCAGGAGAAAAGATTGCGGATTTGTTCTGTGGTTTGGGAAATTTTACTTTGCCTGCAGCGCGCAGCGGGGCAATGGTGACGGGCATAGAGGGTGATACTGAACTGGTGCGCCGCGCCGCAGAAAACGCCGCGCGGAATGGTTTATTGGAAACAACCGATTTCCATGTTGCAAATCTATTTGAAGTGACTGAGGCTTCTATGGCAAGCTACGGCCGCTTTGACAAGATGCTGCTTGATCCGCCGCGCGATGGCGCGGTGGCAGTGGTGAAAGCGTTAGGGGACAGCGCACCGTCGCGCATCGTCTATATTTCCTGCAATCCTGCGACATTGGCGCGGGACGCGGCGGTGCTGGTGCATGTGAAGAGTTACCAGCTCAAGGCGGCGGGAGTGATTAACATGTTCCCGCACACTTCGCATATCGAATCCATCGCGCTATTCGAGGAAGCCAAATAAAAAGGGCAGCCTGAGCTGCCCTTTAGTAATCAATATAAATTTAATCCCGCTGTCCCGAGAACGCCAGCAGCAAATTCAGCAGATTGATGAAAATATTGTAAATGTCGAGGTAAATCTTAAGCGTGGCCATGACGTAATTGGTTTCGCCGCCTTGAATGATCTGGCTCACGTCATACAGGATGTAACCCGAAAACAGCATAACCACCAGCGCTGAAATCGTCATGGACGCCGCGGGAATCTGGAAAAACAAATTAGCGACCGAGGCGATGATCAGCAGAACCAGCCCGACCATCAGGAAATTGCCCATGAAGCTGAAATCTTTCCTGGTGACGGTGGCGATTCCCGCCAAGGTGAAGAAAATCAACCCAGTTCCCCCGGCGGCCACACCCACCAATTGCCCGCCGTTTCTGAACTGCAGGGCATATTGCAGCATCGGTCCTAGCCACCAGCCCATCACAAAAGTGAAAGCCAGCAGCAATACCACGCCCCAGATGCTGTTGCGGGCTGCGCTCACCGCGAACATCAGCCCGAACATTGCCGCCAGCATCAACAGCGGCCCCATGATCGGGTATTGCGCAAGGAATGAGAAATTGGTTGCGGTTCCGGCGATTGCGCCGATCACCGTTGGAATCATGGTCAACCCCAGCATCATGTAGGTATTGCGCAATACCTTGTGCTGGACCAGCGCTAGTTGTGTCGTTTGCGCTCTTGTCTGTATATCCGGTTGCATCGAAACTGCTCCTCAATAAACTTGAGCACATGCTCAGTGACTAAGACTACTCGGCCCCGGTAAAAGTTGCAAGCCGGTTAGCAGCTTGGCAAAACTACTGCGCGGCCGATCTGCGGTGTTGCGTGCTCGCTCAATGCTCGCCGTACTTCCCTGTACTGTCTCACCTTTCGCTCGCCCGCGCCTAGCATCTCGGCCTGCTCGCGACGTTTTGCGTCAAGCTGCCAACCAAAACAAAGTGTTAGAATATGGTGCGCTTGCACAGGTAATGCCGGAGCTAAAACCGGCAGGTTTCCAGTAGTGATGACGGAAGGTTGGCCGAGCGGTTGAAGGCACCGGTCTTGGAGCATGCGAAGCCTGCTCCAGTGAAGGCTAACCTGCTTGCAGGTTATGCCGGAGCTAAAACCGGCAGGTTACCAATGGTAATGAACGGAAGGTTGGCCGAGCGGTTTAAGGCACCGGTCTTGAAAACCGGCAGAGGCGCAAGCCTCTCGTGAGTTCGAATCTCACACCTTCCACCAATTCACTTTTGCTTTTGCCTGGTTTCGTAGGATTGCAAATGGCAGTAAGCCAGGCGCAGCAGGGGAGTTTGCAGCTTGTGCTCGTGTGCCCGTCGCAGCATGTCGCCGATGATGTGGTCGCCTTCCGTCTTGCCGTTGCGTTCAACATCGCGCAGCATCGAAGCCGCCATAACTGAGCCGCGCTCAGTCAGCACCTTTCGCGACCACGCCAGATGTTCTTCCCGCGGCGCGTAGCCTGATGCCTGCGCAACGTTCTTGCATTCATTCAACATTTCCAGAACTATCGCCTCGCCTTCGTCTGTTTGCATGATGGCGCCGATGGACGCGCGCATCAGGCAGGTGGCTCCGGCGAGCGCTGCAAGAAACACGAATTTTTCCCACATGTCGAGATCAATGGTTTGGCTCAGCAAATAGGAAACGGAAGTCTTAGCGAACTCGGCTTCAAGAACCTTGCAGTGGGCGCTTTTTTCACCGGAACGCTCACCGAAAATGATTTTGTGCACCGGGTAAAGGTGTTGAATTTCGCCGTTCTCCGTGAGCGTAGCGGCAATCTGGCAGGACCCGCCCAGCACCCGCTCCGCACCGAATTTTTTGCTCAATATCTCCATGTGTGCCACGCCATTAAGCAGCGGCAGAACCGCAGTGCCTTTATTAATCGCGGGAGCAATCG
>JAHFRG010000029.1:0-9211 GCA_023258935.1 Betaproteobacteria bacterium
AAGCTTTTTGAGGCGACGATAAATAGTGTGGATTCCGGGTTGAGCGGCTTGATTGTTTCTGCAAGATGAGTGCCGTCCACATTGGAGACAAAATGCAGTCTTAGGTGCGGGCTGCCATAGGGTTTCAGCGCTTCGCTTGCCATCAGCGGACCGAGATACGAGCCGCCGATGCCGATATTGACCACATCAGTAAAAGACTTGCCGCTGTGCCCCATGGCATTGCCGCTGCGCACCGCGTCGGAAAACCTGCGCATGTGGTCGAGGTTTCTCTGCACCTCTCGCCTAATATCCTTCCCGTCCAGATTTAACGGCTTCCGAGACGGGTTGCGCAAAGCAGTATGCAAAGCGGCGCGGTTTTCGCTGGTGTTGATTTTTTCCCCGCTGAACATTTTTTCCGCCCAGCGTTTGACACCGGCCTGCTCGGCAAGCGCGAGAAGGAGTTGCATCGTCTCATCGTTAATCAGGTTTTTCGAATAGTCCAGCAGCATGCCGTTTAAGTGCAGCGAGAATTTTTCAAAGCGCTGCGGGTCTTTTTCGAACAACTCCCGCATGTGGCGCTGCGCCATGATTTTCTGGTGCGCTTGTAAAGCTTTCCAGGCCGGAGATTGGGTAAGCTGGGACATGATTTGTTCTGGAGCCGGTTAAAGAGTTCTGAGCAACCCGGTTCCGCGACATTTTACGTGCTTTTGGGCTACTTACACACAAATAAAAAGCCCCCGGTTTAGCACGGGGGCTTTGCAGGCTTGAAGGAGCTTAAGCTGTTTTTTTCTTGCCGTGGCGGGCTTGGCTGGTCGCAGCAGCAACGCCGGCTTCAGTCAATTCCGCGACTTGCTTGGCAGTCTTGGACATATTGCCGTAGACGGTATTGGCAGCGGCCATTGCTGATTTAACAGCGGCAACCGCGAAATCGGAGCCTACCGGAGCGGTTTTCACAACCTTGTCCAGAGAAGAAGCCACTGCTTTATTGAACTCGGCGGCGTGCTCTTCGAACAACTTGGTGATTTCCGCTTGGGTTTCACTCGCCACTTCATACAGGCTGCGTGAAAAGCCCAGGGCTTTTTCAAACACAGGCTCGGCGATGGTAGATTGCAGGGCCATCACTTCCTGCGCGTCTTTGGCTGCGATCAGTGCTTTGGCGTTCGTGGTGTTATCCGCCAGACTGGTTTTGGCTGCGGATAATTGCAAATCAAATAAACGCTCAGCAGCTTGCAGCGTGGCAGCGGTGATTCCTATTACTGTATCCAAGTTGCTTTTGTTGGCGGCAACCAGTTGCTCAGGTATGTTAAACATGGTTTTCTCCTAATTAATAAATGATTAAACATGAAGTTTCTGCAGCGGCAGATCAAATATGTTGCAGTGCATCAATTGCTATTCTACTGATTTAATTGGTTGTGTCAACATATATATAGAAAATATTTTGTGATGCAACAATCACTTGGGTTAATATACGTTAAACATATATTTATCATATAGTTAGCTATGGAAAACCTTTTTAAAGCTCTAGGAAATGCCTTGCTGAGCCTGTTTCACCCGAAAATTCTGGGACTTACTCTATTACCGGTTTTGCTGGCTTTTGTTTTTTGGGGCAGTCTCTCCTGGTGGTTCTGGCAGGACTGGGTGATAGGAGTGGGTCATTTGCTTGCGCAGACCCCATTGGATGAATATCTGCTGCGCCATGAAATTCATTGGCTTGCGGCATCTGTTACCACAGTGCTACTGATCTTGCTGTTGTTTCCAGTCGTCCTGGTTACAGCACTATTGGTTACTTCGGTGCTTGCGATGCCGGTGATGGTCAAACATGTGGGTGCGCGCAATTATCCCCGGTTGGAAGAGAAACACGGCGGCACGGTTTTGGGTAGTCTATGGAATGCGTTGGTGGCGACCATAATATTTATTCTGCTGTGGATGGTGACGCTGCCGTTTTGGTTGTTTGGCCTGCCTGCTGTGGTATTGCCGGTACTGCTGTCAGCTTATTTGAGCCAGCGCCTGTTTCGCTACGATGCACTCGCAGAGCACGCAAGCACCGATGAATTCGAGCGGGTCCTGGAGCGCTCGGGAATACGGCTCTATGTGTTGGGCGCAATACTGGCTCTTATCCAGTTTGTGCCTGTGCTCAATCTGTTTTCACCGGTTTATATCGGCCTTGCCTACATCCATTTTTGCCTGGGGGAATTGCAGCAACTCCGAAGTGGACAAGCGTAAGCACGGCGTAGGCCAAAAACCAAGTGAGCGGCCACTGCAACCGTTCACTAAAAGAATCTATGGTCAATCGGGTGTCGAGCTTGACCGGAACCAGCAGGCTTCAATTTATATACGCTCAAATACTGCGGCGATGCCTTGGCCGCCGCCGATGCACATGGTGACTAATCCATAGCGCCCGCCGGAGCGCTGCAATTCATACATGGCCTTGATGGTGAGAATGCAACCTGTGGCGCCAATGGGATGGCCCAAAGCAATCGCGCCGCCGTTGGGATTGACTTTCTGAGGATTCATTCCAAGTTCTTTGCTTACTCCCATCGCCTGAGCGGCAAAGGCTTCGTTGGACTCGATGACATCCATTTGCTCCAGCTTCAACCCGGCTTTTTCCAATGCTTTGCGCACCGCCGGTACCGGTCCCATGCCCATGATTTTTGGATCCACTCCGGAATGGGCATAAGCGAGCATCCGCATCATGGGTTTGAGTCCTCTTTTTGCAGCAGCGCCTTTTTCCATCAGCACCACGGCCGCAGCGGCATCGTTGATGCCAGAGGCATTGCCAGCGGTGACCGTACCGTTTTCCTTCTGGAAAACTGCCCTAAGCTTGGCCATGCCTTCAATGCTGGCGTCGCTGCGCACATGCTCGTCGGTTTCGAACATCACCGGGCCTTTTTTGGTCTTGAGTTCGATGGGAAGGATTTGCTCCTTGAAGTAACCCTTGGCAATCGCGTTGGCTGCGCGTTTGTGACTTTCAACGGCAAACGCATCTTGCTCGGAACGGGAAAGCTTGCAGCGCGAGGCCACATTTTCGGCAGTAACGCCCATGTGTAAAGTGTCGAAAGGATCAGTCAGCGCGCCAACCATCATGTCTATGACGCCGCCGTCATTCATGCGCTGTCCCCAGCGCAGGCTTGGCATCAGATATCCACCGCGGCTCATGCTCTCAGCACCGCCTGCCACCGCGACGTCGATATCGCCAAGCAAAATGTGTTGAGAAGCGCTGACGATGGCTTGCAGACCGCTGCCGCATAAGCGGTTCAAGGTCAAAGCCGGGGTCTCTTGGGGGAGACCGCCTTTTATACATGCCACGCGGGCAAGATACATGTCCTTGGCCTCGGTATGGATCACGTTGCCAAACACGCAATGGCCGACTTCCTTGGGATCTACCTTGGCGCGGCTCACCGCTTCTTTCACGACCCGGGCTGCTAACTCGGTTGGCGCAAAATCCTTGAGGCTGGCGCCATAATCGCCAATAGCCGTGCGCACACCGCTGACCACCACTACTTCACGTGAATTGTTCATCTTCATGATCCTTTTATCCGTTGAAAAAAACGCAAGGCATAATTATAAATGATCTTAATGACGCACTGCACAATAGAAGTTTACCCCTATAACTGATTACCGTCGAGGCAATGTATTTGCTAATGGCGTGTCGGATTGATGCGTGTGATGATTTCGGCGGCGAACACTTGCTCTGCATCCACCGGGTCAAACAGGTAGCTACGGTTACAGAACTCGCAACGCACTTCCACAGCACCGCGTTCCTCCAGCACTGAGCGCACTTCGCTGTAGCCCAATATACGCAGCATATCGGTAACGTTTTCGCGCGTACAGGAGCAGCGGAAGCTCACCGGTTTCACTCTGAAAACGCGGATGTCTTCCTCATGATACAGGCGGTGGATTATTTGTTGCGCTGACAGTTGCAGCAGTTCGTCGCGCTCAATGCTGGAGGCAAGCAATACGGCACGGTTCCAGGCGTCATGGTCTTTGCTTTCAGGTGCAGGCAGGCGTTGCAAAAGCAGGCCTGAGGCTTGAGCGTCGTCCACCGCCAGCCACAAGCGCGTTTCCAGCTGTTCAGACCCCGCCATGTAATGTTCCAGCACCTGTGCTACCGTGCTGCCCTCGAGATTGACGATGCCCTGATAGCTGTGTTTGCCCTCGAGCGGGTTGATGGTGATGACAAAACGCCCGGCGCCGAGCAGTTCCTTAAGCGGCATGTCGGAGAGCACGCCTTCCCATTTTGCAGTGGCGCGCAAATTAAGTTCAGAGGAGCATTCCACTACCAATAGCTGCACCGGCCCTCTACCTTGCATCTGCATGGTCATGGTGCCGGAAAATTTGAGGGTGGAGGCAAGCAACGCTGCCGCGGCCATGAGTTCCCCCAGCAGGGAGCGCAATGCCGGCGGATAATCGTGACGTTCCAGCACCGCGCGCCAAGTCGCCCCGAGATGCACGATTTCCCCTCTAACAGGCGCATGCTCAAAAACAAACCGTTGCAACGTGTCATGATATTTCATGGCAGAATTTATTAAGACGTAAAATTATTGCGCAGTAGTCGGGCGTTGATACAGGTAGTAACGCTCAATGCGGTCTCCCGGGCGGCTGCCTTCCCAGATTTTTTCCCAGTCGGCGCCGGCAGAAGGTTGACCCTGCGCCCTGCTCATGATCAACAGCAGTTTGCAATCCACTGTGCCGCTGATATCCGAACGTTGAGTGATGATGCCCGCATAATATTCCAGCATCGCGCGCTGCGTTTCGCCCAGATTACGGCTTGAAATGCATTGATATTGTGCCGGCAGCGATTGCTGCAGGGAGGAAAACACCCAGCGGTAGTTTTTGCTGGCATCTAGCCATGGCAGCCAAAGTGTCATGGCCAGCATCCACACCATGGTCATGCCGCCCGCCCAGTTAATGATGGAGCGGCGGTTGGAGCGGCCGATACGGCTGATCAGCGCGAACCAACCTAAAGTGAATGCTACGGCTACTAACAAATGGAACATATTGAACGGCAGGCTGTATCCCGGCAAATAATTATTAAGCCAAGCCGCAACGCCGCTTGGGTAGCCGGTTATTAAGCTAAACCAGCCCAACCACAGTCCACCCGCCAGCAACCCGAAGGTCATTATGCCGAACCAGTCGAGCGCGCTCGCTGCGCCGCGCCGCAAGGTTTCAAGTGCGGGAGTGGCGAGCAGCGCTAGAGGGAGCAGAAAAGGCAGCGCGTCCAGATCATGCGTGTCAGTGTCGAGGCTCAATAGGGCAAACAACGCTGCGAACAGGGTGAGCGGCAGCTGGATCTCGGGTTTGGCGAGGCCCTTGCGGCCGCCCCGCCACAGAGTCCACAGCGCGAGCGGCAGCGCTGGCCAGGCAAACCATGGTATGTTTTTCAAAAAGTACAGAGCCGAAAGTTCATTTCCGGGCGGGGCGAACCCAAACAGACGCCCAAGGTCTTTCACCCAGAACCATTGTGCAAAGAGTTCTGGCGAGCGCTGGTACAGTGCAACAGGCCAGATGATGAGCCAGGGGGCTGACGCGATGACGGCAAATAGCACGCATAAAGCATAATTGCGATTGCGCCAAGGCTTAAACAGTGCGGGCAACAGCAGGCAGGTAAAGACCATCACCATAGGGGCGAGAGTGCCGCGGGACATGAAACCTATCCCGATCCCGGTTCCAGTAAGCAATCCGGCCAGCAGCGGGCGTTTCTGGTTCAAGGCAAGGCCGTAAAGACACAACGCAAAACCAGCGAGCAAGCCAAGATCGGAGATAAGCTGGTGTGAGCGCACCAGCAAGCCCACGCTGCCTATCAGAATCAAGACCGTCATGGTTCCATGTCCCCTGCCGTACAGTGCTTGTCCACACATCCCCATGAGAATTATCGTGAGTGCCATGTAAAAACCGCTGGCAAGACGTGCTGCATCGTGCAAGGGCAGCACTGAAGAAAAAACTTTGGCAAACAACGCCGCGCTTAAGTAGAAAAGTGGCGGCTTATCCATAGAAGGCTCACCAGCCAGGGTCGGAACCACCCATTCGCCGGTGTTGATAATGTGATGCACCAGCCCGAAGTTCGCCGCTTCATCCGGTTTCCAGGGTTCGTGGCCTATTAGCCCGGCAAGGATCCAGACAAGGCAAAACAGGCAGGTGGCGGCAAGGTGCGAAAGCTTGACGGAGGGAGCCCGCGTCGCGCCAAAAATAGTTTCCATAGAATTCATTTCAATCCGAAGTTAAGCCAGCTCTCGTTGATATAGCTCTTCAAGGATACGCAACGGCGAGCATCTTTCGTCTTGCATCGCGCTTACCGGCAAATTAAAAGTCTGTTCCAGAAGATACTGTCCTGAAAGCGCGGCATGCAGCACGCGATCACTGAACATGAGCCAGGTCGCGCCCGGAGGGAACGCAAAAGTAATTTTATCCGCATTCTGCTGATAGGCATCGTCCATTTTTCCGCGGTCATGCAGTTGCAGCATGATGTGATCGTAGAAGCTGCGTTTTCCTTTGGTAATCCCGAGGCGCTCAAGCAGCCAGGCGGATCCGGGCCACTGCGGCGCAATCCGCCGGTAATATTTCGGTACGAAAATTTCAAAAGGCTCGCCAATATTCCACACCCGTGGCTGACCGTCGGGATTGACATTGGTAAATACGCGCAATATACGCTTGCCCTGGTTAGGACGCGAGGCAAACGCATCCACGTGCAGGCGTGAATCGTCTTTGCGCACTGACCTAAAGCGCCGCTGCACCGGCATCGGACGGTAACTGGTGCGCGCTTGTTCCAGATGCGGAGTGTAATGAGGGAATAGGGATTCGATGAGAGCTCTTGCCTGCGCGGCAAAGCGCGAAATCATGGCCGCAAGATCATTACTGTCCTGGTCTTTGCAGCTTGTGCCTTGAATACTTCCGTTACGCGGATCGTAGCTCACGTTTTTGGCTTTGCCGTCGGAACAGCCGGGGGAGAGGAAGCGTCGTTCCGGTTCCTTCAGGGCAAAAGCGAGGTGCGGGAAATAAAGCACCTTGCCGCTTTCCAATGACCGGATCATCCGCGCTGCGGTTTGCCGGTCTGGCCTGTAACTCCAATTGCTATCTTCGGATATTTCAATCACATCGTCTTGCGAGAGCATGGGACTCCTCAAAATTTAGGGGGTGGTTTAAGCGGACACGGCGCCAGCTCATTCCACGATTTTTAGCTCTTGGCCTTGCGCCGGCTCACCCGAAGGATATTGAGCATTGATCAGGCGCAGATAACTTTCGGCATTTTTCCCCAATGGGGACGAGCGCGCAAGTTCCGCATAGGTCACTCCCTGTTTGGCGGTGATGATTCTTATCATCAGCGGCTTGGCTAGCTTGCGTTCGGCATCGGTGATGGGGTGGAAGCTTGTTGTGGTGGCGTTGATGTTGTCATGGTAGCGGTCAAACACCGCCCTGGAAGCTGCGCTGCCCACAATTAAAAACGCTTTGTTGTTGAGATAGATCACCGTGATCTTCACCGGCTTGCCCTGGCTTGTAGTCTCGGTTGTGGCGGCAGGAAGGCCATTGATGCTGAGTGACTCGATATTTTCGCCAAAGCTGAACCACTTCATCTTGCGCAAGTAATCCTCAGGTGAGCCTGTGGCTTTATTTGCTACGCGCAACTCAATTCCGGCATCGTTGGTCGGGCTTTGCGCCTGCACCCGGTCGGCAAGATTGTGTATGTGCCAACCTTCGGGGAATTGCAACGTCAGCCCTAATTCGCTGTGGTAGAACTTTCCTTTGCGGATGGTGCCTTGATCGGCGCTCTCACCAAAAGTTATGCCTTTGATATGCTGCAAAAACGCCTCGCGGTTCTCCACACTGTTCGGCCGGGCAATGCTTTGCGCCTCGCCGACCACTTGTTTCAGGCGCGTATCGTTATCCGGGTGCGTAGCAAATAGCCCATGGTAGGCGCGCGGCTCGCGTCCTTCCTGCTTGGCGATTTCGGCGTCGAACAATTCCTGGTTTTTCAGCACGATGAGCACCTGGACCATGGCCTGCGGATCGTAGCCGGTTCGAGCCAGATATTCGGCGCCGAGGTGGTCGGCCTGCAGCTCGTGCTCACGCCCGTAGCCCGAGAGCAGCGCGTTGCCCAGCAGATTGGTGAGGCTGCTGCCTGCCGCGGTATTCATTCCCGGGACAAACACTGAGGTGATTTGCACGACGATATTGGTGGCAGTCGCCGCACTGATTTGCTGTACGCTGTGACGCGCGGTGACGTGGCCGGTTTCGTGGCCAAGCACTGCGCCCAACTCGGCTTCAGAGTTGAGATAAGTGATTAACCCGCGGGTGATGTAGATATACCCACCGGGCAGGGCGAATGCGTTGACTTCGGTCGAGTCGAGGACGGTGAAGTGGTAGGAAATATTAGGCCGATGGCTGTTGTGCGCGAGTTTCTGGCCTACCTGGTTGACATATTCTTGTAGCTCCGGTGAGTCATAAACGTGGTACTGCTTCCTGACTTCGGCGTCGTATTGCCGGCCCAAGCCAATTTCCTGCGATTCCGTCATGGTCACGAAGTTCGGGCTCCCGGTGACCGGATTGGTTGCGCAGGCAGTGAGCCAGAGCGCGAGTCCAATGATGCTAAGCTTCAGGTCAAACGGCGGCTTCATTTGATTATTTTAGCTTGTGCCCGAGGGGCGATAAAGGGTTTATGACAAATGACCGCTAGGAAATGAACAAGTTCTGCTGCTTCAATTCAGGGACGCGTGCCTGGTGGCGCGCTTGACCCGGCGCTCCATTCATCAACTGGGTCTCGAGGTGGGGCAAGAGGTCTATGCGCTGATCAAAGCCGTTACCCTCGACCGGCACAGTTTCGGCTATGCTTGAACGGAACGCCAAAAACAAAAGCAGCCTTGGCTGCCTTTGTTTTTTCGCCCGCTCAAGAAGCGGTTTTCTTCCGGCTGTATTTCTGGCGAAATCTTTCGACGCGGCCTGCGGTGTCAACGATTTTCTGCTTGCCAGTGTAGAACGGGTGGCATACTGAGCACACTTCGATATTCAGCGGCCGACCCAGCGTGGAGCGGGTTTTGAACTTGTTGCCGCAACTGCAGCTTACGGTGATTTCTTCGTATTTCGGGTGGATATCCGGTTTCATCGGTCGTTCCTTGCGGAACCTAAGTCGGGTTCCTGGATTTTGCGAAAGGCGCAGATTATGCGCGAAATGCCCCGGTCATGCAAGCCGGTAGAACTCGGTGAAGTAGAGACTAGCCTCTTTTCATCGAGTCAAAGAAGT
>JAHFRG010000029.1:9311-15868 GCA_023258935.1 Betaproteobacteria bacterium
TCCGCATTGTTCTTTGTCGTGCGTAATTTATCGAGCAGGAATTCGGTTGCTTCCAGATCATCCATCGGGTAGAGGAGCTTGCGCAGCACCCAGATTTTTTGCAGCACATCGGGCTTGATCAGCAATTCTTCCTTGCGCGTTCCGGAGCGGTTGACGTTGATCGCCGGGTAGATGCGCTTCTCGTGCATGCGCCGGTCGAGATGGATTTCCATATTGCCGGTGCCCTTGAATTCTTCGTAGATCACATCGTCCATTCGCGAGCCGGTGTCGATGAGCGCGGTCGCAAGGATAGTGAGGCTGCCGCCCTCCTCGATATTGCGCGCCGCGCCGAAGAAACGCTTGGGGCGCTGCAGCGCGTTCGCATCCACGCCGCCGGTCAAAACCTTGCCCGAAGCCGGCACTACGGTATTGTAGGCGCGCGCCAGGCGCGTTATCGAGTCAAGCAGGATTACCACGTCCTTTTTATGTTCGATAAGGCGTTTTGCTTTTTCCAGCACCATCTCCGCCACCTGCACGTGGCGCGTCGCCGGCTCATCGAAAGTGGAGGAGACTACTTCGCCCTTGACCGAACGCTGCATTTCCGTCACCTCTTCAGGCCGCTCGTCAATCAACAGCACGATCAGCACGCACTCGGGAAAATTCGCCGCGATAGAGTGCGCGATATGCTGGAGCATCACTGTCTTGCCGGCCTTGGGCGGCGATACGATCAGCCCGCGCTGCCCCTTGCCGATAGGCGCAATGATGTCAATTACGCGGCCGGTGATGTTTTCTTCCGCCTTGATATCACGCTCCAGGACGAGTGGCGTGCTAGGAAACAGCGGTGTCAGGTTTTCGAACAGGATTTTGTGCTTGGAGTTTTCCGGCGGCTCAAGGTTGACCTTGTCCACTTTGACCAGCGCGAAATAGCGTTCGCCGTCCTTGGGAGTGCGGATTTCCCCCTCGATCGAATCCCCGGTGTGCAGGTTGAAGCGGCGTATCTGGCTGGGACTGACGTAAATGTCATCGGGCCCGGCGAGATAAGAAGTATCGGGAGAACGCAGAAAGCCGAAGCCGTCGGGCAGGACTTCCAGAGTGCCTTCGCCGAAAATGCTTTCGCCCTTGCGCGCCTGGTTTTTGAGGAGGGCAAAAATCAGTTCCTGCTTGCGCAGGCGATTGGCGCCCTCTATTTCATTGGTGATGGCCATGTCCACCAGTTCGGTGACATGGAGGTTTTTAAGTTCGGATAAATGCATATTGGAAAAAACTCAGTGAGGGTTAAAACGAAAAATTGGGAATGTAAAGAAAGGCGAGACGATACTTGCGCCCGAACCTACTTGATGCATTATTAGTTGTGGTTCTTGGACCTGCTGTCAAGAGGTGCTCAAGGCGAAGGTTAACGGGTTTATATATTGCTGTCAATAAAAGTTGTCAACTGCGATTTCGAGAGCGCCCCGACTTTGGTGGCCTCGATGTTGCCATTCTTGAACAGCATCAGGGTCGGTATGCCGCGGATGCCGTATTTCGGCGGCGTTGCCTGGTTCTCATCTATATTGAGCTTGGCGATCTTGAGGCGTCCTGCGTATTCCTGCGCCACTTCGTCCAATATCGGTGCAATTATCTTGCATGGACCACACCATTCCGCCCAGTAATCCACCAGCACTGGTACTTGCGCCTGCAGCACCTCCGTCTCGAAAGTATCGTCGGTGACGTAATGTATATGACTACTCATCAAAAAATCCTCGTCTTAGGGGAAATTGGCGGTGGGAGAGGGGTGGTGAAAAGCCGCTTGGGGTATTATGCTAGCGAAAATTAGCCTGTTTGGGAAGTCACCCTGTTCATCGTCAAAATTCTCTTTAGTGTCGCGCTGTTGCTGGCTGCTGCAGAAATCGCCAAACGCTCGACTTTTCTCGGGGCGTTTGTCATCGCTCTGCCGCTGACTTCCATGCTAGCCATGCTCTGGTTATATTGGGACACCCGTGACTCAGACAAGGTGGCGGTGTTCGCCAGGGACATATTTTTCCTGGTGCCGCCTTCGCTGTTGTTTTTCCTGCCTTTCTTGTTCCAGACGAAAAGTCACTGGCCGTTCTGGCTCAATTTCGGCGTGGGCTTCGCCCTCATGGCTGTAGGGATGTTGGGATACCGATTTCTGTTAAAATAATATTTTTAAATATTTAGGTTTGCAGTAATGACTTACACCGTAACCGAGAGCTGCATCAAGTGCAAGTATACTGACTGCGTGGATGTCTGTCCGGTGGACTGCTTCCGCGAAGGCCCGAATTTCCTGGTGATAGACCCCAATGAATGCATAGACTGCACTTTGTGCGTGGCGGAATGCCCAGTGGATGCAATCTTCGCCGAGGATGATGTGCCGGATAACCAGAAGCATTTCACCGCGCTCAATGCCGAGCTTTCCAAGATTTGGAAACCTATCATAGAGAAGAAGCCCGCTCCGCCCGACGCCGACGAGTGGAAGACAGTGAAAGACAAGCTTAAGTTGTTGGAGCGATAAACCGGCTGTTTCACCAGTTTCACTCCATGTAGCTCCCCACCCGTCGCGCCGCGCGGCCGAGATATGCGGCACTTGCCAAAAAGCCGTGACAGCGAATGAGCACAGCATTTCCTATCTCGCCGCGTGCCTTGCTCATCAAATCAGCTGAGCAAGGCGCAACCTTAATTACATCCAACCAAAGGCTGGCGCAGTCCATCAAGCGCGAGTTCGACGCCGCGCAACAACAGCGCGGCCTTTCAGTCTGGCCCACTGCCGATATCCTTCATTACAGCGCGTTCCTGAAACGTGCATGGTCTGAGCTTTCGCGCTTGGAGCGCGGTGCAACGCTGCTTTCAGAAGAACAGGAAACTGCGCTGTGGGAGGAAATCATTGCCGATTCGCCGCAGGGAGGAATTCTCCTTAATCCCGCTGCCGCCGCGCGCCAGGCGCGCAAAGCCTGGTCTATCCGGCACGATTTCCGCATTGATTTCGCACGCTACTCTTCCATCCTCGATGAGGACGGCCAGGCTTTCCGCAAATGGGCGAAGCGCTATGAAAAAATCTGCGCAGAGAAAAATTGGCTGGATAGCGCGCGTCTCGCCGACGCTCTTGCCGCTGCCGCTAAAGTTCTCAAGCCGCTCACTATCGTGCTTTACGGCTTTGACGAGCTTTCACCCCAGCAGCGGGATTTTTTCAAAGCGCTGGCTGCGGCAGGCAGCACTGTGAGTGAAGCGAAGCCGGAAGCAAGCGCTGCGCCCGCCATCCGCACCGGCTACACCGATTCCGAAGCTGAGCTTTACGCCGTCGCTTTGCGAATCAAGCAAACGCTTGCCAGGCAGCCTGATACACGTATCGGCGTCGTCGTTCCCGATCTCAGGCAGCGCCGCGCTGATATCGTGCGCATCTTCGACGACGTGCTGCAGCCCGCGCGCGTGGTGTCCGGTTCACGTGAGCGCGCGCGGCCATACAATGTTTCGTTGGGATTGGCGCTCACCGATTATCCGCTGGTGGCAAGCGCGCTACTGATTCTCGAACTCGCGCGGGGCGAACTCACGCTGCAAGACATGGGCTCGCTCTTGAGAAGCCCTTTCCTCGCGGGGGCGGAGCAGGAACTCACTTTGCGCGCGTTGCTCGATGCGCGTCTGCGCGAAATAGGGCGGCCCACCGTTACGCTCAAAATGCTCACGCGCGAAGCTCATAATTCGCCGCAACTCGCCGCGCAGCTTGATGCATGGAAAAAGATTGCTGGCGAAGCGAAGAAAGCGATACAGCCGCCTTCTGCGTGGAGCAGCGCATTCCAGCAGTTGCTCAAAGAATTAGGCTGGCCGGGCGAGCGCACGCTCGATTCCGAGGAATACCAGACTTTCGGCAAGTGGCGCGAAATCATATCCAAACTTTCCACGCTCGATGTCATCGCGCCTCGCCTGGGTTATTACGAAGCGCTAAAAAATCTGAAGCGGCTTGCAGGTGATGCCTTGTTCCAGCCCGAATCTCCTGAAGTTCCGGTGCAGGCGCTGGGCGTGCTGGAAGCCAACGCGCTGGAGTTTGATTTTTTATTTGTCACCGGCCTAACCGACGAAGCGTGGCCGCAGCCGCCCAACCCCAATCCTTTCCTGCCGCTTTCGGTGCAGCGCAAGCTCAACGTGCCGCACGCCGGCGCCGACTGGCAGCTTGCATTTGCGCGCCGCACGACCCAAAGCTGGCTCGCCAGCGCACAGGACATCCGCTTTAGCTACCCTTTGCGAGACGGCGACCGCGAATTGAGGCCGAGTCCACTGTTGAGTGAAGTGCCGCAAATGCAGCCCGCGTTGGAAGACGCTGCGCTTTACCGCAGCGCCATCTTCGCTTCGCGCGCCATCGAGACGCTAGCCGATTTCAAAGCGCCGGCACTGCCTGCCGGGATCGAAGTCAAAGGCGGCGCGGGATTTTTCAAGAACCAGGCAGCGTGCCCTTTCCGCGCTTTCGCGATTTACCGTTTGGGCGCAATAGGAGTGGAAGCTGGACATGCGGGGCTTGATGCCCTCGACCGTGGCAGTCTGATGCATTGGGCCGCAGAGAATCTTTGGAAGGAACTGAAAAACAGCAAGCAGCTGGCCACAGCAAGCGATGAGGAATTGAAAGCGGCGGTGGGGCGGGCGGCGAAAGATGCGCTGGAGAGCATGCGCAGGAAGCGCTCCGATGTCATGACCCCGGCTTTCACCGCGCTTGAGCAGGAGCGCGTCGCTATGCTGCTCATGCGCTTGCTTGAATTGGAAAAAAACCGCGCGCCTTTCGAGCTGCTTGCGCGCGAGAAACCGCAGCAGGTTACAGTCGCCGGAGTCGGAGTCTCAACGCGGCCCGACCGCGTGGACAGGCTTGAAGACGGCAGCCGCGTCGTACTCGATTACAAAACGGGCAGGCAAGCCGGAGTCGGCAGCTGGCTCGGCGAGCGCCCCGACGAGCCGCAATTGCCGCTCTACGCGGTGAGCGCCGGGCGCGACGATGTCGCGGCGGTGGCTTTCGTGCAGCTGCACGCGCAGGACGTGCTGTTCAAAGGCCTGTCGCGAGAAAAAGATTTGCTTCCCGGTGTTCAGACGCTTGCCGATAATAGAATCGCTGCGAATCAATACGCAGACTGGAAAGATTTGTTCGAAAGCTGGCGCACCATGCTGGAGAACCTCGCACGCGAATATCTCGACGGCCGCGCCGATGTTTCGCCCAAGAATTATCCAACAACCTGCCGCGACTGCGATCTGGGCGCGTTGTGCCGGGTAAGGGAAATCAAGGATCGCGGTCCGGTGATTGCGGAGGAAGAAAACGATGAGTGAATCCCGAGCTCAAGCCGACGAGCGAGCGCGTAAGCGCGCGCTCGATGTCGCGAATTCCTTCATAGTGCAGGCGCCTGCGGGCTCAGGCAAGACCGAGCTTTTGATTCAGCGTTACCTCGCGCTGCTCGCGCGCGTGGACGCGCCCGAAGAAATCATCGCCATCACATTCACGCGCAAGGCCGCAACCGAAATGCGCAACCGCGTGCTCGCGGCGCTGGCATCTGTGGAAAGCGCCACGCCGCCCGAAAAGCCCCACGAGAAAATCACCCGCGAGCTCGCAAAGGCGGTCGCCGCGCGCGATGCAAAGGCGCGCTGGGCGCTTGCGGAAAATCCCGGCAGGCTGCGCATTGAAACCATAGATTCGCTGTGCGCGTGGCTCACGCGCCACCTGCCGGTGCTGTCGGGCTTCGGCGCGCAGCCCGGAATCCTGGAGAACGCTGAACAACTTTACCTTGAAGCAGCGCAGCGCACGCTCGACGGGCTCGACTCGAAAGAGCAATGGTCCGAGCCGGTTGCGCTGATCCTGCGCCATCTCGACAACAACGTGGATAATGCGCGGGAATTGCTTGCCCGAATGCTCAAGCGCCGCGACCAATGGCTGCGCCATCTCGCGGACAAAGCATCGCCGCGCCTCATGTCATCGACGCTGGAAACCGCGCTCGCAGACGTGACCCACGATGCGCTCGCAAGCCTTGCCGCGCTCATGCCGAAGGAAGCGCGCGATGAAATCATTGCGCTCGCCGCGTATGCCGCTGAAAATCTTGCCGCCGCAGATAAGACAACACCGGTCACCGCATGCCGCGGCATGAAAGCGGTTCCCGGCTCGGCACTCGAAGATCTTTCTTGCTGGCGCGGACTGGCTTCACTTGTGCTCACCAACACGGGAACGCTGCGCGCGCGCATTACGGAAGATGAAGGCTTTCCGGCTCCCGCGAAAGCCAAAGGCGCGGAAAAACAAAAGCGCGAAGACGCCAAGAGACGTTTCGAACTTTTAATTGCAACGCTTTCCAATCACCGCACTTTTATCGAATTGCTCGATAAAACGCGCATCCTGCCGCCCGCCAAATACACCGATGCCCAGTGGGAAGTCGTGGAGGCGCTGGCCGCGCTGCTGCCGGTCGCGGTGGCGCAACTCGAAGTGCTGTTTCGCGAACGCGGCGAAGTGGATTTCACGCAGGTCTCGCAAGCCGCGGTGCGCGCGCTGGGCGAGGCGGAGAATCCCACCGATCTTGCGCTTGCGCTCGATTGCCGCATCCGCCACATCCTGGTGGATGAATTCCAGG
>JAHFRG010000096.1 GCA_023258935.1 Betaproteobacteria bacterium
GCCTGTTCCCGCAGATGTTTGAGGCGCTCACCGAATACGGGATAACGCGGCGCGCCAGGGAAGACGGGCATTACCGGCTTAAAATTTGGAACCCGCGGCAGTTCACCACCGACAATTATCATACGGTGGACGACCGGCCCTATGGCGGCGGACCGGGCATGGTGATGCTGGCGCAGCCGCTGGAAGATGCAATCAATGCCGCCAGGCATAATCAGAACCTTGCCGGTATAGCGCAGACCCGGGTCATTTATTTATCGCCGCAAGGCAAATTGCTGAACCACGGCCTGGTTGCGGAGCTGGCAAAACAGCCAGGTTTGATCCTGCTGACAGGCCGTTATGAAGGCATCGACGAGCGGCTGGTTCAGCGTGAGGTAAATGAAGAAATCTCGCTCGGCGATTACGTGCTCTCCGGTGGGGAACTGGCGGCGATAGTGCTGCTGGATTGCATCATCAGGCAGCTGCCCGGCGTGCTGGGCGATGCGCAATCGGCGGAACAGGATTCGTTTGTGAACGGCCTGCTGGATTGCCCGCAGTACACGCGACCGGAAGTGTATGCGGGCATGGCGGTGCCGCAGGTTTTGCTCTCAGGTCATCATGCGGAGATAAACCGCTGGCGGCTGAAACAGATGCTGGGCAGAACTTGGCTCAGGCGCCCGGATTTGCTGGAAAAGCGCGGATTGAACACTGAGGAACAAAAGTTGCTCGCCGAATTCAAAAAGGAACAGGACAAGGGATAAACAATGGACCTGATAAAACAGCTTGAAGCCGAGGAAATTAAAAAGCTCGCCAAGAATATTCCGGATTTCGCTCCCGGAGATACTGTAGTGGTGAACGTCAGCGTGGTTGAAGGCGACCGCAAGCGGACACAGGCGTATGAAGGCATGGTGATAGCGAAGCGCAATCGCGGCCTGAATTCCTCCTTCATCGTGCGCAAAGTGTCTTCAGGCGAAGGCGTGGAACGGACTTTCCAGACTTATTCGCCTTTGATTGACAGCATAGAGATCAAGCGCAAGGGCGACGTCCAGCGCGCCAAGCTCTACTATCTGCGCCAGCGTTCAGGCAAGGCGGCGCGTATTCGCGAGAAGCTCACCAGCCAGGACATGCTTGAAGCGGGACCGGAAGACGCTCCGGCTCAAGAGAAATAATCCTGCTTTTAGTCCAACTAACGCGCAGCGGAATTCCCCGCTGCGTTTTATTTTCCAGTTCGCCAGAATAGACCATTGTAGTTTCATCGCCGATGCGCTATCTTCTGTATATGCGAAAAACTGCACCGAGTAACGGGTACCAGGCGCGGCTTGCAACGCCTTTTGCAGTGCTGGGAATACGCCATGAAGCGGACTGCCTGACCGGGATTGACTTCCTGCCGCGCAAAACACCGCCTCTTTCCCCGCAAACCCGCTTCGCCGAAAAAGTGAGCAAACGGCTTAAAGCTTATCTTCAGGATCCGGATGCAGGTTTCGATTTACCATTTCGCTTGAAAGGCACGGCCTATCAACGTCGCGTGTGGCAGGCCATCATGCAGATCCAGCGCGGACACACCCAGACTTATGGCGAGCTTGCGCGCAAGCTCTTTTCCGGGCCGCGCGCGGTGGGGCAGGCGTGTGGCGCCAATCCAATTCCCATCATCGTCCCCTGCCACCGTGTGCTCGGCAGCGGAAATCTGGGCGGCTTCATGAATTGCGATGAAGGTGACCCGCTGGCGATCAAGCGCTGGCTGCTCATGCATGAGCGAGGTTGAGGAAAGCCTGCTAGACGAGTTCTGCGATGCCTTGTGGCTGGAAGACGGGCTGGCGCGCAATACCCTGACCAGTTACCGCAGTGATTTGCTGAAATTCACACAGTGGCTGCGCAGAAAAAACTCCAAGTCGCTGCTCGAAACCCGGCAGCAGGATATTGAAGGATATCTTGCGCATCAGGTGCTGGTCGCCAAAGACAGGGCGCGCACCACCAGCCGCGAGCTCTCCAGCCTTAAGCGTTTTTTCCGGTATGAGCTGCGCCAGGGTAAAATCAAGGCCGATCCCACCCTGCTCATTGAAGCGCCGAAGCTTCCGCGCAGCCTGCCCAAGAGCCTCACCGAAGACGATGTTGAATCGTTGCTGGACGCGCCCGAAATTGAAAACCCGTTAGGTGTGCGCGACAAGACCATGCTGGAGACGCTCTATGCCGGCGGATTGCGTGTTTCCGAGCTGGTGGGCTTGAAAATCCCGCAGGTAAGCCTGGATATGGGCGTAGTGCGCGTGCTGGGCAAGGGCGCGAAGGAGCGGCTGGTGCCGCTCGGAGAAGAAGCACTCACATGGATTCGACGTTATCTGGATGAAGCGCGCCCTGAGTTGCTGAAAGGCAAAGCAAGCGACGCACTGTTTGTCACTGCACGCGGGCGGCCGATGACGCGCCAGGGTTTCTGGTATCTGCTGCACCGTTATTGCGCGCGGGCAGGGCTTGCCAAAACCATCTCACCGCATACTCTGCGGCATGCGTTTGCCACGCATATGCTTAATCACGGCGCGGATTTGCGCGTGGTGCAGCTGCTGTTGGGTCATGCTGATATTTCCACCACGCAGATTTATACTCATGTGGCGCGCGAGCGCCTGAAACAGTTGCACGCCAAGCATCATCCGAGGGGCTAAATCAGAGGTTCCCTATTTTTTACCACGTTCGATAGTAACGCCCAAACGCTTGATGCCACGCATAAGACCCAGCTTGGCGACGCTGACCTTGACCCAGGGCGCGCCGAACTCATTCATAATCAATTGTGCGAGGTGTTCTGCCAGCCGCTCAAGCAGTGAGAAATGCTGTTCGGCAAGGGTTTGTTGCATGCGCGCCACGACTTTGCCGTAGTCAATGGTGTCGCCGATAGAGTCGCTCTTATAGACCTTGTTTTGCGGAATGCCGATTTCCAGATCGAGCTGAATGGTTTGCGGGACCTTGCGCTCCCATTCATAAATTCCGATCAGGGTCTCGACTTTGAATTCGTGAATAAATATGATGTCCATGCAACGGCCGTCGAAGTTGAGTCAAGCTTGGCAAAACCAGCAAAGCGGATTGTAGAATATTTGATATGGCCACGATAGCCTTAATTGTTATTGCATACCTGATAGGCTCGGTATCGTTTGCGGTGCTGATGAGCCGCTTGTACCACCTACCCGATCCGCGCACTTATGGCTCGAAAAATCCCGGTGCCACGAATGTGCTGCGCACCGGCAGGAAAACTGTCGCGGTTTTGACGCTGCTTGGTGATGCGGCAAAGGGCTGGCTCGCGGTGTATCTCGCTCAGCACTTTGCTTCCCGTTACGGTTTAGGCAGTCCAACGTTTGCCGCGGTGGCGTTGGCGGTTGTTCTTGGCCACTCGTATTCATTGTTTCTGTACTTTCATGGTGGCAAGGGGGTGGCGACTACCTGCGGTGTATTGCTTGCGCTCAATATCTGGCTAGGGATGGCGACGCTCGCAACTTGGCTCGTTATCTTTATCATCTCGCGCATCTCGTCGCTTTCTGCACTGGTTGCGGCTGTAATTACGCCCATATATGCGTTTTATATTTTCGGTTGGGACAGTCGTTCCTTCGCGGTGCTGGTGCTAACCCTGCTTCTCATCTGGCGCCACCAGTCTAATATTCGCAACCTGATTGCCGGCACCGAAGCTTCATTTAAAAAGCGTGAATAGTCTCAAGTTATGCTAACTAACGGCTTCCAGCAATTCCAAATCCCAGCGCGGCTTCACGCTGAAATCCTTCAATCCTGAAACCTTGATCCCAGCCTGTTGCAGGCGCATGGCTCCGGCAAAAGCGATCATCGCGCCATTGTCGGTGCAAAATTCCAGCTCGGGATAAAATACCCTGATGCCTTCACGCGCAGCGTGCTGTGTGAGCTCGTCGCGCAGCTTGCGGTTGGCGCCGACGCCGCCCGCCACCACCAGCTGCCGTAGTCCGCTTTGCTCGAGGGCCGCAAGCGATTTGGCAATCAACACTTCGACAATGGCCGCTTCGATTGCCGCAGCGAGGTCGGCGCGGCTTTGTTCGTTCAGAGACTCGCGCTGAATCAGGGTCAGCACCGCAGTCTTCAATCCGCTGAAGCTGAAATCCAGGTCGCCGCTGTGCAGCATCGGCCGCGGTAATTTGAAACGTCGGGAATCGCCTTGTTGCGCAAGTTTTGCCAACGCGGCCCCGCCGGGGTAGCCCAGCCCCAATAGCTTGGCAGTCTTGTCGAACGCTTCGCCTGCGGCATCATCCACGGTTTCCCCCAATAACACATACTCTCCCACGTGGGAGACCTGCATTAACTGGGTGTGGCCGCCCGAGACCAGCAGTGCAACAAAGGGGAATTTAAGCGCCGGCTCGGATAGCAAGGGTGAAAGCAAATGCCCTTCAAGGTGATGAATCCCGAGCGCTGGCTTGTTAAGCGCATAACCCAGCGCGGTGGCGATGCTCGCCCCCACCAGCAGCGCCCCCACCAGACCCGGCCCGCGGGTATAGGCGATGGCATCAAGCCCGTTAAGACCAAGGCCAGACTCGGCGAGGACCTGGCGAATGAGCGGCAGCACGCGGCGGATATGGTCACGGGAGGCAAGTTCCGGCACCACTCCGCCGTATTGCGAGTGTAGGGATGCTTGCGAATACAGGGCGTGCGCGAGCAGGCCGCGCTCGCTGTCATAGAGCGCGACACCTGTTTCGTCGCAGGAAGTTTCGATACCCAGAACCAGCATGAATCCTTACCTTATTGAAAGACTTAATTATACTTTCCCAAACCGCGTGACGCTTGCTATAATGCGCCTCCTGCTAATTTTGGACTAATCACGTAATCATGACGAGCATCAGAGTCAAGGAAAATGAGCCGTTTGAAGTGGCGATGCGCCGTTTCAAGCGCTCGATTGAAAAGACCGGGCTGCTGACTGAATTGCGCGCCCGCGAATTTTATGAAAAGCCCACAGCCGAGCGCAAGCGCAAGCTCGCCGC
>JAHFRG010000097.1 GCA_023258935.1 Betaproteobacteria bacterium
GATACTCAGTTACGCAACATCAACGTGCCAGGCCGTGAGAGTAATTTCAATAGCAACGGGATTACGATTTCCCTTATCCAGCCGCTGTTCAACAAGCAGAGTATCGACCAGTTCCTGGAATCGAAATCTCAGCTGGTGCAAAGCGACGCGCAATTGAGCGTGGCAACTCAGGATCTGATTTTGCGAGTGTCGCAAGCGTATTTCGATGTGCTGGCGGCGCAGGATAATTTAGAGTTCATCACAGCACAGAAGGCCGCGATTGCCGAGCAGCTTGCATCTGCCAAACGCAACTTCGAAGTGGGCACGGCCACCATCACTGATACCAATGATGCACAGGCTCGCTATGACCTGGTCACATCACAGGAAATCGCAGCGCAGAATGACGTGGAAGTAAAAAAGCAGGCGCTGGCGCAAATCATCGGCAGCGTGCCTGCGTCACTCAAGTTACTCTCCGCCGATCTGCCTTTGAGCCTGCCGGATCCCAACGACATGGCGCGCTGGGTGGGGGCGGCGCAAGCCAACAGTCCGCAAATCAAAGCGCAGGAAGCGGCGCTGGAAGTTGCGAAACGTGAAGTCGAGCGCAACCGCGGCGGGCATTATCCGACCATTAATCTGGTCGGCTCCTACGGCCAGAACGCAACCGGGGCCGGCAATTTCTCGAATGGTGTCGCTACCGCCGCCAACGACACCACCTCCAAGCAGATCGGGGTACAGCTCAATATGCCGATTTACCAAGGCGGGGGTCAGCAATCACTGGTGAGACAGGCTATTGCCAATCAGGAAAAAGCGAAACAAGACCTGGAAAACGCCCGCCGCAGCGTGACATACTCCACCCGCCAGGCATTTTTGGGCGTGACCAGCGGAGTAGCTCAGGTAAAGGCGCTGGGGCAGGCGCTGGTGTCAAACCAAAGTTCGCTGGATTCCACCAAGCTCGGCCAGGAAGTAGGCGTGCGCACCGAAGTCGATGTGCTCAACGCTCAGCAGCAGTTATACAGCGCCAAGCGCGACCTGGCGCAGTCGCGCTACAATTTTATTCTTAACCAACTACGTCTCAAATCAGCGGCGGGGCAGCTCAGTGAAGACGATCTCGCCGAGATCAACCGGTGGTTAAGATAGCCGCAATAAATCCAGTCAGCTGGTACCTGTTTTGGAGCGCGCTGGTGCTCCCGGTCGCTGCCTGTTCGCTGCAAAACAATCCGGCTTATCAGGGTTATGCCGAGGGCGAATATGTGAAAGTCGCCGCGCCTTTTGCTGGCAGCCTGACGATGCTCAACGTAAAGCGTGGCGATCAGGTGAGCACCGGGGCGCCGCTGTTTTCGCTGGAGCAGGAAAACGAGGCGGCGGAGCATCGCCAAGCGGTGGAACAGGTCAGGCGCGCCGAAGCGCAGTTGGAAGATCTGAAGAAAGGCAGGCGCCCTTCCGAGATTGACGCCATCAACGCCCAGCTGGCGCAAGCGAGGGCCAACCTAAAACTTTCCACGTCACAGCTCAAGCGGCAGGAAGAGCTGGTAGCGCAGAAATTCGTGAGCGCGGACAAGGTCGATGAAGCGCGCTCCGCCTATGAACGCGACAAGGGGCGGGTGGCGGAACTGGAGGCGCAACTCACTACGGCGCGGCTTGCCGCGCGCACGGATGAAATCAGGGCGGCTGAGGCGGAAGCGGCGGCAGCGCGCGCGACGCTGGCTCAGGCAGAATGGAAGCTCGCGCAAAAATCAGTGAAAGCGCCAGTGACAGGGCTGGTCGCGGATACGCTTTATGTGCAGGGAGAATGGGTGCCGGCGGGCTCGCCGGTGATGTCGCTCCTGCCGCCGCAAAACATCAAAGCCCGCTTTTTTGTTCCCGAGACGGAATTGGCGCGAATTCATGTCGGTGACACAGTGCAGCTGAGCTGTGACGGTTGCAAACCGCTCGCCGCGCAGGTGAGCTACATCTCACCACAGGCGGAATACACGCCGCCGGTAATTTACAGCAAGGATAGCCGAGCCAAGTTGATGTTTCTGGTGGAAGCGCGCCCGCGCGTCGAAGACGCCGTGTTATTGCGCCCCGGGCAGCCGCTGGATGTAATACCGGGGCGGCCGTGAATACAAATCTTGATGTTATTGCAGTGCAGGGCTTGAGTAAAAGCTTTGACGGCAAGCGCGCGGTGGACGGTTTTTCGCTCAATGTTAAGCGCGGCCGTATTTTCGGTTTTCTCGGCCCCAACGGCAGCGGCAAGACCACCACCATACGCATGTTGTGCGGGCTGCTGACTCCGGATGAGGGTCAGGGAACTTGCCTGGGCTACGATATTCGAAGCGAAACCGCCATGATCAAGCGCCACGTCGGTTACATGACGCAGCACTTCAGTCTCTACGAAGATCTTTCGATACGTGAAAACCTCGATTTTATCGCCCGTGTTTACGGCGTGAAAGACCGCCAAACCGCGGTGGAGCGGTCACTCAAACGCCTGGGATTATCCAATCGTAGTAATCAGCTTGCAGGCACGCTGTCCGGCGGCTGGAAGCAGCGCCTGGCGCTGGCCGCTTGTCTGCTGCATGAACCGCAATTGCTGCTTCTGGACGAGCCCACGGCGGGAGTTGACCCGAAAGCGCGGCGCGATTTCTGGGAACAGATTCACGATCTGGCTGCACACGGGATAACCGTTCTGGTAAGCACGCATTACATGGATGAAGCGGAGCGATGCCATGAGCTAGCCTACATCGCATACGGAAAACTCCTGATTCAGGGCACCGCCAGGGAAGTCGTGGAACAATCGCACCTCACCACCTGGTCAGTGGAAGGTGAAGATTTGACAGCACTTGCCGCCGAATTGAAAAACCGTTCCGGCGTGGATATGGTCGTGCATTTTGGCATCACTCTGCATGTGAGCGGCGGCAATGCGCAGGCCTTGCAGCAGGCGATTGCGCATTATCGGGAGGACGCGCGTTGGCACTGGTCGCCGGCCGAGCCCGGATTGGAAGACGTGTTCATCAAGATGATGGACCAAGCCAGAGATAATTTCCGATGATCGGAAAATATTTTTCCTGGGTGCGGTTCTGGGCGGTGCTTTCCAAGGAATTCATCCAGATGCGCCGCGACCGGCTCACTTTTGCCATGATGGTGGGGATACCCCTCATCCAGCTTATATTGTTCGGCTTCGCCATCAATACCGATCCGAAAAACCTGCCAGCGGCGGTGCTCTCCGCTGACAACAGCGAATTTTCCAGAAGCTTCGTGCGCGGCATGGAAAACAGCGGCTATTTCCGCGTTGTGCGGGAAATTACTACGGAAGCGCAAGCTGAGCGCATGCTGGCGGTGGGCGAAGTGCAGTTTGTGGTCACCATTCCCGAAGATTTTTCACGCAAGCTGCAGCGCGGTGAACGGCCGGTGTTGCTGGTGGAGGCGGACGCCACCGATCCGGCGGCGACCAGTAATGCGATCGCGGCCCTTTTCAATCTCAACCAGACGGTACTTAATCGCGATCTGCAAGGAAGCCTCGGGCACCTGCAGAACACGCCGCCGCCATTTGAATTGCGCATTCACCGTCGCTACAACGCGGAAGTAGTTACGCAATACAACATTGTACCGGGATTGATGGGTGTGATCCTCACCATGACCATGGTAATGATGACGGCGCTGGCCGTGACCCGGGAGCGCGAGCGCGGCACCATGGAAAACTTGCTTGCCACGCCGGTGCGACCGGTCGAGGTAATGATAGGTAAAATCCTGCCTTACATTATCGTTGGCTACATCCAGGTCACGTTGATCCTGCTGGCGGCGAAACTGTTTTTTGAGGTACCCATGCTGGGCAGCCTTGTTTTACTGTCGTTGGTGCTTATTCTCTTCATGGCGGCCAATCTGTCAGTGGGCTTCACTTTCTCTACTATCGCCCGTAACCAGATGCAGGCGATGCAGATGACGTTTTTCTTTTTCCTTCCTTCGCTACTGCTTTCCGGCTTCATGTTCCCGTTTCGCGGCATGCCCGGCTGGGCGCAGGCCCTGGGCGAGGCGTTCCCGCTTACGCATTTCCTGCGCATCGTGCGCGGCATCTTGCTCAAGGGCAACGGCGTTACGGAAATCACGCCCAACCTTTGGCCTATCGGTCTATTTCTGCTGGTTGCGGCGATTATCGCGCTCAACCGCTATCGCGAGACCCTCGACTGATTTGCACAATGACGCTACATTCGACCGGTAGTTGCGCGTGCGTCCTACTGTGTCCCGTGGTAAATTAAACACCGGGCTGTCTTCTGCAAAGAATCGATCATGAATCTGAATTGGACGACGATATCCGAAGAAGTGCTAACCTCACTGTCGCACCAGGAGGCGCTTTATCTGTTGATCCCGGTGGCGGTGATGGCGGTTTTGCTGCTGCGCTTCCGTCCTGAGGAACGGCGTGTTGTAATCAGCACGCTGCGCTTTTTCCTGGTGAGCCTGGTCGGCATGCTGCTCGCCGGGATTCTCCAAGTCGTTTTCTCCGGCGTGATTACTGCGGTGCTGTATCAGGCGATGCTCATCGCCACCGGCATCGCGGTGATCAAGCTCACGATCTTGTTTGTGTTCCGTATCGTTCTGCCCGTGGTGCGGCTGCCTGCGGCGCGCATCGTCGAAGATATTCTGACCATCATTGCCTACGCGGCATGGGGGCTGGTGCAGCTGCGCTACGCCGGCCTTGAACTTGGCGGCATTATCGCCACTTCGGCAGTCATTACTGGAGTGATCGCTTTTGCCATGCAGGATACATTGGGCAATGTGTTGGGTGGTCTGGCCCTGCAGCTCGACAACTCGATCAAGGTGGGTGACTGGATCAAAGTGGATGACCTGATCGGCAGGGTGGCGGAAATCCGCTGGCGCTCAACCTCGATTGAGACGCGCAACTGGGAGACGGTAATCATTCCCAACAGCCAGTTGATGAAAAACAAATTCACCGTGCTCGGGCGGCAGGTCGGTAGACCGCTGCAATGGCG
>JAHFRG010000098.1 GCA_023258935.1 Betaproteobacteria bacterium
TCAAACGGGCTCCGTGATTCACCCTCTAGTTGATTGGGCGGGTCACGCGTGGTCGTGGTTTATGGCCCGCTTGTGCTTACGGGTTTTTATAAAGAAAGGGTTGTTTCGGTATAAAGTTCGGATGCGCGCACTTCGTATAATGTATATTATGTAAAATTATTATTATTCAGCCCGAAACAGCAGGTTGCATAATTTACCTCAAGTAGAATTAATGCCCCTTCTTCCTTAATCATATCGACTTAGTCTTCAAAAAGACGCCCCAACGCAAATCGCAATGGTATTGAGCCAAACCTAAACGCGGTGGCTGCTCTCACCCTGCACAACACCTCCGGCGATAATATGCGCAGTGCGCAACGGTTCCGGAATCATGCTGTGGACCGCGAAACGTCGCAGCAGGTTTTCTGTTTCTGCACGGGAACTGCCACGGCGCTGGACGTAAACCCCGGCTACGGGTTCCATTGGTCCGGCGCGTTCGATAAGCTGCCATTTGCGCTTTCCTCCCGGCACATGGCTTAGCAGCGCGCGCCGGATCGCCTCCAGGTTCGGTCTGCGGCGGGTTACCAGAATTACCGGAATGCCCAGCGCCGCGTGAAGCGCGTCTAGGTCGACTACATTGAATCCTGCGAGCGCAATCCCCTGCAGCAGGACAGCGTGAGTCTGGGACCGGAAACGCGAGTGTCGCACCAAATCAGTCAATACCTTGGTGGAATTTACTCCGTCGCGCCGAACCTTGCTGGAGAGCACGGCGTCCAGCCGCAGTCCAGCATACACTGCCCCAACTACCAGCACATTCCCGCGGTGATGCTGATCAAAGGGGGCATCATCAAAACCGATAATGTGTGTAAGGCGCCTCGACATGTGATAAGCAGCGCTACCGGCTTGGTTGTACCAAGCTAATCGTTAATCTCAACTTAACGAAAAGGAACAGCTCACGTCAAGGAAAGGATTAAGCCCCCTACTGGCTCATAGGAGACGCTGTGGCTCGGATGAAGCCTGAACCTGTAATAGAAGCGCATTAAACTATCCATCAACAATGTCTTAATATTTTCCTCGCGCATGGGTCCATTGCGTTAATTGCTGAGCAAAATAGTCTGGTAGCATGTGGAGCAATACCATCAGCTTGCGTATAATTTATCGTCCAGCCTGAAACTCCAGACAGCCAGTCCGCCATAATACAAGCCCGATCTTATAACTAAGCTCCTACTATGAAACGAAAAGTTTTGCCGCTTCTGATCTGTCTGCTGCCCATCGCCGTACTTGCTCAGACCGTGTACGAATCAAAGGACAAGGAGGGGCCGGTTTTCTCGGACACACCGAGCCCGGGCGCCCAGCCGGTCGATCTACCTCCCCCTAATGTCATCGATACCCCGACACCGGTTCAGCAGCAATCCCAGCCTGATGCCTCAGGCTACACGTCGGTCGCCATTCTTTCACCGCAAAACCAGGGCACCGTGCATACCAATACTGGTGAGTTCCAGGTCAGCCTCGCCCTTACCCCGACGCTGCAGAGCGGCAATGCCATCAGGGTATCCCTGGACGGGACAACGTTGCCCAAACTGCGTAACTCGCTGCAGTTTGACATCACGCCCGACGAATGGCAGAGCACCGCTAAAGATAACGTTCTGCACCAGCTTCAAGTCGCAATAGTTGATGATTCGGGTAAAGTGCTGATTACTGCTGATCCGGTGCAGTTCTACGTACACCGCGCTTTCCGCGACACAGATACGCACCACCGCTAGGCGAGCATTCCGCGGAGTCGGTAACACCCCTCCTAGCTCTTTACAGTACCGGGATAAATGTTGTGTTATTGGACGTTGCTCGTAGCAGATTTGGTGCCCAGAGCCGGAGTCGAACCGGCACGGGCTGGTTAGAGCCCGAGGGATTTTAAGTCCCTTGTGTCTACCAATTCCACCATCCGGGCATTAATGTGATTCTACGAGATCTTTGGTAGCAAGTTCCAGTAAGCTGAATGACACAAGGGGCTACGTCCCTTTTCGTCACAGCTCAGACTCCTCGCTGCGACCTACCAATTCCACCATCCGGGCGTATAACAACTCGGTCTGTTCTGGAGGCGGGGGTCGGAATCGAACCGGCGTCCACGGCTTTGCAGGCCGCTGCATGACCACTCTGCCACCCCGCCGTATCTGTAGAGCGTTAAAAACTGAAAGGGAAAACGAAGTATTGATGGTTTTTTCGTTTTCCCTGGAGTTGGAGCGGGAAACGAGGCTCGAACTCGCGACCCCAACCTTGGCAAGGTTGTGCTCTACCACTGAGCTATTCCCGCAAAAAAACAGATGGAGCATTATATGAGGCTGGTCACTAAAGTCAAGGATTCTCACGCGCGTTTCAACGCCTGCGGCATGGCTTTTTTCAAATAGTAGACCATTGACCACAAAGTCAAAATCGCCGCTATGTAAATACACCAGGTACCGATCAGCTGGGTATTGACCACCCGAAACAAAGTATCCTGATAAAGCAATAGCAGGATCGCCGTCATTTGCGTGATTGTTTTGATTTTGCCGAGAAAGGACACCGCCACGCTCTTGGCGGCGCCGATTTTCGCCATCCATTCACGCAGTGCTGAAACCGCGATCTCGCGACCGATGATGATGCAGGCAATCCATACTTCAACCCTGTTTAACCATACTAAGATGATAAGCGCTGATACCACCATCAGCTTGTCGGCCACCGGGTCAAGAAACGCGCCAAATGCCGAGGTTTGGTTAAGCGTACGCGCGAGATAGCCGTCGAGCCAGTCGCTGATTGCAGCCACAGCAAAAATTGCTGTGGCCAGCAGATTTTTATGATGCATGGACAGCGCGGCATCGGAGAGATAGAAGATTCCGATAAACAGCGGTATCAGTAGAATCCTCAGCCAAGTAATGAGATTGGGTATGTTGAATAGCATGTAAAGGATGAACTACTCGCGTCTAATGCAGCTCCCGGTATATTTTTTCCGCGAGCCTGCGGCTGATGCCTTCGACCAGTGTCAGATCATCCACGCTAGCTGCGAGCACGCCTCTCAGTCCGCCAAAGCGTGCCAACAGCTTTTGCCTGCGCTTAGCCCCTACTTCAGTGATGTGTTCGAGAAAAGAAGTGATTCGCGCTCTGGCCCGTTTAGCACGATGTCCCTGAATTGCGAAGCGGTGCGCTTCATCACGAATCTGTTGAATCAGATGCAACGCGACATTATCGGTTGCCAATTGCAGCGGCTTTTTATTTCCTGGGAAAACCAGTTGTTCCAAACCTGGCTTGCGTTCCTCGCCTTTCGCCACGCCGATTAAATATATGTCATTCAAGCCAAGTTCCGACAAGATTTCGTTTGCTATATTTACTTGCCCTTTGCCGCCGTCAACCAGTATCAAATCCGGGATCTTGCCCTCGCCTGCGGCGATTTTGCGGTAGCGCCGGGTCAGTACTTCGCGCATGGCTGCGATATCATCGCCTGGAGTGATGCCCTCGATATTATAACGGCGGTATTCACTGCTTTGCATGGAAAGATTATCAAACACCACGCACGAGCCTACAGCGGCTTCGCCCATAGTATGGCTGATGTCGAAACATTCGATACGCTGTACACTCGCGGACAGTCCCAGAATTTGCAGCAGGGTGTGCAGCCGTACATCTTGTGTGGCCTGGCTGCTGCGTTTTTGCTCAATAGCAAGTGTCGCATTTTGAATCGCCATGTTGAGCCAAACCCGCCGTTCTCCAACCGTTCGGGAGAAGATTTGCACTTTATGCCCTGCATGATCGCTTAATGCAGTTTGCAGCGTGCCTCCGTTTATCGGTAGATTAATAATAACAGTCTGCGGCGCTTCACGGTCTAGATAATGCTGTAGCAGAAAAGCTTCTAGCGCGGCTGCAGGATCATACCCTTCCGCATTTTGCGGGAAGAAGCTTTTGTCACCCAGGTGCCTGCCTCCTCTTACCATCACCACATTGACACATACCAATCCGGAACAAGCAACACAAGCTACGATGTCCACATCCACCTCGTTATGGCTGCGCACAAACTGTTTTTCCTGGATTTTACGCAGCGATTGAACTTGATCACGGTATAGCGCTGCCAGCTCGTAATCCCGTTTATCGGCTGCATTCTGCATTTTCTGCATAAGTATCTGCAAAACTCGGTGTTGCTTGCCCTGCAAAAACAACTTAGCGTTTTCTACGTCAGCATGATAAGTCGTCTCGTCAATCAGATTCACGCAAGGCGCAGTGCAACGCTTGATTTGATAAAGCAGGCACGGGCGGGAGCGGTTATTAAATGCGCTGTCTTCGCAGGTGCGTACGCGAAACACTTTTTGCAGCAACTGAATGCTCTCCCTTACCGCCCAAGCATTCGGATAAGGGCCGAAGTATCGGTTTTTCTTTTCCAGCGCTCCGCGGTGAAACCCGAGACGTGGGAAACGATGCTCGCTTACGACAATGTATGGATAGGACTTATCATCTCTAAACAATATGTTATACTGAGGTGTTAAACTCTTTATGAGGTTGTTTTCAAGTAGCAGTGCCTCAGCTTCAGACCGGGTTACCGTGGTTTCGATCTGCACAACTTGCGAAACCATTAACTGGGTGCGGGGAGATATCAAGGTTTTCTGAAAGTACGAGGAAACACGCTTTTTGAGGTCGAGTGCTTTGCCGACATAAATTACCTTTCCTGCCATGTTCAACATGCGGTACACACCGGGTAAATGAGGCAATCCGGAAATTATTTCCTTGGCGTTAAACATACGCTCATCCAGCATCTGCTTCATTCGTCCAACAGCTTGCCGGCAACCGCCCAGTTTTCTTCACGCAACTCGTCAAAAGTGATATGAGTATAGGTTTTGGGTTTATTCGCTATGCGCTCCAGGGTATCGGTTACTTCCTCGGCAATTTTGCGTTTTTGCTCGCGGGTGAGCGTCCCGGCGAGTCGGATATT
>JAHFRG010000099.1 GCA_023258935.1 Betaproteobacteria bacterium
GCGGCGCTTCAGCCAGATCGGCGATGCTGCGCGCGACTTTCAAAATCCGGTGATACGCGCGCGCGGAAAGGCTCAGGCGGCTGATCGCCTGCTTCAGCAATTCCAGGCCCTGGACATCGGGTACGCAAATGCGGTCGATTTCTTTGGTGGCAAGCTGCGCATTGGGCTTGCCCTGCCGCGCCAACTGCTGCTGATAGGCCGCTTCAACGCGGGTCCTGATGGCGCTGGAAGGCTCTCCGCTCGCCCGCCGGGTCAAATCTTCTTCAGGCACAGCGGGGACTTCGATTTGAATGTCTATACGATCAAGCAGCGGCCCGGAAATCTTGCCGCGGTAACGCACCACTTGATCGGGCGTGCATTTGCATTTGCCGCTGAAATGCCCCAGATACCCGCACGGGCAGGGATTCATCGCCGATATCAACTGGAACTGCGCGGGAAAATCCGCCTGACGCGCGGCGCGCGAGATGGTGATGCGCCCTGATTCCAGCGGCTCGCGCAGCACTTCCAGAACTTTTCTATCGAACTCGGGCAGTTCATCGAGGAACAGCACACCGTGCAGCGCCAGCGAAATCTCGCCGGGACGCGGATTGCCGCCGCCGCCCACCAGTGCAACAGCTGAAGCGGTGTGATGCGGGGCGCGGTAGGGCCGTTTTTTCCAATTCTCGATTTTAAAACCGCCGCTCGCTAGCGATTGGATCGTTGCCGATTCCAGCGCCTGCTCTTCGGTCATCTCCGGCAAAACACCCGGGAAACGCGCAGCCAGCATGCTTTTTCCTGTGCCGGGCGGCCCCACCATCAGCACGCTGTGACCTCCGGCCGCCGCTATTTCCAGCGCGCGCTTGGCGTGCGCCTGGCCTTTTACTTCCTGCATATCGTCATAGCGCGGTGCGGCAGCTTGAGGTTTTTCCATATGGCGCTTAAGCGGCTCATGCCCATTGAAATGCGCGCATACCTGCAGAAGCGAAGCAGCCGGATACACTTCAGCCTCTTCAACCAGTGCAGCTTCTGCGGCATTCTCCAACGGCAGGATAAATGCACGGCCGGAGCGGGAGGCGGAAAAGGTCATTGCCAATGCGCCGCGTATCGGTCGCAGTTCGCCGGTCAACGCAAGTTCTCCAGCGACTTCATAATCAGCGAGCTTGCCTGATGGAATCTGCTTGGATGCGGCAAGTATCCCCAAGGCAATCGGCAAATCGAATCGCCCGCTCTCCTTTGGAAGATCCGCCGGCGCCAAATTTACCGTAATGCGCCTCGCAGGAAACTCAAAGCGGCAATTCAGCAGCGCCGCGCGCACCCGGTCCTTGCTTTCCTTCACTTCGACTTCGGGGAGTCCTACGATGGTAAAACTGGGCAGACCGGACCCCAGGTGCACTTCCACCACGACCTGCGGCGCTTCCATACCGGAAAGTGCGCGGCTGTAGAGTACGGCGAGGCTCATGAATTAAATGAACAGGATTAACAGGATTTCACCAGAATAACAAAAAAAATACCTTATCCTGTGAATCCTGAAAAATCTTGTTAATCCTGTCTACTGTTTTTCCGCAACATGGCAGCTTCCAACTCAGCCACGCGCTTTTCCATTTCGGTAAGTTTCTCGCGGGTGCGCTTCAAAACTTCCTGCTGTACGTCAAACTCTTCGCGGGTGATCAGATCAAGGCGGGCAAACAGCGAGGCAAGTAAGGCGCGCGCATTCTTCTCGATATCCTTGGCCGGGCTTTGCGCCAGGACATCGCTCATTTTTTTGCTTATCTCATCCAGCATTTTGGGGTTCAGCATTTTTCTCCTTTGCCTTTTCAGGAGAGTGTAGCAAATTTGCCGACTCGTGCGCACCGTATCTGTGCGTAGTCCTTTGAATCGGCTTTAAAGTGGTGCACGTCTTTTTCGCGCAATTTGCGACGGGCATGTAACCGACTGATTCGCATGACAATCAAATCTGGCACGGCATGTGCTACGAGGTATCTGCAATTCTGCATTCCCATTCATTAGAGAGGAAACAAAATGAGAAAACTTACTCAAGCTTTGATCGCCGCGAGTTTGTTGAGCATGTCGGCTTTGGCGTTGGCGGAGGATGCTCCTGCGAAACCCAAAATTCCGATTCCTGCGCTCGATGATGTTTTGGAAGCATGGGGTCTCACGCTCAACGGCTACCTCGACGTTTCTTACTCGCATCTCAGCGGCAACGGCGCCTTTGTCAGCGGTACTCCGGACCGGGTGTTTGACGCGCAGCATGATTCGTTCAGCGTGCACCAAGCAGCGTTCACACTCGCCAAGCAGCCGAAAGAAGGTTTTGGCGCGTTGGTTAATGTCACATTTGGCGAGGATGCCGATGTGATTGCGCCGTACAACCAGAACCCGGGAAGCAGCAGCAAAGTGGATCTGACCCAGGCATTCGTGCAATACGCCAGGGGACCGGTCACCGCAATCGGCGGCAAGTTCGTAACGCTTGCCGGCGCCGAGGTCATCAATCCCACAGCGGATACCAACTTTTCACGCTCGATTCTGTTCGGCTACGCGATTCCTTTCACCCATACCGGTGTGCGCGGCACCTATGCAGTCAACGACGCGCTCAACCTGATTCTGGGCCTCAACAACGGCTGGGATGATCTGCAGGATACAAACGGTTCCAAGACCATTGAAGCCGGCGCCACGTATGCACCGCTCAAAAATCTGAGTTTCGCCGCTGCCGGCTATTTCGGCAATGAAAGGATATGCGGCAGTGCCTGCAATACAGGCCCCGGCGGATATCGTGGTCTGTTCGACTTGGTCGGAACCTATAACGCAACTGACAAGCTGACTTTCGTCCTTAATTACGATTACGGCTGGCAAGAAAACGCTTCTACCGCCACGCCCACTGGTAACGGCGTTGCCACATGGAACGGCATTGCGGGTTATGCCAATTATCAATTCACCGACCAATGGCGCGGCTCGCTGCGTCTTGAGTATTTCGATGACAATCAAGGTTACCGCACCGGCGTGAAGCAGCAATGGAAGGAAATGACCTATACCTTGGCCTATCTGCCGAATAAAAACATCGAGCTGCGCGGTGAATACCGTTATGACCGTTCGAATGGAAATTCGCCGTTTGGCGCGATCCAGAATTCCGACGGGGGACCAACCAATAGCCAGTACTCGTTCGCTCTCGAAGCTCTGTTCAAGTTTTAAGCAGCATCAATATTCACTTACTTCAAGGAGTCAACATGAAATTAGTCACAGCCATCATCAAGCCGTTCAAGCTTGACGAGGTGCGCGAGGCCCTGTCCGCCATCGGTGTGCAAGGCATCACCGTCACCGAAGTCAAGGGCTTTGGACGGCAAAAAGGGCACACCGAGCTTTACCGTGGAGCGGAATACGTGGTGGATTTTTTGCCCAAGGTAAAAATCGAGGCCGCCATCAAATCGGAAATGCTCGAGCAGGTGATCGAGGCCATCGAAAAAGCCGCCAATACCGGCAAGATCGGTGACGGCAAGGTATTTGTCTTCGATCTTGAACAAGTCATTCGCATCCGCACCGGTGAAACCGGCGCTGATGCGCTATAAGGAGAACAGCATGAAACGCATACTTACCTCTCTGTTTTTATTTGCAGCGCTCAACTTCAGCGGTCTGTCGCTGGCAGCCGATGAGCAAAAGGCGCCTGAAGCCACACCCGCTGCGGAAGAAAAAGCGCCTCCTGCACCCACCGCGCCGGTGGTGGTCGATGTCGGCAAAATCAACTCCGGCGATACCGCATGGATGCTGGCCTCGACCGCACTGGTGCTGATGATGACCATCCCCGGCTTGGCGCTTTTCTACGGCGGCATGGTCAGAAAGAAAAACGTGCTGGCCACCGTCATGCAGAGTTTTGCCGTCACCTGCCTGGTCACCGTACTGTGGATGATCGTGGGTTACAGTCTCGCGTTTACGCCGGGAAGCACCGCTTATCTCGGCAGCTTCGGCCGTTTCCTGCTTAACGGCATGATATTTGTAAACGGCTCCAAGGTATCGGTCTCCCATCTGGGGCTCACCATACCCGAATCGGTGTACATGTGCTTCCAGATGACTTTTGCCATCATCACCCCGGCGCTGATCTGCGGAGCGTTCGCCGATCGCATGAAGTTTTCGGCGATGCTGTGGTTCATGGGCCTGTGGTCGCTGCTGGTGTATTCGCCGATCGCGCACTGGGTGTGGGAACCTTCGGGCTGGCTCGCTGCCAAGGGTGTGCTCGACTTCGCGGGCGGCACGGTGGTGCACATCAACGCCGGTATCGCGGGCTTGGCCTGCGCACTGGTGCTGGGCAAGCGCGTGGGTTATGGCAAGGAAGCCATGCCGCCGCATAACCTGGTGCTCACCGTCATCGGCGCCTCTTTGCTGTGGGTGGGTTGGTTCGGCTTCAACGCCGGTTCCGCGGTAGCAGCCGATGGGCGCGCCGGCATGGCGATGGCGGTGACTCAAATCGCCACTGCCACAGCCGCGCTGTCCTGGATGTTTGCTGAATGGATCGCCAAAGGCAAACCCTCCGTTCTTGGCATCGCTTCGGGCGCAGTGGCGGGGCTGGTAGCAATTACCCCGGCGTCCGGTTTTGTAGGACCGATTGGCTCGCTCGTCATAGGCGTCGCCGCGGGTGTGCTTTGCTTCTGGGGCTCGACTTCGCTCAAGAGAATGCTGGGCTATGACGACTCGCTGGATGCTTTCGGCGTGCACGGCGTGGGTGGTATCACCGGCGCGCTGCTCACCGGCGTGTTCGCTGTCAAGGACATTGGCGGCGCCGACGGCAGCCTGCTCACCCAGTTATGGGGCGTGGGGGCGACTCTTATTTACGGATTCATCGTGAGCTTCATCATCCTTAAAGTGCTCGACATGGTAATTGGCCTGCGCGTGACCGAAGAACAGGAACGCGAAGG
>JAHFRG010000030.1 GCA_023258935.1 Betaproteobacteria bacterium
CTGCGCAGACTTGGTGGGATTTTTCATGGTGCTCATCGACGCAAGTATAGCAGAAGGCGCCCCGGACTCGGACTCGCGCAGCGTGGAGCGGGAAGGGGCGCAAGCTGCCGCAAGAAACATCGTGAAACGGGGCGCTCATGCTGCCGCTCCCGCACCCCAAGCTTCGCTGACCGTGTCGCGGCAGCCCCCGGACTCGGACTCGAGCAGCGTGGAGCGGGAAGGGGCGCAAGCTGCCGCTACTTGCATTTAATGCGCATTGCGGCATCATTGGTTCAGACAATATGGAAATACTGCAATGCACACTACGCTTCAACTGGTGCTGATTCTGCTTGCCGCTGCGGTCTTGGTGGTGGTGCTATTCCGGCAGCTTAAGCTGCCACCGCTGCTGGGTTATTTGCTGGTGGGCATCGTCATCGGCCCCCATGCGCTCTCCTGGATACATGAAGCGCAAGAGACGCGCTACCTTGCGGAATTCGGCGTGGTGTTCCTGATGTTCAGCATCGGGCTGGAATTCAGCCTGCCGAAGCTACTTACCATGCGCCGCATCGTGTTCGGCTTGGGCACGACGCAAGTAGTATTTACCTTGTTGGTCGTATTGCTTTGCAGCCTCGCGCTGGGTTTAAAGTGGCAAGAGGGGCTCGCGCTCGGTGGGGCGCTTGCCATGTCTTCCACTGCCATCGTCAGCAAAATGCTGGCGGAACGCCTCGAGCTTCCCACGCAACACGGCAGGCAAATCATCGGCGTATTGCTGTTTCAGGATTTGGCGGTGGTGCCGCTCCTCATCATCGTGCCAGCATTGGCGGAAGGAAGCGGCATGGCTGCCGCGCTGGGTATTGCCGCGCTGAAAGCCGTTGTGGCGTTGACCGTGCTGCTGTTTTTTGGGCAGCGCTTGATGCGCGCGTGGTTTCATCTGGTAGCAAAACAAAAATCATCCGAGCTGTTCATGCTCAACGTGCTGTTGATTACCCTCGGCCTGGCTTTTCTAACAGACATGGCGGGCTTGTCGCTGGCACTGGGCGCCTTTCTTGCGGGCATACTGATTTCGGAAACCGAATACCGCTACCAGGTGGAGGCCGACATCAGGCCGTTTCGCGACTTGCTGCTGGGATTGTTTTTCGTCACTGTCGGCATGTTGCTTGATATCAGGATTGTGCTCCAGCACTGGCTTGAGGTGGGCGGCTTACTCACGGCGCTGGTGCTGCTCAAAATTCTCCTGATCGCAGGCTTGAGCCGCATGTTCGGCAGCCAGCCGGGAGTAGCGCTGCGCACCGCGCTGTGCCTTGCTCAAGCCGGAGAATTTGGTTTCGTGTTGCTTTGGCAGGCGGCAGGCCTGCAGCTGCTCGACCCAGCAGTAATGCAAGTGGTTCTCGCCGCCATGCTGCTTTCGATGCTTGCTGCACCGTTCATCATCGAGAGAAGCGAACACCTGGTGCTGCATTTCAGCGGCGCAGAGTGGATGAACCGCGCTATGCAATTGCATAACATTGCGGTGCAGACCATGGCGGAGGAGCAGCACGTCATCATCTGCGGCTACGGGCGCAGCGGGCAGAATCTGGCGCGTTTCCTGGAGCAGGAACATATTCCGTTTGTCGCGCTGGATCTCGACCCGCAACGGATAAAAGAAGCGGCAGCGGCGGGTGAGAACGTGGTCTATGGCGATGCCGGCAGGCACGAAGTGCTGATCGCTGCGGGCTTGATGCGTGCCAAAGCGCTGGTCGTGGCGGAATCCAATGTGCAGTTGGCATTAAAAATCTTAAGGCATGTCCAGGAGGCGCGCCCCTATCTGCCGGTGCTGGTGCGCACTGTGGATGATGCTGATTTGGAGCGGCTCAAACAGGCGGGCGCCACCGAAGTGGTGGCGGAAATCATGGAAGGAAGCCTGATGCTCGCTTCGCACGCGCTGATGCTGCTGGGCGTGCCTTTGAACCGTGTGCTGAGGCGCATTCGTGAAACCCGCGAGCGGCGTTACGACCTGTTTCGCGGATTTTTCCATGGCATCACTGACGAGACCGAACCCGGCAGCGAAAAGCTGCAGCCGCGATTGCGGTCCGTGGTGATTAGCCCGGGCGCGGCTGCGGTAGGCAAGACGCTCGGAGAGATCGACCTCGCAAAATATTTTGTTGAAGTGACGGCGGTCAGGAAAGGTAATATCCGCGGACTTGCCCCTTCTTCGGACATGCGCATCGAAGCGGGTGACGTGATGGTGCTGCTTGGGACCGAAGACAATCTCGCGGCTGCGGAGATTATATTAATGCAGGGATGAATCTTTTGGCGATAAAAAAGCCCGCAGCAAGCGGGCTTTTTTAATTACGCAGATTTTGCTAGAACAGGCTGGCGGCGCCGCAGTTGGTTTGGCCGCTGGTGGTAAGCCAGTTTCCCGCAGTCAGGTCGGCGCAGGTTGCAGCCGTGGGCGCGGTGCCGGCGCCGAGATACACGCTGAAGCGGAACGAACCGCGCCCGGGATTGCCGTCGTCAACCTTGCGGTCCACCTCGGTCATGATTTCCACCGGTACCTGATTCCCCGTCTTCAGATTATGACGGGCGGTGGCCGCCGGGTCGCCGATAATTACGCTATAGATGTTGTCGTACACCAGTTGCAGGAAAGCGTTGTAGGTATTGGCCGGAGTGTTGGCCGCGGCGACGGCATCGGTCGCGGTTCCCATATTGAAACTGCCGGTGAGAAAACCCGCGTGCGACATGTGCGTCCAGGCTATCGTCTGTTCATTGGCTGCGCCGGTATTCAGTATCTGGCCATCGCCGTTGCCGCCCAAGGTTGCGGCCACGTTGGGAATGTTGGTGTTTGCCTGCGCGCCTGGGTAATCACCGGGTAGGGCGCGGTAGCGGTCCTGAAAACCGAAGAAAGCCGCCTTCACGCCGTCCTGCTGTGTAATAAGGTTCCTGACCCTGGCGCTTGTGATGAGCTCCTGTCCTTTCAGCACACCGCCTAAAAGCAGGCCGATAATCACCAGCACGATGGCGATTTCAATTAGAGTAAAACCGCTTTGCTTGCGCATCATTTTAGCCATACCTTTCACCGTAAAAATAGTTCTTGAATACACCATTAGCAGCAAATTCCATGCCCGGCTTCGCGTTTTGCCCGGGCAAACACAACATTGGGGCGCAGTTTGGCTATATATAAGGGTGTTGTCAAGGCCATTTATACCGGGTAGGCAGGTAAGCTAAGCTTGTTGTCGATTTCAAATGTCATTTTTTCGGCGTCTTCGACGACTTTTCCTCAGATTCGAGCCGTTGCAGACGTTCGGTGAGAAAATGAATCTCATGAGAGTCGGTGATGACCCCGCTTACCAGAAGCCCGCCCAGCAGAATTTTAGCGCTCTCCAATTCGCCCATGTCTTCGAGGAGGAAAATGCGCATCTGCGTTGCCCAGTGCGGCACCGCCGGTCCGGAGGCATGCGCGGTGATGGCTTGCGCGTATTTCAGGGCTAGCGGCAGATCGTGCAGCCGGTGCTTGGCCATGATTGCGGCGTGGGCCAGCCATGGCCAGCGCCGGTTGGGGTCTTTGAAAAACTGTTGATAAACGAATTCCAGCATTTTTCTCTGTTTTGGGGTATCCGGCACTTGGGCGTAAATATGGGACGCCATCAACAGAGGATACTGGCCGACGGGATCAAGCTCGAGAATGCGGGCAAGCCAGGTTTCCACGCGGTCATAATCGAGTTCGAGAAAAGGAATGCTGATTCCCGGTTGATTGTCGAACGCCTGCAGATAAAGCGTCATAAGCTGTGACAAAGCAATAGGCTCGCTCAGACTGAGCGCTTGAAGCGTTTTACCACTCGGAGGAAAAACCAGCGCCTCGGCGTGTGCTGTCGGACGCGGCAGGCTGGACTGCCATGCAAGCTGCAGGCAGATGCTCGCTATCAAAATCCACGCAACGGATTTAGGAACCGCCCTTAAAGCACGTGGTTGCATGCCTACAAGTTCTTGCGATAAAAATCAAATAACGCCGCACCCAGCAGCAGGCCGATATAAATCGCGCTTTGTACTACGATTGGCAAAATCATGCGCCACTCAGCCTGGTTGACAAGCCACGCGGTCTGGGTAAAAACATTTAGGCTGGGCAGCAAAAACCACACGCTGTCCACCAGGAACACTGTTACTTGATGCGACAGGCTGCTTTGGTCAAGCAGCGTGGAACCGCTAATCAAGCGGATCGCGGTGATGGAGCGTGCAAGGATGTAAAATGCCAGTACGAAGCTTGTGGCGGGCATGATCTGGGTAAATGTCATGGTGCAAAACAGGCTTAATGCGGCAACGATCCACAATTCCAGCACCAGCGATACGCCCCACAGCAACACCGCTGGCAGCGGCGCGAGGAAGAAAATCGGCAGGCAAATAAGGGCGGTCATCAGCAGGGCAATCAAGGAGAATCCCGAAAACTTACCGCCGGCATAAGCAGCGCGTGGCAAATCCAAGGAGAGCAAAAGCTCAAGTCCTTTGTCGTTAAATTCGCGTACCATGCTGCTGCTGATGTAAAGTCCGAGGATAAATACCGCGGCTAACCGCAAGCTGGCGGCGAGAAAAGCTGTTTGCTGACGCGCGGTTTCTGTTATCGCGATTTGCTTGACGAATAGACTACCTAGAACCGCCAGCAGTATAGTTGCCAGCACCAGCCAAGGCAGGCGGGTTCGCAGCGCCTCAAGCAAGGTGAAGCGGGTAATAGTCAAGACTTGGAAACGTGCAGAGCTCATGTGACGGTAGCATAAAACCAAGGAGTGAAGTATAAACTTAAATTAAGAGGTTGAATTTGTAAATCATGCGAGTGCAAGCTACCCTGACAATTTTTATGCCGTGCCCTAGCCTATGCCCCCTACCGGAATAATCAGCTTGAGCCAGAATTTCGTCGCTTCCCGCCAGCAATGGTTTCTTGGCCTGATGCTGCTGGCGCTGCACGCAGTGCTGGTATTAGAGATTGATGGCTGGCTTGCGCGCGCGTTTGTGCTGTCGCATTTTGGACTGTTTCTGCTGTGGCAGCCAATATGGGGCGGAGAACGCAATTTGGATATCCGGCATGCCGTGCTGGTAATCATTACTGGGGTGTTGTTTACCGTCTGGAACAGCTGGTGGCTGATGGCGGTATGGATCTCGGTACTGTTTGCGTTGATAGGCGGCAATGTGCCCGGCAAGCGCCAGCGCGGGCAGCGCGCCATATCCCTGCTAGCCGCAATCTATTTGCTCGCCGTGCTCTTGATGTGGGTAGTGCCGCATCTTTTTGCTGACCTCAATTTTCCCGACGCAATGTCGCTGCTGGCTCGCTACGGACTGCCGCTGCCGGTTGTTGCGATATTTTTTATCAAGACAGAAACCGAACCCGAGTCGGGACAGCGGGTAGTGGATTTGTTTTATAGCCTGTTGCTATTCCTGCTTACGGCGGCGCTGGTGCTGGGCGCATTCGTGGTGAAACAGGTAAATCAGGGCGGCTATGCGTTGGCTCTCACGCAAACCCTGGGATTGATAGCAGTTCTGTTGTTTGTATTAAGCTGGCTATGGGATCCGCGCTCCGGCTTTGACGGAGTGGGCCAGCTCGTTTCGCGCTATCTGCTCTCGGTTGGCCTGCCATTCGAGCGCTGGATGCACAGCCTTGCCAATCTTGCCGACCGTGAGGTTAATCCGGAAAAGTTCCTGATTATGGCTGTGCATGAAATTGCCGCGCTTCCTTGGGTCGCAGGAGTAAGCTGGCGGGTACCGGGCAGCGAACGAAAACAGGGCGGCGTCTCCAAGTATCCCGCAGAGTTTTCATATGGAGATCTGAGCATAGTTTTGTACAGCAAGTGGGAGTTGAGTCCTGCACTTCTGCTTCACGTCAAGTTGCTGATCCGCTTGCTGGCGGATTTTTACAGCGCCAAGCAGCGGGAGAAGCAGGAACGGCAAAACGCCTATACCCAGGCGGTATATGAAACCGGCGCCAGATTGACCCATGACGTGAAAAATCTGCTGCAATCTTTAAAATCGCTTTGCGATGCCGCCGAAACCAGCAATGAAAGTGACGCCGAAGCGTTGCGCGCCCTGATCCAACGCCAGTTGCCGCAAATCGTGCAGCGTCTGCAATGGACAATGGAAAAATTACAAGCGCCGCAAAAAACAGAAACCCGCGATGTTCCGGCGACAGATTGGTGGGGCAACCTTAAGCAGCGTTATATCAGCGAGCCGGTTGAGTTTCGGGATCTGGATATTGCCGCAAACACACCGGTTCCGGTGGAGTTATTCGACAGCATCGCGGACAATCTGCTGCAAAATGCTTTGCAAAAAAGAAGGCTTGAGCCCGGCTTGCGAATCAGCGTAAGTTTTTCATGCTCTTTGAAACCCAAGCTCGGTATTTGCGATGATGGCGTTCCGCTCAGCGAATCCGTCGCCAGGCAGCTATTCAGCGGTCCTGTGCCTTCGCAAACGGGGCTGGGGATAGGCTTATACCAAGCATGGCGCCAAGCAGAGGAGCAGGGTTACCGCCTGCGCCTTGCCAGCAACCAGATCGGCAAAGTGTGCTTCGAGCTCTCTCCGGCGGCGTAATATCCTTTACGGCAACTTGCCGGCGGCGACCATGCGGTTGAACAGGAAATTTGGACTAACCCAGACAACGATGTCATCAAATGCTCCGCCGGCTGCGGCGGGGTTGTCCGTATAAAGACGGCTGACAAACGTAGCGTTAGCATTGGTATTTTCAAGTTCATCCGGGCCGGCGCCTGCTGTAGACAATTGAGTGCCCAGGCTCGTGTAAGCTCCGTAGCCGTTCTTGCCGTGCGATACCACTACTGCAGGAATGTTGGTGGCAATATTGCTTGAGCCGTCGGTGATGGTGATGTCGCCTTGGGAGCAGAGCGCGAAAGAGGATTGCGTGGGGGTGTCGGTGCAAGTTACTGGCGGCGTGACGGTATTGGCAGCAATCGCGTCCGCAAAGCTGGCCGTTACACGGTAAGTATAGCGCCTTCCCCAAGCATCGGTTTCGCTGACGCCCAAAGTCGTCCAAGGCAGTACCCCATTTACATTGGCTCCCGTGCATGTGGCCCTTTCCACTCCCGCGTTGGGAAGACCGGTTGCGATAGTCGGATCCGCAGGGCAGGGCAGCCGTCCGTTTGCCAGTGCGAACCCGATCAGGGTTTCTTTGAAGTCATTCAGACTTTTTTGCGTGTCGCTGATGTTGCGTTGATCGACCTGTGTCGCGAGGGGGGCCAGAAAGCTGGCTAACATCAGCGTGAGAATGAACAGAACGATACCCAGCTCAATGAGGGAAAAGCCGGTGGCGCGTTCAGGGAATTTTGAATAGGCGGTCACGATCGTAAGCGGTCGAGGAAGGGGTGACGTAACTGTCATTTGCATCGTCGTTGTTCTGGCTGTCCTCGAAATACGCGGTGGGCCACGCGCCGCGCGGGCTTGCACCCGCTGCGCCCGGCGTCAAAAGCACGAGGGCAGTACCGGACACGCCGTTCACACTGAGCGTAGCGGCCGTGCAGGTTGAGCAACCCGCATCAAGCCGGTTTTGCGCGGCGGCGTAATAGATAACCTTCGACCAGCCGCTGAGTGGTGTTACCAGACAACCGTTCGTGAGCCAGTTGGGCAATGTCGGCATAGGGGGACCCCAGTTTTCGGGGGTGGCGCCTTTGCAGGGAAACCGGCCGCGGTTATACCCGTTATTGCTGATACCGTCGCTGATGTCCGCCCACGGATAGACTCCGGCTCCGCCGTTATACCCCAGCGCTGCGGTCGCCGTCTTGTAGCTTTGCAGGATCGAAATTATCTCACGCGCCACGCGCTGTTCAACCACCGGCATCAGGTCGGCATTGGTGATGACCAACAGGCGGTCGTTAAAGATGGCACTGGCTGCGCCAGTCGTGAAAATGGTGTCGCCGTTCGCATTCTCGCCCTCGAGATAGTTCGCGACGTTGTTCTCATTCGCTGGATCCCGCACCTGCGTGTTGAGCACTTCCCCCGGGGAAAATACAATCGCGACCACATTGGTGGCGGACGCACTCCCCGTGACAGTCAGCTGACCCAGGGTATCGCTGGTCAGCGGCGGAGTGGCGCCTGCATGATAAACATCTGACAACGCATACCACAATCTTTCGCCGCCACCATCGCGTAGATCCGGAAGTCCTAATGTCTTCCACGGTAATCTCCCAACGAGATTGATACAGTTGCTGCCCGAGTAATCTGAAATGGGCGTGCTCGCCCCATCGTTATCCACATCCGGGCAAGGCAGTTCGCCAGGACGATTGGCATCGCTGGCCGCGTAGCCGATCAACGCGTCCTTGGCCTGCGCCAAAGCGGCCGCAGTTTGCTTGTCATGCCCAATGGCGAGCGCGGTGGGCCGTGAAAATTCAAATACGAATCCAAAAGCCAGGGTGATAATCAATGCCAGAAGCAATAACAACGCCTGACCGCTTTCCCGAATGCCATGACATGAACTGCCCGACGGCACGGGGGGTTGATCAGTGTTGAATTTGGGCGGGTGGCTGTGTTGATGATTTTGCGGGTTGCTCATCGATCTGTGGAGGCGGTTCCGAAACAACTTCGTCGTCCGCTTCCGTGGCGGAAATTCTGGATTTTGTTTTTTTAGACGTAGGTGCGGGAGCGGCATTCGGCTGTGCGCTTTGCGCTGATGGAGCGGTTATTTTCTCGTTTAGCGCAGGCATTGGCGGTCTCTGATAACTTTCTTGGATTTGCCCGGTTATCGCGTCCAGGTTTTGTCCCACTTTCAAATCCACGTTGCGGCTGGATTGCGGCAACTGCAGGGTGACTCGCGCATCGTCTGTGCTGCGGCTGATGATTTTTATGCCGCTCGGGGATCGCTTCTCATTGAGCGGCCGGTTATTGATCCAGACTGTGGATTGGCCGTCGCTGCGCTTGATCATGCCGTTGACACTGATGATTTCCAGGGGGGTGGGCGTTTCGGGCTCGACCTCGACGTTAATCTTGATATTTTGCCCTCTGGCGTTGTCGAGGGTGGAGCGTTGTTGCGGGGTAAAGAACAGTCGCCCCAGCGGCTCTGCCGCGGAGCTGACAAGCGGCAGCATCAATGTAATAAATGCCAGCCATCTCATTGTTTGCTCCTCGTGGAATCGGCAGGATTCAGAGTGATCCAGGTTAGATTGCATTCGGCGTGCAAGTTGGGCTGAAAGCGGACGGTGGTGGCACTGTTGTCCAGCCGCTCTAGTTTACATTGGTTGAGATGGAACAGCCCCACGTTTTTTGTAGAGAGGATGTTGAAGAAGCGCATCAAGTCTCCCTCGTGCAGCAGTAGGAAATTTAGCTTCATCAGAGACTGCTGTATGGATAAATTGCCCGGATTGTACTCAGCGGCTAGCGCATAAGGCTGCTGTGCGCCGATCTGATACTCTACTCCGAACAACTCTGCTTGTTGGTTCGCGACACGCAATCCGTCGAGCCAGTTGAGGCGCGGCTCAGTGCCGATAAAGCCTTGTTTCTGCAAGCGCTGATAGTCACTCAGATAACGGGTGATGATTTCCTTTTCGTCGCCGGATTTCTGGTAACGGATGCGTGCTTCGCGCAACTGATTTTGTTGCTGATCCAGTAGCTGAGAGGAGGCGTCGGCTAAATGCTTGGAGTAAAATACCGCCGCGGCGCCCGTCAGCAAGACGATGAGCAGCACGGCAAGCGGCGCGCGCAGCGCACGCAGGTCGGATGACTTCATGGTTGTTGCCTCAATGAGAGCGCGACTTTGAAAGGAGCGCTGGAAGATTGCTCGCGGCTGTCGGCAGTGTTGCCGCTTAAGCTGGTTCCCGGGTTGATGTTAAGCGGCAGCTGTATCACGGTTACTGAGGCGACCTGCTTATCCTGCCCGAGTTTTTCCGCGAAGTTGTTGATGCCGGTCATCGCGGCGCGGTAATCGCCTTTGAAAGGTCTGATTTCTGCCTCAATCAGGCCGGTTTGCCTGTTTTCGCCGACCCCTTGCATGGGTTGCTTTGCCAGTTCTGCATCTCTTCCCTCTTTGCCGTATTTCCAGCTCACACTTTTAAGCATTACATTGGGACTTGCATCCAGCGCACGGCTGATTATGCTCAGCATAAGTTCGGGTGTGCGCTCCCCCTGCCTGATTTTTTCCGCGATTTCAACGGCGTTTCTTAAATTTTCCGCTGAAGTCGGCGCCGCAGGAAATTTTTTGGTGACTTCCAGATACTGCGCTTGCTGCCACTCGGTCTGCTGTGCTGTTTCTGATGCTTGCGCCTTGAAGTCATATTGCTGATACAGATTGTTTCCGCACCACAAAACGGCCAGCAAAGCTGCTCCCGCACAGACCGCGTAAATATTGCGGCGTGCCTGATATAGCCAGAAAAGGTGGGTTTTCTCTGCTGGCGCAATGTTGTTCGGCTGCTGCTCTCCCAGCAAATGCATATACACCACGTCGGGAGACACTTGCAGCAACTCCGGCGCCAGCCCCAGCTTGGCCACTATCTCGCTGCGGCCAAAATGCTGGCACAGGATGTTGGATTGCTTTTTGACCAGCTCTCTGCTGAGACCGGCCAATGTTTCACTCTGATCGAGGATGACGACGAGCAGAGGATCTTCCAGGGGCATGACCTTGACTGCCGCGAGGTAGAGCTGGGTGTTGCCGATTTCCTCGGCATATTCAGTTATGCTCGATTCATCATGAATACTTTCCAGCTGCGAAAGGCGGCTGATGCGCAGTCTTTGGTCTCGGAAAAAGGTCTGGCGTAGTCCGGCGCTATTTTGCGTTACTAGCAGCAGGCTACTGGTGTTGCCAAGGCCGAATTTTTTGAGAAGATTATGGCTGGCCATCGGCAGCAGGTAGACTCCTGCCAGTGGTGCCTGCTGTGCTTCGATGACATTGAGCCAGCCGGCGATCAGATCCGGGTTGGTAAACGCTGCAAACAGATAGCGGTCATCGCGCCGCTTGTCAGTCTCCCGTCCTTGCAGCCAGGCTCTGCAGTAGGGGTTGTTGCGGTACAGTTGCCTGAGCTTGCGGGAGACCATTTCCGTGCGGTCACGGCCCATGCTGTGGGGCAGGTTTTCAAAACGGTAATCCTCTTCAACCACATCCACCATGATGTGCACTGGTATTCCGGGGCTGCCCTGCAGGAATCCACTAAAGCCGGACCAGCCGATCTGATCGTTGGAGAATACCTGTACTGCAACCAGCTTGCCCCCGTGCCAGCGGCCGGCGGTGGCCGAGGTGGCGCAAACGCACAATAAAAGTTTGTCGGCCATAAGATTAAAGTTGATTAATATTTAAACTTACCCAATATATCGTACACCGGAAGCAACGTCGCCATCATGATGGATAACAAAATCGATGCCAGGATGACGGTGGTAAGCGGGCCCAGCAGCTTCAATCCTTTATCCACGGCTTCCTTGACGTCGCGGTTGTAAAAATAACTGATATTCATCAAGGCTGTATCCAGCGCCCCGGTGGTCTCACCGACGCGCAGCATACGCAGCACCAGCGGCGGGAACACACCCAGGCTGCGGAACGCTTCGGTAAGGCTTTCACCCGATCCGATTTGCTGCCCGGCGCGCTGCAGGCCGTCGACAATCACGCGGTTGGCGACGATTTCCTCGCTGGTCTTGATGGCATCTAGTATGGTAATCCCGGATTGGTACATCAGTGCGAAGAAGTTGGCAAAGCGCGCCAAGATGATTTTTTGCAGAATCTCACCGGTGATAGGAAAGTGCAATTTCAGATAGTCCCATAAATAGCGGGCTTTCTGGCTTTGCCGCACTGCCATGAAAGAGATAACACCCGCCAAAAACGGCACGCCTAACAGCAACGGCCAGTAGTGAACAATCGAATTGGACAGGAAGATCAGCACGCGGGTTTGCAGCGGCAACTCCAATCCCATGCCTTTCAGCAGCGAAACTACTTGCGGCACCAGCACTACCAACAGCACGACCACCACCCCTATGATGATCAACAATACTATAATGGGATAGAGCATCAAGCGCTGCGTCTGGCCGATTAGTTCATCCTGCCATTTCAGCGTCGCCCCAAGGTTTTCGAAAACTTCGGTGAGCTTGCCTGCCTGCTCCCCCGCTTTCACCAGGCTCACGAACACATGGCTGAATACCGCAGAGTGCGTCCCCAGCGCCTGTGACAGCATTTTACCGCCTTCCATGTCCTCGAGCAACGAAGTGATGACCTCCTTGAAGCGCGGATTCTCGATACTATCGCGCAGATCGCGCAGACCCTCCATGAGCGGGATACCGGCGCGCGTTATCTGCTCCATGTCGAGGCAGAAGGTGATGAGGTCGCGGCGCGTGATGTTGCCTCGCGCCAGCGCAGATGAGCTTTTGTTGATCTGGCGGAAGGTGATGAGGTCGAGACCCATGTGCTTTAGCCGCAGCTCGAGATCGACCTCGTTGATCGCGTTGATATCACCGCGTGCCAGCTTGCCTTCTTTGTCTACCGCTTTGTACTGGAACGTGGACATGTGGTTTACTCCCCGCCTTGGCTCGACCGACGTTAAGTCAAGCGTCCGGTTAGATCCACCGTGCGTGACACTTCGGCAAGACTGGTCATGCCATCGAGCACGCGCTGAATGCCGTCTTCAGCAAGCGGGCGGAAATTTTTTTGCAGCGCCGTGGTCTTGAGTTCTCCGGCGGTAGCGCGGCGCGCCACCAGCTCGTTCAGATCGCTGTCCATTTGCAAAATTTCCAGGAGCGCCATGCGTCCTTTATAACCTTTGGATTGACAATGCTTGCAGCCTACCGATTTATAGATTTTGACCTTTGAATCTGACGGCAGCCGCAGCAGATGTATTTCCTCCTGACTCGGAAAATAACCCTGTTTGCAGCTTGAGCAAAGCAGCCGCACTAGGCGTTGTGCGAGCACGCCGATTACGTTGCCAGATATGATGTCTGGAGGGATGCCGATGTCCATAAGGCGGGGGAAAGCCCCCAGCGCCGAGTTGGTGTGCAGGGTAGTGAACACTTGGTGGCCGGTCATCGCTGCGCGGAAGGCCATTTCCGCGGTTTCCCGGTCGCGCACTTCGCCGACTAGGATGATGTCCGGGTCCTGGCGCATGATCGAGCGGATGCCGTTGGCGAAATCCATTTTAGCCACCTCGTTGACCGAAGTCTGGCGCATCATGGTCACAGGGTATTCCACCGGGTCTTCCAGCGTCATGATGTTCACCGCTTCGTTATTGAGCTTGGAGAGCAGCGAATACAACATGGTGGTCTTGCCGCTGCCGGTAGGGCCGGTGAGAATCAGTATCCCTTCCGGCCGCGCCAGCATTGCTTCCAGCGTCGCGACCATTTGTTTTTGCAAGTTCAAGCGGTCCAGGTTGATGATGGACTTTTCGCGGTCGAGCACGCGCAGCACGATATTTTCGCCGTAAATAGTAGGCTGGGTGGAAACGCGGAAGTCAATTGGCCGCCCGTTGAGATTGAGTGACAGGCGCCCGTCCTGTGGAGCGCGGGTCTCAGCAATGTTCATTCCGGAGATCACCTTGAGCCTCACCGCAATTCCCGGCCAGTAGGTCTTGTGCAGGCTGCGCACCTGCTCCAGCACGCCGTCAATACGGTAGCGAATGCGCAAAAAAGCATATTCCGGCTCAAAGTGAATATCCGATGAGCCGCGCTTTACCGCGTCCACCAGCAAGGCACCAACCAGCCGCACGATAGGCTGAGTGTACTCGTCGCCGGCCATTTGCAGGCTCTGATAATCGATTTCTCCGGTTTCGATTTCCTCCAATATGCCGTCTACCGAAAGCTCGAAGCCGTAGAAACGGTCTATGCTTTCTTCAAGCTGAGCCTCGCCGGCAAGCAGGGTCTTGATTTCAATCTGCGTGCCGAGGAAGGCACGCAACTGGTCCAGCGCGACCACGTTGAAAATTTCGCTCACCGCTACCGTGAGAGCCTTGCGTTCGGCATCGTAGGCAATTGGCAGCATGCGGTAGCGCCGGGAGAACTCCTGAGGAATCAGCTTGAGCGCTTCGCCGTCCGCAACTACTTGCAAGAGATCAATGCTTTCCTGGCCGATGGTGCGCGCCATCAGGTCGCGGATCACCGCTTCGGTGACAAACCCCAGCTTCACCAACTGCCTGCCGATGGGAATTTTTTCGTGCTTTTGCTGGGTCAGCGCGATGCGCAGCTGGTCAAGCGTGATCAAGCCTTGCTGAATCAGCAGCTCGCCGAGGCGCAGTTTTTTACGCTGCTCTGCCACGCTTACTCCAGGGAAGACAATTTACTGATGCGATTTTGCGCCAGGCTTAATTCAAAATTGGCGTGGCCCTGGTCTTTGGCGAGCTGTAGCGCTTGCTGATAAAACTTCAGGGCAAGTTTGGGTTGATTAAGATGCTCCAGGCCGATAGCAAGGTTGAAGGCGTAATCCGCGTTGTCCGGCTGCAAGTGGAAGGCTTGGAAATACGCAGCTTGCGCCGCTGGCCACTGCGACTGCTCAGCATACATGTTGCCCAACGTGAAATACACAAACGCCGAGGGTTCGCGGGCAAGCAACTGCTTGAGGCGTGCCTCGCTCGCTTGCAGATCAGTGTGCCCCACGATTCCGAGCAGCCCGGCCTGGGCGATGGCGTTTTTCGGATCCAGGCGGAGGACCTGCAGATAATACTGGGCCGCCTTGTCCGGTTGTTTCTGTTTGTCGGCGATGGCTGCAAGACCTAGCAACGCCTCGGTATTGTTAGGCTCGGCAAGCATTATTTTTTGGTATGACTCCTGCGCCGCATCAAGGCGGTTTTGCTGAAATGCCTGGTAGGCGTTCACAAGCTGTGGAGAAACTTGTGGCGTGGTCTTGGTGGAAGTGATGCTGATATTTTGTTGTGCAGATACACGCGGCGGCTGCGAGAGTAGATTCGGTCGCTGTTGCGGCTTTGGAGGAGGCGGCGTGGCCTGTTCTGCCTGTTGCTCTTGTTTTTCACGAAGATTCGGCACCAGCGGTTGCGGCTCGTTTGCCGCCAGCTGCCCCCCTTGCTGTCGTTGTATTTCAGCAGAGGCTGCCGCTTGCGGTTCGGGTTTCGCCTGCGTTGCCGGTGCAGCAGCGATTGGGGCGGGAGCAGGCGGTCGGGCGGGAGTGACGAAAAGACTCGGTTTGCTGATCGCCAGATAAACATAGATTCCGCCGCCAATTAACAACACCACGGCAACCATGCCGAGTAGCACCACCGGATGTCCGCGAAAATATACCCCGATGCCGCTTGGACTCTCACTGGCGCGCATCACGGTTGCAGCTAACTCAGGGCTCGGTGCGACTTCAGATTGATCTTCCCATGCCTCTGCTTCCGGCTCTGCTTGCAACGGCTGCAGCGCAAGATCAGGAGCGCTTGGTGGCGCAACCTGCCCATGGCTTTTCTCGCCAGAACTTTCGCGGTTCTGGGCAGCCTTTTGCAAGGCTTTCATCAACAGGCTCATTGATTGGCGCCGGTCGTTTCAGGTTTGGGTAAAAAACGCTTGAAGAATTTCAA
>JAHFRG010000031.1:0-12304 GCA_023258935.1 Betaproteobacteria bacterium
CGATGGCGATCTCCTGGAGCGTGTACTCGCGGTCCAGGCCATCGGCGAGCGCAGTCTGCTTCAACGCCCTCGGATTGATCTTGCGCATCTCCTCCTTGCGGAATTCCCGATCCATCAGCAAGCGGATGAGCCGCGGATAGCTCATGAACGAGCCGCCGTTGGGATGGTCGGTGGAGAACACCATGCGCCAGGGATCTTTCGAGAGCAGGAATAATTCGAGCCCGATCGCCCATTGCAGCGCATGGGTATACACGGTGTCTTGATAGGCGAAGGGAAGGATGCCGCACCCGGACTCGTGCTCAGTGTCGGAATTCACCCATTTGCTGCCTGTAAAGCGCGCAAGCATGTAGGCGAGCGGCGCATCCGCCGTCATGATTGTCGATTTGCCGAACATGACCTGGCCCACGTCGGCGCTGATGTTCGGGTGCGTGTTGACGTATTCTGCGATCTCCTTCGCCCGCGAAGTCGGGTTGTGGCTGGACTTGCCGGGTACTTCGCCGTAGCTGTGGAATTGGATATGCGCGATGTGCGCGCGATGCCCCTCGGCAATGCGCATGGTCTCCAGGGTGGTGGCGTAATTTCCGGAGTGGCCGAGGTTGTTGCAGTGGATGTGCGCCGGGTGCGGTAATCCCAGCTCGTCCACTGCCTCGATCAACGCTCCGATTACTTGCTGAGGCGTCAACTCGAACGACTCTATCTTCTCGTCCAGCTTCGTGATGTTGGCGTTGCGCCGGCCCTTCCAAGCTTCATCGCCCCCGGGATTGACGAGTTTGGCAGTGTATGCCTTAGTCGACGCGAGCCACCATGCGAGCGCTTCGCGGAATTCCTCGCGCCGCCCCTGTTCCAGCAGCTTGTAGAGCAGCACGTTGCTACCCATCACTATGTAGAAGCCCTTGTCGATGACGGGCGTGTCATGGAATTCCTCCAGCGTGTGGCGCGCACCCATGGGCGGCACTGCCGCCTCCATGGCCGTGGTGTAACCGAGCAGTGCGTAGCGATAACCGGTGGCGAAGGTGGAAGGAACGGTGCCGCCGACGCCGGAGCGGGTGAACGCCGTGCGCAGGTGCACATCGTGACGGTGGTCCTCCGGCTGCAGCTTGCGCGCGAGGTTGACCTTGGGGCCGGCGATATGGCAATGCATGTCCACACCGCCCGGCATGATCACCATCCCCTTGGCATCAATCCGCCTCGCCTTCGGCGGGACGTCCTTCACGATCTTGCCGTTGGCGATGTAGATATCTCGAACTTCGCCATCGACGCCATTCGCAGGGTCATACACGCGACCGTTTGCGATATGCAGCATGATGGCTCCGGGATTGTCCGGCGCCTTATGCGGCGCCCATGGCGGGAACGCGGTTCCCGCCGAGCAGTTCGCGCACACGCTCCTTGATGCGGGTCAGCACTTCTTCGTCGCTCGGGTAGGGCGACGGCAACGCCGTCCGCAGGGAAATGGCTACATCGTCCATGCGGTACACCGTACCGGGCACGCTGATGCCATAGGTCGCAGTCGTGATCGCCACTCGTGCGAGCTTGCCGGTGTGGGTAAGCTTGGGATCCAGCACGATCACGGGGATGCGCTTCAGGTGCTCGATGGCGGCGTGCGAGAAATTGGCACCTGGATCTGCGGCGATGATGAGCGCTGCATCCGCTTCGCCACGCCCCAGCAGGTCTGCGCTCGTGAATTCGCCCGGGTTGAAACGCGGATAGCCGCGCCCCAGGTTAACGCCGAACGGGAAACCGGTCTGCCATGAAACTACATTGTCCGCACCGGTGACGTTGCCGTGGCCGCGCACCGGCTTGGCCACGAAATGGGTGTATTCGTTGAGATCGGTGGCGAGCGCAAGCAGCGCCCCGGAATTAAAATGCCGTCCCCGCGTCATGGTAAGTCCCATGCCGAACAGCAGCGCCCCGAAGCGGCAGTTCTTCATGCGCTGCGCCAAGTCTTCCAATGTGGCGAGAGGAACGCCGGTTACTTGCTCGATGTTGGGATCAACACGCTTGCCCTTGACCAGCGCGCGCAGCGCCCACAGCACTTCGAAATCGCGCTGGGGTTTCACCTGCACGAAAATGTCTGCCACTGCCGCGCTTGGGCTGCGGCGCACATCCACCAGCACGACGGTGCGGTCCTTACGGCCATTCGGCACGTACATCCCCTTGGCTGTCACCGTATAGCGCGTAAACAGGCGCGGATGGGATTCCGCCGGATTGCCCCCCCAAAATACCAGGAGGTCGGCGCGGTTACGGATCTCGCCCAAGGTCGCCGTACTTTCTCCCACTCCCTCGAACGCCATGCCCGAGGGGCCATGGCAAACCGAGGTGGTGGTATCCAGGTTGGCGCCGATCATGTCGGCGATCGCCACAGCCTGGCGCTGCGCCTCACAAGTAGTGTCGGACAATCCGTAGATCAACGGGAAGCGGGCATTGGCCAGAATTTGTGCGGAGGCCTCGATCGCCTCCTCGGTGCTCGCTTCGCGCCCTTCGATGAGCGCGAATGGGCGTTTTTCATCGATTCCATGCTCCTTGAACCAGGCGCGCCCGAGCACACAGGCATTCTCAGCCTTGGTGATCTTGTGGGCGTCCAGATCCACGGTAAGGTGCATGTCGTCGCATACGCACCCGCAGAAAGTGCAGGTGGCGTCATTAATAATTCGGATGTTGTCGCTCATGATGTTCGTTCCCCCTGGCCTTAACCGGAGACCGGTTCGACCGTTACCTCGATGTGCTTGGAGATAGGCATGCCGCTGCCGGCTGTGTCGCTTGCCATCAGCCGGCTGGAAAGCGGGCCGTAGGCGATGAACAGCAGCCCAGGCGGCAGGTCCTTGGTCGTTCGCCCCTTGCAACGCACGCTCACCTCGCCGCTGGCGCTACGCAGGCGTACTGGGTCGCCGTCCTTGAGGCCGAGCCGCGCCATGTCCTCCGCGTTCATCTCCACAGTGGAAGAGACCTCGATGTACTCGGCTTCGAACTTGCCTGCACAGAGCGAAGTGCCCTGCCGCGACGAGCGCCCGCCGATCAGTGTCATGGTTTCGGGCACGATGGTTTTCTCCTTTACCTATCCACATTCGAACATAGCCTTACCCGCACCGTCAAGAAGCGCCGAGGCACTGAAGCATCTCGGCCACGCGCGTGAACTTCTCGCGCGGTTTGCCCCTGGGTTGACCGCGCGCAACTTCAGCTGTGTCTATCTTAAGCCAGTCATCGACGCTTATGACGCGCACACCCCGCGCCGCAAGCAGCGGCCCCAGAACTTCGGCGCCGGCTTTCGTCTCGGGCGCCAAGTGGGGAAGGTCGGCGAGCAGCGACTTGACTGTCGCTATGCTGTCGGCCCGGTTGGTGCCGATGATACCGGTCGGTCCGCGCTTGATCCAGCCTGCCGCATAAAGCCCCGGCACCACGGCGCCGCCGCCGTCCACAATGCGCCCTTCCTGAGTCGGGAATACGCCTCGGCGAACGTCGAACGGGACGCCCGGGATCGGTACGCCGGAATATCCTATGCTGCGGAACAGCAGCCCGCACCGCAGCAGATCGGTTTCACCGGTTTCCCGTGCAACTTGCTGGAGGGGGGCGCCTTCGAGCCGATTGCGCGCCAACACGAGCTGCTCCATGCGTGCGGTGCCCGTGATCTTAACCGGGCTCTGCAGGAAGTGAAAGATTATGCGACGCGGTTTGCCGGTTGGGCCGCGCGCGGCCAACGCGCGAAAGATCTCGACGTTCTTCACACTCACGAAGTTGCTCTTGACTTCGAGTTCAGCGATGCTCTCGGCATTAAGTTCCATGTCCTGCGGATCGACGATGGCATCGCAGCTGGGCAATTCTCCCAGTTCCTTCAGTTCTTTATTGGTGAACTTGGCTTGCGCCGCGCCGCGCCGGCCTATGACATGTATCTCCCGCACGCGGCTTTCCGCCAAGGCGTCCAGAGCATGCTCTGCGATGTCTGTGGCCTTGAGCTCATCGACCGACTTGGCGAGGATGCGGCAGACGTCTGCTGCGACGTTGCCCTGACCGACAATGGCCGCGACTTCAGCAGACAGGTCAAAGCTGCGCTCCCGATAATCCGGATGGCCGTTATACCAGGCGACGAACTCGGTGGCGGTATGGCTGCCCGGGAGATCCTCGCCGGGGATGCCGAGACGGCGATCAGTTTCCGCACCGCAGGCAAAAATAACGCCGTGATAATGGGCGCGCAGTTCTTCGACCGACACATCGCGTCCGACCGCGACATTACCGAGCAGGCTGAAGTGGGGCAGGCGCGCGATCACAGCGTAGACCAGGATCGCTTCCTTGAGCTTGGGATGGTCCGGCGCCACGCCATAGCGCACCAGCCCGTAGGGCGCAGGCAGCCGCTCGATCATGTCGACGCGTACGGTCTGACCGCTCTTGAGCAGCGCCTCCGCGGCATAGAAGCCGCTTGGACCGGCGCCCACCACTGCCACGCGAAGCGGGTTACTTACGGTTCCCGGCGCGTCCATGCCAGGCCGGTATCAGAAGCCGAGTGCCGTCTTGCGCTCTTCCGCCCCGGGCAGCGGATCCTGCTTGTCGCTGATGGTCGGCAGGGCCTGCGAGCGCTCGGCGTTGATATCGATCCAGTTGCGCTTGTCCTCGGGGATATCGTCATCGGCGTAGATCGCGTGCACCGGACAGACCGGTATGCAGGCGCTGCACTGGATGCACACCAGATTGTCGATATACAGCATGTTGTCGTCAGCGTGGAAACAGGCAACGGGGCACACCGTGACGCAGTCGGTGAAGCGGCATCCTTTACAGTTATCGGTGACAATGGTGGTCATGATGTCTCCAGTTGTAGGGAAGGGTCGGAGATAGTCTCTCAGCCCATGCGGTTGAGCCAGCGGCCGATCAGGCGCTCTACCTCGTCCGCTCGTAGCGGAAGCTTGTGGGTATCCGGCCAGATTAATGACGCATTGTCCTCGATGGTGCGCCGTATGCCTGCGACATCGCGACAGCGTTCGGGAAAGCTCCTGAGCGCTGCAAGGGCTGCGCCCAGAATCTGCTCGTGGGCATCCGGGTAGCGGTCGACGATACGTTGGGAAAAATGCCGGGCGCTCAACTCGGCGCCTGCAAATCCCTCAGCCAGACGCCGCAACGGGTCCTGCTCCAGCACCGGGGCCAGCTCGTTCGGGATAGCAATTTTCCGGCTTTGAGCCCACTCGAGAAATTCGCGCGGGTTTACGCGACGGTCCTTCACCGCTAGCGACAGATCGTCCCGGCTGAACGGCTTCAGAGTGCCGCCGATCATCGCTTCGCCGACAAGTTCGGCATATTGCTCGAGCGCTTCGATCAGCGGGTTGGCACCTCCAACGCTGTGAGAATCCCTGAGCCACGGGGTTTCCGGCTCTATCTCCAGCAGCAGGCAGATCGCCTCGTGTACCGTCCACAACTTGCGATCGCACCACTTCCCGTAAGTCGGAGCTGTCATCATGACGTGCTTCCCGCTGGAACTGCCCTCAAAGGGGTCATGAAGTCCATTTTTCCCAAGCTCTCCCGGACATTGCGCAAACCTCGATCCGATTCCCTCGGTTGTGCCGTATATTCAGTATCGATCTGCTCATCTTGATAAAACACTCAGGTTTTTTCATTATTCTTCACATCTTCTTGCATGTATGAATTCTCACCGTCCCGACGATTAGTCTCGCGATACCAGCAATCAGTGGATGGCCGTTGTGCTGCGGCGTCATGGAAACACAAGTCATGATATGACATTCTGCTAGTATTACAAACCCAGCTCTTCCAGCAAGCTTACCAAATCGTCAGCGTGTTCTTCTTCCATCGCCAGAATACCTTCCATCATGCGGCGGGTGGTGGGGTCGTCATTGCCGAGATAGGCAATCATTTCCCGGTAACTGTCAATCGCAATACGTTCGGCGACCAGGTCTTCCTTAATCATGTCAATCAGCGTCTCGCCCTCGACATATTCCGCATGGCTGCGGGTGAGCAAGCCTTCAGGCGAGAAATTCGGCTCGCCGCCAAGCTGCACGATACGTTGCGCAATCTGGTCGGCGTGCATCTGCTCTTCGTTGGCGTGCTGCAGGAATTCCTGGGCAACACTGGTCGCATTGATTCCCGCGGCCATGAAGTGGTGGCGCCTGTAGCGGAGCACACAGACGATTTCAGTCGCGAGCGCTTCATTTAGAAGCTTGATCACCGTTTCACGGTTGCCGCGGTAGCCGGGAGTGACTGCGCCTTGCTCGATGTGCTGGCGGGCGCGCTTGCGCAGGGTTTTGATGTCGGTAAGAAAAGGTTTGTTGGCCATGATTTTCTCCAATAGAAAGGGGAGATTACACTCTGGAGATTAGCATATTCCTCGAATAGTGAGAGTAGTGATTTTCTTTAAATCCGTTAGAAGCTTCAGATTGTTAAGGCTCTCCACATCTTCAGTGGTTATGGTCGTTCCCAACTTCCCGCTGCTTGACGTATCCCTTTACCAAGCCCGCATGATCGAAGATCACGGAAAAGAGGGCTGGCTGTTCCCAGTCGTCCCGGTAGCGATAATCCCAGGACGCATCGTCAGAGAGAGTGTATGTTACTTTGATTTGTACTGAAGGCCCAATCAGGTGAAGCACATCGTCCTGAGTCATGCCTGTCTTGATTTGGGCGAAACGCTCATCGTCCAGCACTTGTTCGATCAATACGAGCTTGCCGCTTGCATCAAACCGGACCAGGAAAGTTTCCAACCCCAAAGGCCCGCGCGGGTAAGCCCAGACATGTCCGCCGGGCGTTTCCCATGTGGCGGCGGGTGTGCCCATTTCCGCCCGGACTTCGGTTTCAGTGGCGATACCCGGCTTGAGCCCGCGGCCGCTATACGATGCGCAGCCGGCAAACAGCGCCAGAATCGTCAACCCGAGTAATGCCTGTCCAAATAAACGCATCACTTTTGCCTCGTGGTTTTATTCGTCTCCTTCAATCACTGGATCGGGAATATGGTTGAAGGCAATCCGCATGGGAGCGGAGTTGAGAGCGAAATGAGCGCCACCGAAATAAACGGTGTTTTTACCGTAGCGCAGGTTCAGCGAATCGATTATCGCATTCAGCTTATCATGGGATTTGCCGGTATCGAACAAAGACCATGATTGATTGGTTTGCTCATCCAAATCCGACAGGGTGATGGCCACAGAAAGTGGAACCGCCTTAGCTTTGGGGTATTTCTTCCACATCGTCGCAAGAGCATTGAGCAATTGCAAAGTATCCTGCGTCGGGTCAAGGCGGGCCTGATTTTCCCAGCTTTCACCATTGATATGCTTGACCTTGATATGCATCGCCCCGGTGATACGTTTGTAGCTGCGCAGGCGCATTGCCGCTTTCTGCGTCAAGCGGTGCAGCACTGAATATGCCGCATCGCGCGAGCGCAGTTCCGGCGGCAGCACGTGGGAGTGCCCCACACTTCCGCGCAGCGAGGGCAGGGTGGGTACGATTTTGCCGCGCAGCCTGGAATACATTCTCTCTCCTTCGATGCTGCCCCACGCGATGCGCAATTGTTGTTTGTTTGCGGAACACAGCTTCTGGACCGAATCAATGCCGTGTTCATTGAGGCGTTTTTCCATATTCCTGCCGATACCGCACAAATCTCTTAACTCCAGGCGGTACAGGCAATCCGGCAAATCGGTATCATCAATTACCACGCAGCCATCGGGTTTTTGCATGTCGCAAGCAACTTTGGCGAGAAAAGTGTTGGGCGCAATGCCGATGGAACAGCGCAGCGCCTCCCCGACCGTGCTGTAGATTTTGCGTTTGATGATTTTGGCAAGATCAAGCGCCCGGCTGCGCTGTTGCTGGCTGCCGGTCAGCTCGCACGCCATTTCGTCTATTGAACATACCGTTTCGACGTGCGTGCAGGATTCCACCGCCTCTACCAGTTTGTGATGGTATTCGATGTAAATCGCCGGACGCGCTTCGACAAAATTAATTGCAGGGCAGAGCCGCTTCGCTTCCCGCACTGGAGTTCCGGTCTTGACGCCGAAATTTTTCGCCTCATAGCTCGCGGCGATGCAGCACGTGGTATCGGCGAGCACCGGTAGCACGGCAGTGGGCTTGCCCCGCAGCTCGGGAAGCAATTCTTGCTCTACCGAAGCGAAGTAGGAATTGAAATCAACGTACAGCGCGCGCAGGGTCATGCTTGGTCCAGGAATCGCGCAGAGTGACGGCGCGGTTAAATACGGGTTTGCCGGGTTTCGTGTCTTTTAAGTCCGTCACGAAATACCCGTGCCGCTCAAACTGGAAGCGGTCCTCGAGTTTGGCTGATGCCAGGCCGGGCTCGAGATAGGCGCTAATCACTTCTTTGGAGTGCGGATTCAGAAATTCCTTATAGTCCTTGCCGCCGGCGTCGGGATGTGGGTGGGTGAACAGCCGGTCGTAGAGCCGCACTTCAGCCCGCAGCGCTTGTGCGGCGGAAAGCCAGTGGATGTTGCCTTTTACTTTGCGCGCTTCCGCTCCCGCGGTGCCGCTTTTGCTTTGCGCATCGTAAGTGCAATGAATGGCTTCGACTTCGCCTTGCTTGTTTTTTTCCACCCCCACACATTTGACGACATAGGCATAACGCAACCGGACTTCGGCGTTTGGCGAAAGGCGGAAATAGCCTTGGGGCGGGTTTTCCATGAAATCCTCGTGCTCAATATAGAGCGTTTTGGAAAACGGCAGCTTGCGCTTGCCCAGTTCCGGCTTTTGCGGATGGTTGGGCGCTTCGCATTCTTCCACTTTGCCGTCCGGATAATTGTCTATGATGAGTTTGAGCGGTTTCAGAACGGCGATGCGGCGCTCGGCGCGTTCATTCAAATCATCGCGCAGCGCGTCTTCCAGCATGCCGATATCAATCCACGAATCCGCTTTGGAGACACCGATGCGTTCGCAAAACAGGCGTATAGATTCCGGCGTGTAGCCGCGGCGGTGCACGCCGACCAGGGTGTTCATGCGCGGGTCGTCCCAGCCGTCAACATATTTGCCTTCGACAAGTTCAATGAGTTTCCTCTTGCTCATCACGGTATAGGTAAGGTTCAATCGCGCGAACTCGATTTGCTGCGGCAGCGGGCGCTTGAGGTCCCCGTCGTTGGCCAGCTCGTTCAGCACCCAGTCGTAAAGCGGACGGTGGTCTTCGAACTCAAGCGTGCAAATGGAGTGGGTGATGTTTTCCAGCGCATCGGAAATGCAGTGGGTGTAGTCGTAAAGCGGGTAAATGCACCATTTGCCGCCAGTGCGGTGGTGATCCGCGTGACGGATGCGGTAAATCGCGGGATCGCGCATATTGATGTTGGGCGAGGCCATGTCAATCTTGAGCCGCAGCACGTGCGTGCCGTCGGGAAATTCACCGGCTTTCATGCGACGGAATAAATCCAGGTTTTCCTCGACCGGGCGGTTGCGGTAGGGACTCTCTTTACCCGCTTCGGTCAATGTACCGCGGTGTTGGCGGATTTCGTCCGCACTAAGGCTGTCGACGTACGCCTTGCCGGTTTTGATGAAATGCTCGGCAAACTCATAGAGCTTGTCGAAATAGTCGGATGCGTAATAAAGATGTTTGCCCCAGTCGAAACCCAGCCAGCGTACCGAATCGAGGATGGAATCCACATATTCCTGCTCCTCCTTGGTCGGGTTGGTGTCGTCAAAGCGCATGTGGCATTCGCCCCGATAATCGCGCGCCAGGCCAAAGTTGAGGCAAATGGACTTGGCGTGGCCGATATGCAGATAGCCGTTGGGTTCCGGCGGAAAGCGCGTCTCCACTCGCCCGCCCCATTTGCGGGTGGCGTTGTCCTGGTCAACGATGTTGCGGATGAAGTTGGGCGCGAAGGGGAGTTTGTTTGGGGTTTTTGCCATGTTCGGAAGCTTTTTTTAATATAAACCAATCTGAAAGTTAAAGAAAATTGCTTATCTTGTGTTACAGCAGTCGGGTGCGAAATCCGTTCAAGTTGCGCACTAAAGGCCCCTGAAAGGGCCCGTTTGGCCTTGTTTCCGGCATTTTATCCTATTTGATTTGCTTCAATTTTTTGCTAGAATGGTAAAGTACGTTAACGATATGGGCTTTCAGCCCATTTTTTGTTTGTGATTTTGCTTATGGATTTGCGCGAAGTGGTTGAAACTGCGGTGATTGGCCTGGGCTACGAGTTGGTGGACCTCGAGATGTCCAACCACGGAAAGCTGCTCAGGGTATTCATCGATAAGACGGGCGGGATTAATGTGGGCGATTGCGCGCTGGTCAGCAATCATCTCATCCGTTTGTTTGCGGTGGAGAACCTGGTTTACGAAAAGCTCGAGGTTTCTTCCCCGGGCCTAGACCGGGTCTTGAAAAAACGCTCGGATTTCGAGCGTTTTGCAGGTGAGAGGGCGCAAATCAAAGTGCGGATGCCCATATCCGGGCAGAGGAATTTTGTGGGTGTGCTTCGTGGCATCAATGGCGGGTTTTTGCAACTGGAAGTGGACGGCAGGATGCTGTCGCTGGATATGGCTAATTTGGAAAAGGCCCGTTTGATTCCGAATCTATGAGTTGGAGTTTATCGTTATGAGTCGAGAGATTTTATTACTGGTGGATGCCCTGGCGCGCGAAAAAAGCGTGGAGAAGGATATCGTTTTTGCCGCGCTGGAATTGGCGCTGGCATCCGCCACCAAGAAGCGTTTTCACGACGATGTTGACGTCAGGGTGGCGGTCGACCGCAACAACGGGGAATACGCGTCTTTCCGCCGCTGGCAGGTGGTGGCTGTCGAGGGGCTGGAAGCGCCCTCGCGCCAGATGACTTTGGAACAGGCGCAAAAACACAATCCTGAAATTCAGCTTGGCGAGTATATCGAAGAGCCGCTCGAGGCCGTGGAATTCGGCCGCATCGGCGCGCAAACCGCGAAGCAGGTGATTTTGCAGAAAATCCGCGATGCCGAGCGCGAGCAGATCTTGAACGATTTCCTGCAGCGCAAAGAGCAGCTGGTTACCGGTGTGATTAAGCGCATGGAGCGCGGCAACGCGATGATCGAATCCGGCCGCATTGAAGCGCTTTTACCACGCGACCAAATGATTCCCAAGGAGAACCTGAGGGTAGGCGACCGCGTGCGCGCCTATCTCATGCGCGTGGACCGCAACAGCCGCGGACCGCAGCTCATTTTGTCGCGCATCGTCCCCGAATTCCTGGTGAAGCTGTTCGAGCTCGAAGTTCCTGAAATCGAGGAAGGACTGCTGGAAATCAAAGCCGCCGCGAGAGACCCGGGTTCACGGGCCAAAATCGCGGTGAAAGGTAATGACCAGCGCATAGACCCGATCGGAACCTGCGTCGGCATGCGCGGATCAAGAGTGCAGGCGGTGACCGGCGAGCTTGCCGGCGAGCGTGTGGACATCATCCTGTGGGCGCCCGATGCAGCGCAGTTCGTGATTAATGCGCTCGCGCCGGCTGAAGTGAGCAGCATCGTGGTGGATGAGGAAAAGCACAGCATGGATATCGTGGTCGAGGAGGAAAACCTGGCGCAGGCGATAGGCCGCAACGGGCAAAACGTGCGATTGGCGTCCGAGCTTAGCGGGTGGGGGCTCAACATCATGACTGTTGCCGAGTCCCAGAAAAAAAGCGGTGAAGAATCAGCGAATATCAAGAAGCTGTTCATGGAACGGCTGGATGTGGACGAAGAGGTTGCGGATATTCTGGTGCAGGAAGGTTTCAACACCCTTGAGGAAGTGGCTTATGTGCCGCTCAATGAAATGCTGGAAATCGAGGCTCTTGACGAAGAGACGGTCAATGAGCTCAGGAGCCGCGCGCGCGGCGCGCTGCTTAACGAAGCAATTGCCAGCGAAGAGCAGGTGGAACATGATGCCGAGGATTTGTTGACCCTCGAAGGCATGGACAGCCAAACCGCGCGGGTGCTGGCCGCCAAAGGCGTGACCACCAAGGAAGGGCTGGCGGATCTCGCTGTTGACGATTTGCTGGAGATGACCGGAATGGACGACGAGCGCGCCAGGAAACTCATCATGACAGCGCGCGCACCGTGGTTTGCTTGATGGAGTAGCGGATACGAATCAGGAAAGAGTCATGGCACAGATGAACGTAGAGCAATTTGCCCGCGAGCTGAAGCTGGATCCTTCACGCTTGATCGAGCAATTACAGGCGGCCGGGGTCAACAAGAAGCTCGTTGAAGACTTGCTCACCGAGCAGGACAAGACCCAGTTGCTTGACTATCTGCATCGCGTGCATGGCGCGGAGCAGAAGAAGAAAATCACGTTGACCCGCAGGCAGACTTCCGAGATCAAAAAATCCGACAATACAGGCAAAGCCCGCACCATTCAGATCGAGGTGCGCAAAAAGCGCGTGTTTGTGAAACGCGATGAGACTGC
>JAHFRG010000031.1:12404-15163 GCA_023258935.1 Betaproteobacteria bacterium
CAGCAACTCAAGGAAGTGTCTTTACTGCCGCGTGCTCCTGTGGTTACCGTGATGGGGCATGTGGACCACGGCAAGACTTCATTGCTCGATCACATCCGCCGCACGCGGGTGGCAATCGGCGAAGCCGGCGGTATTACCCAGCATATCGGCGCGTATCATGTCGAAACTCCAAGAGGCATGATTACTTTCCTCGATACGCCCGGCCATGAGGCGTTTACCGCGATGCGCGCGCGCGGTGCGAAAGCAACCGATATCGTAATTCTGGTGGTGGCGGCAGACGACGGGGTGATGCCGCAGACCATTGAAGCGGTGCATCACGCCAAAGCGGCCAAGGTTCCGATCGTGGTCGCGGTGAACAAAATAGACAAGCCGGAAGCCAATCCCGAGCGCATAAAGCAGGAGCTGGTGGCGCAGCAAGTGGTGCCTGAGGGTTGGGGCGGAGACACTATGTTTGTCGAAGTTTCCGCCAAGACCGGAAAGGGTATTGATTCGCTGCTGGAGAGCGTGCTGCTGCAAGCCGAAGTGCTGGAGCTTAAAGCTGCCCAGGATACTCCCGCCAGGGGCCTGGTAATCGAGTCGCGCTTGGACAAAGGACGCGGGCCGGTCGCCACTATCTTGGTGCAGTCAGGCACTTTGAAGCGCGGCGATGTGCTGCTTGCCGGTGCTGTGTTCGGCCGGGTGCGCGCCATGTTCGATGAGGCCGGGCATACGGTGCAGGAAGCCGGGCCTTCGATTCCGGTGGAAATCCAGGGATTATCGGATGTGCCTGTAGCGGGTGAGCAAGCGCAGGTCCTGGGTGATGAACGTAAGGCAAGAGAAATCGCACTGTTCCGCCAAGGCAAGTTCCGCGACGTGAAACTGGCCAAACAACAGGCGGCTAAACTCGAAAACATGTTTGACCAGATGGCCGAAGGCGAAGCTAAAACCCTTTCACTGGTAATCAAGGCCGATGTGCAGGGCTCATATGAAGCGCTGACGCATGCTCTTGAAAAACTTTCTACAGGGGAAGTCAAGGTCAACATCATCCACAGCGGGGTTGGCGCCATAACCGAATCCGACATCAATCTGGCGCTTGCTTCCAAGGCTGTGGTCATCGGCTTCAATACCCGCGCCGACAGCACTGCGCGCAAACTCATCAGCAATGCCGGCGTGGATGTGCGCTATTACAATATCATTTACCAGGCGGTGGACGAGATCAAGGCGGCGCTCTCCGGCATGCTGGCCCCGGAGCACAAGGAAAACATCCTCGGACTGGTGGACGTGCGACAGGTATTCCATATTTCCAAGGTGGGCGCCGTGGCCGGCTGCTATATTCTGGAAGGCTTGGTCAAGCGTAATTCCATGGTGCGCGTATTGCGCGACAACGTGGTGATACATAGCGGTGAACTGGACTCACTGAAGCGTTTTAAGGACGATGCAAGGGAAGTCAAGGCAGGCTTTGAATGCGGTCTGTCGATCAAAAATTACGATGACATCAAAGTGGGCGACCAACTGGAGATTTACGAGGTCGTCGAAGTCGCAAGAACGTTGTAAGGCGCGAGGGGTGAAGAGTAAGGGATAAAATCCTAAAGCTAACCTATTAACTCCTTACACCTTACTCCTCACTCATCACTGAACCATGCCTAAAGATTATCCTAGAACCCGGCGCGTTGCTGAACAAATCCAGCGAGAACTGGCGGAAATCATTCGCCAGGAAATGAAGGATCCGCGGATTGGCATGATTACACTTACCGGCGTGGAAGTGTCACCGGACTTTTCTCACGCCAAGATTTTTTTCACGCACCTCGGGGAATCCCGGCAAACTGCAGAATCCTTGAGCGGCCTGCAACACGCTGCAGGCTTTTTACGCAGTCACCTTGCGCATCGCCTCAAATTGTATGCCGTGCCGGAACTGCATTTCATTTACGACACTTCGGTTGAGCGCGGCGTGCGCCTCTCCAGCCTGATTGACCAGGCGATTTCAGAAGACAAAAGACATACGTCTTAGCCCACCTTGTACAAGAGGCAAATCAGCGGCGTCCTGCTCCTCGACAAGCCACCGGGGTTCACTTCCAACGCCGCTTTGCAAAAAGTGAAGCGCTTGTTTCACGCCGAGAAAGCGGGGCACACCGGCACTTTGGACCCGCTGGCGACAGGTCTTCTGCCGATTTGTCTCGGTGAAGCGACCAAGTTTTCGCAGGGTTTGCTTGATTCGGAGAAAACCTATCAAGCCGTGGTTAAACTCGGAGAAACCACATCAACGGGAGATGCCGAGGGAGATATCCTTTCCAACCAGGCTGTCGATGTTTCTCGCGCCTGCGTGGAACAAGCTTTGAGCCGTTTGCTCGGCAGTGTCAGCCAGATTCCGCCCATGTATTCCGCCCTAAAGCACCGAGGAAAACCGCTCTACGCTTATGCCAGGAAAGGCATACAGGTGGAAAGGGCGCCAAGGAAAGTGCGCATAGAATCTTTGCGTCTCGATAATATTACCAGGCAAGAGATTAAGATTACGATTCACTGCAGCAAGGGAACATATATCCGCGTATTAGCCGAAGATTTGGGTAATACGCTGGGCTGCGGGGCGTATTTGAAAACGTTACGCCGAACTGGGGTTGGGCCTTTCCGTCTGAACCAAGCCTTCACTCTGCCACAGCTTGAAGCGATGAACTTGGAACGAAGAGACGCAAGCCTTCTGCCCGTAGACAGTTTAGTGCAGGCGCTTCCGGAAATTCTTCTTGAAGATGAAAACTGCAGTAATTTTTTGCACGGCAATGCTATAT
>JAHFRG010000032.1:0-2128 GCA_023258935.1 Betaproteobacteria bacterium
TAGTCAACTATACATTTACCACGAGACTTGTAAATGCGGGGCCACTTCAAGCGATGGATGCGTTAAACACTAAAGCTCTCGCCGCACCCGCACTGGCCTTTGATATTGGGATTGTCAAACCTGAAGGTTTCCTTGAAGCCGTCCTTGACGAAATCCAACACCGCGCCATCAAGATAAGGCAGGCTATCGGCATCCACCACCACTTTGGCGTCATGCGATTCAAAAAGATGGTCGCGTTCGCCCACCGCGTCGGCATAGTCAAAAGTATAAGCCCATCCCGAACAGCCGACTTTTTTCACGCCGAGACGCAAACCTACCCCATTGCCGCGCTTGGCCAGAACTTTCTTGATGTGGTTCGCCGCATTCTCAGTCAATGTGATTGCCATGTTTCTCCGTTACTTCATCAAATCATACTAATTTTCAGACCGCAATTGCAGAAAGGCGTTTCAACCGGTTCAGCACCGCATGAAGCGCCTGTAAAAATCCTTCTATCTCTTGCATCTTGTTGTCTTTACCCAGGCTCACCCTGACCGCGCTTTTCGCAATATCGGGTGCCACGCCCATAGCCAGTAAAGTCGGGCTGGTATCATTACTTACGCTCGAGCATGCGGAGCCGCTAGCCACCGCATAGCCTGCCTTGTCGAGCTCGATCACCAATGTTTCTCCGCCTATTTCCGGAAATGCAAAATAGCTGGTGTTGGGTAAACGCTGCGCATTGCCGCCAAATATCCGCGCGCCCATATCTTTCAAGCCCTGTTCCAGTTTGTCGCGCATTGCCAGCAGTTCAGAAGAAAGGTTTCGCATGCGACTTTGTGCGAGCTCGCAGGCCACGCCAAATCCGACTATCGCCGGCACGTTTTCAGTTCCGGAACGCATGCCTTTCTCATGACCGCCACCCGAAAGCAGCGGTTTCAACTCCAGTCGCTTGTCCAGAATCAAGGCTGCTGCGCCTTTGGGGCCGTAAATCTTGTGCGCTGAAATCGTCATTGCATGCACATTGAGCGCGGTAAAATCCACCGCTATTTTTCCAAACGCCTGTACTGCGTCGGTATGCACCCAGGCTTTCTGCCTTCTCGCTGTTTCGGCCACCGCGGCTACATCCTGGATCACGCCGGTTTCATTGTTGGCTAGCATCACTGACACGATACCGGTTGGTTGCGCGAGCGCCGCTTGCACATCGGCAAGATCCACCCTGCCCTCGCTATCCACCGCCAACTTGCACAGTTTCCAGCCCGCCCTTGTTAATTCCTGCGCTGGTTTAGCTACGCAGGGATGCTCTATTGCACTCACCACAATCTGCGACGGCGTAAGTTGCGCCGCAGCGCCCTTGATGAAAGTGTTGTTGGCTTCAGTCCCGCCGCTCACAAACACTATTTGCACGGGCTCAACCCCGACTGCCGCAGCGACTTGCGCTCGCGCCAGGTTCACCGCTTTCCTTGCCTGTGTACCGTACTCATGGCGGCTCGAGGCATTGCCGTAATGTGTGCGCAAATAAGGCAGCATCGCTTCCAGCACGCGCTCATCAAGCGGTGTAGTAGAATTGTGGTCAAAATAAACGGGAAGGGTCATGCGTGTTACGCTGAAACCGCAGATTCGTTCTTCTTTTTTCCAATGCGCTGGTCGCGAATCACCTTGATATTGTCGCTTTTCTGGTCTGTCACCAACTGCGACAGTGTAACTGAATGCAGGTAATCGAAAATACGGTCGTTCAACGCAGCCCACAAGTCGTGGGTCAAGCATTTCTGTTCATCGCGGCAGTTTTCCTTGCCTCCGCACTGTGTAGCATCAATCGGCTCGTCCACCGCAAGGATGATGTCCGCCACCGAAACCTGGTCCATGCTTTTCGCCAGGCAATAGCCGCCGCCCGGACCACGCACGCTATCCACCAAAGCGTGCCGGCGCAGCTTGCCGAACAATTGTTCCAGATAAGACAGGGAGATTTTCTGGCGCTCGCTTATTTCCGACAATGTCACCGGCCCGCTGCCGTGACGCATCGCCAGATCAATCATCGCCGTGACTGCAAAACGCCCTTTGGTTGTCAATCGCATAGGTCCATCCTAAAGCCGGTTAGTTAATACCTGATTAAATTAGTCAAGTATACAATACCCGAGTTTTCTAGTCCACTATT
>JAHFRG010000032.1:2228-8399 GCA_023258935.1 Betaproteobacteria bacterium
ATCGCCGTGACTGCAAAACGCCCTTTGGTTGTCAATCGCATAGGTCCATCCTAAAGCCGGTTAGTTAATACCTGATTAAATTAGTCAAGTATACAATACCCGAGTTTTCTAGTCCACTATTTTGTTCAGGTAGTTCGGGTCGAATTTGTCCGCTGTGGCACGCTCGTCCTCGACTTTTGCCCCCAGCTTTTCAAGTTGTTTCATGATCGCCTCGATTCGCTGGTCGATGTTCACGGTATGGTCAAGCAGTCCGTGGATTGCTTGCGCCACCGGGTCGTTCTCATCGCGGCTCACTGCATAAGCTGAAAAACCCATTTTTTCCGCGGTCTTGGCGCGCGCCGCCTCATGCTCGGTATCCACTATGCGCGCGGGTATCCCAACCGCGGTCGCACCCGCAGGGACTTCTTTTACAACGACTGCGTTGGAACCGATCCTTGCACCTTCACCTATCAAAATAGGCCCCAGAATTTTCGCGCCAGCACCAATTACCACGCCTTTGCCCAAAGTGGGATGGCGCTTGCCCTTGTTCCAGGAGGTGCCCCCGAGCGTCACCCCGTGATAGAGCGTGCAATCATCCCCGATTTCAGAAGTTTCGCCGATGACCACGCCCATGCCGTGATCAATGAATACGCGTCTGCCGATTTTCGCTCCGGGATGAATTTCAATCCCGGTAATCCAGCGCGCAAAATGCGAAACCAAGCGTCCCAGCCATTTAAAATCCGCGCTCCATAGCCAGTGGGAAAACTTATGAATCAGCAGCGCGTGAAAGCCGGGGTAGCAGGTAATCACCTCCCAAGTGGTTCGCGCCGCCGGATCGCGGTCGAAAACAACGGCAATATCCTCTTTAATTTCTTCAAACATAATCAGTCCGTTTGGCCTTAATAAGCATGAGTTTGCAATATCCTAGTAAATCAGTCAACTATGTTTAGACAAAGCCTTCAAAATACCTCTGAGAATATTGACTTCCTCTTTTTCCAGCCGCGCTCGCGCAAATAGCCTGCGCAATCTTTCCAATAGCCGCTTCGGCTGATCTGGATTCAAATATCCCGTGCTCACCATGGTTTTCTCCAATTGGCGGTAAAACATCTCAATTTCCTCGAAAGTTGCCGACTCAAATTCGCTTTCCCGTGCAGGAGGATTTTCAAGTGCCAGGCGCAACTCGTAGCACATTACCTGCACTGCGGCCGCCAGATTAAGTGATGCATACTCCGGGTTTGCGGGAATGTACACCAGCATCTGGCATTTAATGGCTTCCTCGTTGCTTAATCCCGATGTTTCTCCGCCAAACACCAACGCCACCGGATGATGCCTAGCCTGCTCGAGCAGAATACCCGCCGCTTGTTTCGCGTAATAAGCGTTATGAGATAGCTCGCGAGGGCGCGCGCTCAATGCAGCTGCCAACACAGTGCCGGAAAGTGCCTCGTCAAGGGATACGCACACACGTGCTTCAGTTAACACATCTAGCGCTCCCGCAGCGAGCATGTCGGCTTCATGATCTGGAAAATGTGTGGGGTTCACCATAACCAATGAGCTCAATCCCATGGTTTTCATTGCGCGCGCGCTGGCGCCGATGTTCCCGGGATGGCTGGTGTGGCTCAATATGATGCGAACGTTATCAAGCGGATTTTGCGGGTTCATATTAGAATGACGCTCTCCCCGTACCCTTAACCCCAAGTCTGAATTCTGTTTTCAACCATGCATCCCATGCTCACTATTGCAGTAAAGGCCGCGCGTCGCGCAGGAAGCATTATCAACCGCGCGTCTCTCAATCTTGACGTGCTCACCGTAAGACATAAAACCTTCAATGATTTAGTGAGCGAGGTGGACAGTGCAGCGGAACAGGCGATTATCGAAGTGCTAAAGGACGCTTATCCCGAGCACGCGATTCTAGCAGAAGAGAGCGGCGCTCAGGGCGAATCCGAATATCTGTGGATTATCGATCCGCTGGATGGCACCACCAATTTTTTGCATGGATTTCCGCAATATGCAGTATCAATAGCGGTTTCGCACAAGCAGAGGCTCACCCAGGCAGTGATCTATGACCCGGGGCGCAATGAGCTATTCACCGCCACACGCGGGCGCGGCGCCTATCTCAACGACCGCCGGCTGCGTGTGAGCAAGCGCATCAGGCTTACCGACGCGCTGATCGGCACCGGCTTTCCTTTCCGCGAGCTTAAGCATCTTGATAGCTATCTCGCGATGTTCCGCGAAATCGTCAAAAACACTGCCGGCGTGCGCCGTGCTGGCGCTGCCTCGCTTGACCTTGCCTATGTCGCAGCGGGGCGACTGGACGGTTTCTGGGAAATGGGGCTCGGCCCTTGGGACATCGCGGCAGGTAATCTCCTGATTCAGGAAGCCGGCGGTTTGATCGGCGATTTCGAGGGCAACGACGCCTATCTCGAAAGCGGCAACGTAGTCAGCGGAAATCCGAAAATTTTTGCCCAACTCATCAAAATCCTGGCACCCCATTTGACACCCGCCCTCAGAAAATAGCGCAGCACCCCACGCCATGGCCGAGCTCGTAACACAACAAACCAAATCGAATGGCCACACGCCGATGATGCAGCAGTACTTACGCATCAAATCGGCATATCCGGACATGCTGGTGTTTTACCGCATGGGAGATTTTTACGAGTTTTTCTATGACGACGCCGAAAAAGCAGCGCGTCTTTTGGACATAACCTTGACCAGCCGCGGCGAGTCAGCAGGCCACCCAGTGAAAATGGCAGGGGTTCCGCATCATTCGGTCGAGCAGTATCTAGGGAAACTCATCAAGCTGGGCAAATCGGTGGCAATCTGCGAGCAGATCGGCGATCCAGCTCAAACCAAAGGGCCGGTGGAACGCAAGGTCACCCGCATCATCACTCCCGGCACGCTCACCGATTCAGGACTGCTCGATGAAAAACGCGAAAGTGTTTTACTCGCTATCGCTTCACATCAGTCCACTTTGGGACTGGCTTGGCTCAATCTTGCCGCAGGCCGGATGTGTGCGCTGGAAATCGCCGAGAATCAGCTCGGCGCAGAGTTGGAGCGTTTACAACCTTCTGAAATCCTGCTGCCTGAGGATTTCACTCATCCCTTGTTTGAGAACCCTCTGCGCGCGGTGAAACGCCTGCCGCAGTGGCATTTCGATTTCGATGCGGCAACCCGAAATTTATGCAAACAATTCTGCACCCGCGATTTGAGCGGTTTCGGCTGCGAAGGGTTGCGCATGGCAATCGCAGCCGCCGGTGCGCTACTGGAATATGCCAAAACCACTCAGGGCACGGCGATAGTCCATGTTACTGCATTGCAGGTCCAGCACAGCGAAGCTTTTGTACGCATGGATGCGGCAACGCGTCGCAATCTGGAAATTTCTGAAACCATCCGCGGCGACAACGCACCGACACTGCTTTCATTGCTGGACACTTGCGCCACCAGCATGGGCAGTCGCCTGTTGCACCATTGGCTGCATCACCCTTTGCGCAACCAGCAAACCCTGCGCATGCGCCTGCAGGCGGTGTCTTTACTCCTTGAAGCGCGCGCGTATCGCGGCGTTCACAAAGTACTCAAGCATTGCGCTGACATAGAGCGCATCGCTTCGCGCATTGCGCTCAAAACCGCCCGCCCGCGCGACCTATCCGGACTGCGCGACAGCTTAAAACACATGCCGTCGTTACAGCAAGCATTGGTTGCGCTTACCAGCCCGCGGCTTTCTGAACTATCGGCTGCAGTCACCGTGCCCGAAGCGCTGTCAAGCCTCTTGCAAAACTCATTGCAAACCGAACCCGCAGCGTTGTTGCGCGATGGCGGAATAATTGCGGATGGTTTTGATGCCGAGCTCGACGAGCTGCGCGCGCTTCAGAGCAATTGCGGACATTTTCTAATGCAGCTCGAAGCGCGCGAACGGAGCCGCACTGGCTTGAGCACGCTGAAAGTGGAATTCAATAAGGTTCATGGTTTTTATATTGAGGTTTCGCGCGCGCAGGCGGAGCACGTTCCCGAAGATTACCGGCGCCGCCAGACCATGAAAAATGCCGAACGATTCATTACCCCGGAGCTGAAAACATTTGAAGACAAAGCATTATCGGCAACGGAGCGGGCATTGGCGCTGGAAAAGCAGCTTTACGAGGAATTGCTGAACGCCTTAGCGCCTTATATCCCAACCTTGCAAAAAACGGCTGTTGCAGTTGCCGAGCTGGATGTGCTCGCCGCCTTTGCCGAGCGGGCGGCGAGCCTCGACTACACTCTGCCTGAATTCAGCGATGAGCCGGAAATCCTTATTGAAGATGGACGGCACCCGGTGGTGGAAAAGCAGGTCGAACATTTCATTGCCAACAGCGCCAGGCTATCACGCACACGGCAGATGCTGCTTATCACCGGCCCCAACATGGGCGGCAAGTCCACCTATATGCGGCAAACGGCGCTGATTGTGCTGCTTGCGCATTGCGGTTCGTTTGTACCGGCAAAAAGCGCAGTAATTGGTCCTATTGATCAGATTTTTACGCGCATCGGTTCTTCCGACGACCTTGCCGGCGGACGCTCCACTTTCATGGTGGAAATGACCGAAGCAGCCAACATCCTGCACTATGCGAGCGACACCAGTTTGGTGCTGGTGGATGAAATCGGGCGTGGCACTTCCACCTTCGATGGCCTTGCGCTCGCCTGGGCAATTGCCGGGCAACTATTGGAAAAGAACCGCTCATTCACTCTGTTCGCCACTCACTATTTCGAGCTTACCCGTCTTGCTCAAAACTATGCCCAAGTGGTGAATGTGCATCTTGATGCAATCGAGCACCATGACCATATCGTTTTCCTGCATGCGGTAGAAGATGGTCCGGCAAACCAAAGTTACGGCTTGCAGGTGGCGCAGCTTGCCGGAGTGCCGCAACCGGTTCTCCGCACCGCAAAAAAATATCTGCTCAAACTCGAGCAGGAAGGGATAAGCAGGAGCTCTCAGGAAGATTTGTTCACACCACAGCCGAAAGTGGATCCGGCTGTGACAGAACATCCGTTACTGCAGTTACTGAAAACAGCCGATCCTGATCAAATGAGCCCGAAACAGGCGCTGGAACTTATCTATCGACTGAAACAGGGATTTAAAAAGACTCAGTGATAATGCCCGTCCTCGTGGTGGACGTGACCGTGCGTAATTTCCTCCTCGGTGGCGACACGCACCTCGATCACGATGCAGGATATATTCAGCGTCTGTCCGGCGAGCGGATGGTTGCCATCAACTATCACCTTGTCTTGTGCGACGTTGGTAACAGTGTAGATCATCGCTTCTTCCGAACCTTCCGTGCTCCCCTCGAACTGCATGCCAACCGCGACATTTTGAGGGAACAGATGGCGCGGCTCGGTGCGCACCAGTTCGCCGTCGTATTCGCCAAAGGCGTCTTCAGGCTCCATGGTCACCTTGCAGCTGTCGCCCGCGCTTTTGCCTTGTAGCGCTTCCTCCACCATCGGGAACATTCCGTGGTAGCCACCATGCAAATAGCTTATCGGCTTGGACGTTTTTTCCACAAGCCTGCCATTGGCATCGCTGAGTTCATAGTTGATTGAAACCACCGTGTCCCTTGCGATTTTCATTTAAGCTCTTTAATTAGATTCAATACTTCCGCAGCATGGCCGCGCGCGTTTACGCTATAAAACGCGTAGCGCAGGACGCCGTACTTGTCTATGATGAAAGTGGAGCGCACTACACCGGCTTTTTTCTTCCCTTCAACTTTTTTTTCCTGTAATACACCGTATTTCCTGCACACTTCCCCTTCGGTATCGGCCAGCAACTGTACAGTGAGCCCGTGCTTGTCGCGGAACGAGCCGTGACTCAAGCAGTCATCCATACTTACTCCGAGCACGATGGTATTGAGATTAGCGAATTCGTCATCTAAGTCACTGAATTCGATCGCCTCAATGGTGCAACCGGGCGTATCGTCTTTAGGATAAAAATACAGCACCACGTTGTTTTTGTTTTTAAACCCGGAAAGGCCGACCATTTGCATGTCAGCATCGGGTAAATCGAATTCGGGTGCGGCAAGTCCTGTTTCCAACATACATACTCCTGAAATACGTAGGTCAATTTTAACGCATTTCATGCAACTTGAAATACTTTAGACGCCACGGTAATGTGCAGCAGTGAAAATATCTTATCTCGGCGGCTTGACCCCTCAGCAATTCCTGCAGCGCCACTGG
>JAHFRG010000032.1:8499-14828 GCA_023258935.1 Betaproteobacteria bacterium
TAGGTCAATTTTAACGCATTTCATGCAACTTGAAATACTTTAGACGCCACGGTAATGTGCAGCAGTGAAAATATCTTATCTCGGCGGCTTGACCCCTCAGCAATTCCTGCAGCGCCACTGGCAGAAGAAACCATTGCTTGTACGCAACGCCTTCCCTGCATTCCGCGACTTACTCAAGCGCGAGCAACTGTTTGACTTGGCATGCCGTGATGATGTGCAATCGCGCTTGGTTTTGCAAAAGCGCGGCGCCTGGGAAGTTTCTCACGGGCCGTTTACATCGCGGGATTTTCGCGGCCGGCCAAATAGCAAATGGACTTTGCTGGTTCAGGGCGTTAATCATGTCCTGCCGCAGGCGCAGCGCCTGTTGCTGCAGTTCAGTTTCATCCCGTACGCCAGGCTGGACGATCTAATGATCAGCTATGCTCCACCAGGCGGCGGGGTCGGCGCGCATTTTGATTCTTACGATGTGTTTCTGTTGCAAGGCAGCGGCCGCCGGTTGTGGCAAATCAGCAAACAAAAAGACCTGCGGCTGGTGGCAGGGGTGCCGCTCAAAATCTTGAAAAACTTCAAGCCTGAGCAGGAATGGGTGCTGGGTATGGGAGACATGCTGTACCTGCCTCCGCATTGCGCACATAACGGTGTGGCGCTGGATGGTTGTATGACCTGTTCAATCGGTTTCCGCGCTCCTTCCGCTCAGGAACTCGCTGCCCAGTTCCTGATTTATCTGCAGGATCATCTGGATATCAGAGGCGTATACCGCGATCCCGGGCTCACCCTGCAGCAACACCCCGCACAAATCAGCGATGCGATGCTGCGCCAAGCGACTCAAATGCTCGGGCACATTCATTGGGGAAAGCAGGATGTGGAGTTGTTTCTCGGACGGTTCCTCAGCGAACCCAAGCCGCACGTGATTTTCCAGCGGCCGTCACGCCCGTTATCGGGCAAAAACTTTTACCGCAAATGCAATGCGCAAGGTTTATATCTCGATCTGAAAAGCCAAATGCTGTTCTGCCACGACGTGATATTCATGAACGGCGAAGCCTTTCGGCCTGGAAGGCGTGCATTTGCATCCTTATCTCAGCTTGCCGATGGGCGTGAACTTAAGCCGCACACAGATTTTGACCAGGAAACTCGGGTATTGCTTTACCAATGGTATCAGGCAGGCTATATTAAAATGGGTTGCATGACTTGAGCTTTCACAACCAGCATGGAAAACACCGCCGATACCTCACCGCAGTACCAGAAAATCGATAGCGTGGCAGGATATGAAGCCGCGATCAATCTGGTAATCGCCCAGGCGCGCCGGAATATCCGCATTTTTGACAAGCAGGCAAGCAGTGCTTTCAACTCCCTAGAACGTTACAAGCTTTTGCGCAGTTTCCTGCTCGCGAGCCGCATCAACCGTTTATACATCGTTGTGCACGACACCGGTTTTCTGACCACCCACTGCCCGCGCATGATGTCCTTGTTAAAACAGTTCAGCCACTGCATCGCCATCCGCGAAACCGGGACTGACGCCAAACAGGTATATGACTCATTTACCGTGGTAGACGAAAACCACTACGTCCACCGTTTCCATTACGACAGCACACGCGGATTGATGGCGCTCAATGATTTAAACGAGGCACACGAGTTTATCGATCGCTTTGAAGAAATATGGGAAGCGTCTATCCCGACAGTATCTGCTACCACGCTCGGTCTTCGCGGATGAGCTGAAGGCGTTCCGAGTAAATCGGAAATATGTTAAAATTATTTTGTTGGCCATTTCACCTTCCCCTGGTGGCGGTCGATGACTTAGTTGCAATCATTATAAACTTTACATAAGAGGAAGTTATTACATGAAACGCTCACTCCTTGTTGCCGCCATGTTAGTATTGGGTTTGGTTGCTTGCGGTAAAAAAGAACAGCCTGCACCGGCAATGGCTCCTGCGCCTGCCGCGGCTCCGGCACCCGCTCCAGCTGCAGATGCGGCAAAGCCAGCTGAACCAGCCAGCGCCGAAGAAAAGAAGCCCGAAGAAAAGAAGTAATTTTCCCGCAGCGGCAAAAAAGCCGGCGTTCGCGCCGGCTTTTTTATTTCCTCAAGAAATCTCGTGCCAGGTGAAACCGTTTTGCTGGTCGGCAACACCCACCCACTCCGGCTCGCAATTCAATACCCGGGACAGGGCAGACCTTGCCAACTCAGGAGTGTTGTTGTTCTGGCTTAAATGCGCAGCAATGAGATGCTGCAGGCGGCGGCAATCAAGATTGGCAAGCAGGTTCGCCGCCTCATCGTTCGACAAATGGCCGAAGCGTCCGGAAATGCGCTGCTTGACAGGAACCGGATAACTGCCGTTTTTGAGCATCTCCAAATCATAATTGCATTCCAGCACCAGCGCATCACAGCAGCTTAAAACAGACTCGATGTGCGAGGTTGAGCTGCCGGTATCAGTGAGCACGCCCAAGCGCTTTGCGCCGTCACCGAACACAAATTGCGCCGGCTCGCGCGCGTCATGCGGCACCGGAAACGGCTCAAGCTCGATGTCGCCAATGCTGAAGCGCTGGTGAGCAACGATATGAAAGAGCTGTGGCAAGCTGGAAAATTCGTCTTCAAATACACTTGCGGTGCCGAAAGTGAGCCATACCGGCAAATTGAACTTGCGCGCGAATTTGACGACCCCACCGATGTGATCCGAATGCTCGTGTGTTACGACTATTGCGCTTAACTGTTGTGGTGTGAGTTCGAGGCGGGATAATCTGGAGACCATTTCATTGATGCCGAAACCGCAATCCAGCATCACTCTAGTTTGTTTGACTTCCACCACAAGGGCGTTGCCTTGGCTGCCGCTGCCGAGGGAGGCGAAGCGCATCAGTTAAAAACCGTTCCGTGTTGCGGGTTCCACGTTCTGGGTTTAACTCGGAACCTTGAACATTGAACTCGGAACATTCTATTCGATCCTCATTTCAACTGTTCATATAACAGGGTCAAAATTCGATTCCCAGTTTCGGATTGCTCCGGCACGCCGTCCTTACTTAACACATTAACCTGGCTTTCTTCTCCCTCGCCCCGCACCATGATGCGGTAGCTCTCGTTCTTGGGAATTTTTTTCTCATCCGATTTCCAAAATACCAGTTTATCAAGCCATCCCTTCTTATGATACTCGGTGGCCTCCGGATCGGCGTAACGAACGAAGTAAAGGCCTTGTGAGCGGTCGCGGTCTTCCACGGTGAAGCCGACGCGGTCGAGCGCCAAGCCTACACGCCGCCAGGCGCGGTCAAAGCTGTCGTTGAGAGATAACAACCCGCTGCCGTCCGGCCGCTTGCTCAGACTGGCGCGGGTGGTCGCGGGGGCAGCCGTCGCCAGGGTTTTGGCTTGTTCCTCTTTAGTGCCAAAGCGCACCATCAGCCTGGACAGCATTTCGGCTTCGAGATGGGGATCCGGCGGGCTCGGCTGCCAGATCGTGTGGTCCTGGTATTCGTTTTCAAATACTTCGACCATGCCGCGGTGGCTGATAAAAATTTCCGTGGTGTCAGGGTCGTTTCCACGCTCAAGACGGGTGCGATATTTGTCGCGCTGCGAAGTCGCGGTGACCGTGGTAATTACCTTGTTGATCAAGCCGCGGATTCCTCCTTCAGGCACCCTCTCCCGGTGCTCCGACCAGTCTGTTTCCATCAAGCCGGCTTCAGGCATTTCAGTCTTGAGCTCAAAGCCGTTGTCCAGCCAGAACTGCCTGACCATGGGCCAAACTTTTTCCGGGCTGGCGGGCACCACCAGCCAGCGCTGGTTGCCTTCGCGCTCAATGCGCATCCTCTCGTCAACCACCGGCAGCACATTTGTTGTGCCGGCCTGTGGACCCTTTCCTTTGCTGAATTCGGAGAAAGTTGTGCTGCTCTGTCCCTGGGCCGCGGCGTTGCCGCTTTCGCCGGGTGAAGTTAGATCGGGCGGCATTTCTAGCGGCTTCGTTTGCTGCGCCGACTTGTACTCGTCCTTCTTGAGAAAGGGAATGTAGTCGCAACCGCCCAACGCGAGCGCGACTACCAGCATCACAACGACCTGCTTGGCAAAACTTCCCATATGCACTTTAACCTGTCTGCCTCACCTTACACTTTGATTCCCGCCTGCTGCATGGCGTTTCTTACCGTTTCATGGTGGGCCGGCGAAAGCGGTGTCAATGGAAGACGTATGCCCGATGCAATCATTCCCATTTGTGCAACCGCCCATTTCACCGGAATTGGATTGGCCTCAATAAACAAATTCTTGTGCAAATCAAACAGCTTATTATTGATGCTCCGCGCTGCAGCCACATCCCCCTTGAACGCCGCAACGCACATTTCATGCATGAGCCTGGGCGCGACATTGGCGGTTACCGAAATTACCCCCTGCCCGCCGAGCACCGTCAGTGCCAAGGCGCTTGCGTCGTTGCCATCGTAAACCGCGAAATTCTGCGGCACCTGACGCACCAGGTCGGTGCTGCGCTCTATGCTTCCCGTAGCGTCCTTGATGCCGACAATGTTATGCACTTGCGCCAGCCTCAACACGGTTTGATTATGCAAATCGCAGGCGGTTCGGCCCGGTACGTTATAGAGGATTTGCGGTATGTCCACGCTTTCCGCAATCGACTTAAAATGCAGGTATAAACCTTCCTGGGTCGGCTTGTTGTAATACGGCACTACCGAGAGGCAGTAGTCGGCGCCGGTTTTTTTTGCGTAGCGGGTAAGCTCGATCGCTTCAGTGGTGGAATTGGCGCCGGTGCCGGCAATAACCGGAATGCGTTTTTTGGCATGCTCGACCACGACACGGATAAGCTCGCAATGTTCCTCGACATCTACTGTCGGCGATTCGCCGGTGGTGCCGACCACCACGATGCCGTCCGTGCCTTCGCGGACATGCCAGTCCACCAAAGCGCGCAGCCGCGGAAAATCGAGGCTGCCGTCCTCCAGCATCGGGGTGACAATCGCCACCAGACTGCCTTTGAGCATTACCTGTTACCTGATAATTAAGAGCCGGTATTTTACCTTAAATCCACGCCAGCTCTTAAACGTTATCATGCCGTGCGCAGATTCGCTGCACCATGGCGGGCTTGGGATGCGAAACAAACACATCCTCGTAGGCAATCACTCGCAATTGACCGCGCACCACTTCCAGCAATTCCCCGGGTTTAAGCAGAAAATCCGGATTGCTCGGCTTGCCAAAGCGCTCGTTGCCCACCGCAAAGGTTTCGTAAATCAGAACACCCTCCTGCTCCAGGACTTCCAGCAAACGGGGGAAAAGCGGACGATGCAGATAATTACATACGATAATTCCGGAAAATTGCCGGCTGGCGTAGGGCCACGGGCCGCCTTCCAGGTCGGCAAGCCTAACCGTCACCCCCTCGACGCCGCGAACTGTTTGCAGGTGAGATTCATCCCTATCTACTGCCTCAACACGATATCCCAGGCCGGCGAGCAGCCGCGCGTGCCGGCCCGTGCCGCAGGCCAGATCGAGCACGGTTCCGCCCGCGGGAATCAATTTCACAAAGCGGCACACCCAATCGGAAGGCGTGGTCAATTCGTGTTGTGGTTGCATAACGTCCGGCTCTGCACCAAAATTTTGGCTCATGCCAGATAATACAACCAAAATACGCGGCGCATGGGTCGCGAATCTTACATGGCCCGAACTCGAAGAGCGCATTCAATCAGGCGCAGTTGCGATTCTGCCGGTGGGCGCAGCCGCCAAAGAGCATGGGCGGCATTTGCCGCTCAACACCGATCAACTGCAAGCGGAATGGCTGTCTGCGCGCCTCATCGAAAAGGCCAATGTGCTGGTGTGGCCGACGCTGACTTACGGTCATTATCCGGCCTTTACCGATTATCCCGGCAGTTGCAACCTCTCTTCCGCAACCTTTGAAAAACTGGTGGAAGAAACTTTACAGAGCATCTTCGGCAGCGGAAGTAAATCGGCATTAATTTTAAATACCGGAATCAGCACCATTGCTCCTGTTGAGCGGGTAATCGCGCGGATGGTCCGCCCAATCAAACTGGCAAATGTCTATCAAGGCCGGTGTTATTTAAAAGCTGAAGAAAAAATCCGGCAACAGTCTTACGGCAACCATGCCGACGAGATGGAAACCTCGATCATGCTCGCCATTGCGCCGGACAAAGTTAACATGAGCCGGGCTAAACCCTGGGCCAGGCGTGAGATACAGGCCGGAGCACTGGTGCGAAACAATAAATCGCATCCCAATTATTCGCCGGACGGGGTCTTTGGCGATCCAACGCTTGCCACCAAAGAAAAAGGCGAGCTGCTCCTTAAAGGGATGATTGAAGATATTCGGGATGATATCTGCTTAGTGCTGGACGGGTAATTTATGGTC
>JAHFRG010000100.1 GCA_023258935.1 Betaproteobacteria bacterium
ACACGGCACCTCAGCCTGCGCGCTGAGGAGTAAAACCTACAACCCTCCCTTCTCGCTCCTTACTGATTACGCCTCACGCTTCACCGCCTCTCCTCCCACCACATCATTGCCATTGCGGCAGCAAAAAACAAAACTGTAGGTGCAGCTGCAGAAAATAGCGGCGGCCAGTCGTTCAATAAGCCGAGATGGGAAAACAGCTTGTTCAAAAAATGAAATCCCAGGCCGACCATGATCCCGGCAAATATTTTTGCGCTGATGCCGCCGGTGCGTCTTTGATATTGAGAAAAGGGGAGAGCCAGCATCACCATCACCATCACCGCGACCGGATAAACCATCTTATTCCACAGGGCGAGATCATGACGCAAGGTTTTCTGGTTATTTTCACGCAGGTGCTGGGTGTATGTATAAAGGTTCCACGCCGACATCTGCTCGGGTATCACCAACAACACACTCAGGATGTCGGGATTCAAAACCGAATACCAGTTCGCCTCGGCAATTGAATCCACCGTGGTATGGCTAGCATCGAAGCGGGTCTGTACCACGTCGCTCAGGCGCCATTTATTGTCCTTGAGATAATTGCCTTGCTTGGCAAAACTGATGGCGCGCAGATGCTGCTGCGGGTCGAACTCGTAAATTTTCACCCCCATCAGCGTGGAATCAGGAAGGATTTGCGACACGTTGACGAAGCTCATTTCATCCTTTACCCACAACCCGGAGCGGAATTGCTGCGCTACCACCAGTTTTAATGCCTTGAGGCGCAATTGGTTAGCAGCGCGCTCGCTCACAGGAGCGACGAATTCGCCGAATACAAAAGTCAATACCACAAAAATCAGGCCGGTCTGTAGCAGCGAGAAAACCATGCCGTTCGCCGACACCCCGGAGGCGCGCATCACCGTGTATTCGGAATGAACTACCAGCTGAGCCAGCGCAAGCAGGGTGCCGATCAGCGCTGCGATGGGAAATAATTCATACACATGGCCGGGTACCTTGAGCAGCACGTAGAGAAGGACGTGATGCAGCTGGTAATTGGTGCCCAGGTCGCCCAGCTCATGAATCAGATCGAGCAACGCAAACAGGGCAATAAGCGCTGAAAAAACCAGCAGGGTGCTGCTGAAAATATGCTGCCTGAGATAACGATTAAATAACTTCACGATTTAAAAAAACGCAGCAAGGGCGTCAGCTTGAGGCGCCGGTAAAACAGCAACAGCAGCAACAGCAGCATGAATACGTGCACTCCCCAGAAACCCAGCGTCAGACTGATTTTCTGCTGAGCCACGAGTCCGCGGGCGATGCTCAGGCTGTTGCTGTATACCATGTACACCGCGAGCGCCAGAATCAGGTTGAAGGAGCGCCCAACTCGCGGGTTGACAAAGCTCAAGGGTATCGCCAGCAGTGCAAGAAGCAACGCGCTCACAGGCAGACCGGCGCGCCACACGAACTCTGCGAGGCTCGCTGGACTGCCTTCACGCAGCAAATCGAGCGTGGACGTTCCACGCCCCTGCGGCACTTGCTTTGTCGCCTCATAAGGTTCAATGCGTATATCATATTTGTCGAAATCCGTGATTTTGTATTCGGGGGATCCGGGCGGCCCTTCGTAGCGCTGGCCGTGCAATAGCACCAGGAAACGGTCGCCATTCTCGCGCGTTTCCTGATAACCGTTTTTCGCCACCATGATTCCCAATTGCTGGTTCTGCACCGAACTCACAAAAATATCGGATACCGTGTCGCCCTCACCCGCGGCGCTTCCCACGAAATAGACGCGATCTGCCTGCTTGGATTCGCGGAATACTCCGGGCGTTGGGGTGGCGATGTCATCGCGGGCTTCCAGTTGGCGCCGGTATTGCTCACTTTTGCCGAACGCCCACGGCGAAAGAAACAGGCTTAGTATCGCGATTATGGCGACTATAGGAACGGCAAACGTGAGCACGGGGCGGACCCAGGCGGTTATGCTGATGCCGGAACTGAACCAGACGATCATTTCGGAATCCCGGTAACTGCGGGTGAGGCTCACCAACACCGAAATAAACAGGGTCAAGGCCATCAATACCGGAAGGAGGTAGATCGCCATGAAACCGAGCAATGCAACGACACCTTCGGGGGCAACCGTCCCGCTCGCTGCGGCACCGAGAAAACGCACTAGCTGCGTGACTATGATGATGGCGAACATCACCACAAACACCGCCAGCGCAACGTCAGCGAATTCACGCAGCAAGGAACGGCGGAATATCATGATTTCCCTAATCGCTCATTTTGACTTTTCATAATAACTCTGTGGATAATGCAGTGTTGTCCGGCATTATTGGAAAATTATCGGAAGGAGTGAAGTGTGGAATTTAGCATAAAAATTGGCAGCTTGGAAAAGCAGCGCAGCGCGTGCGTGGTGACCGGGGTATACGCGCCGCGCAAACTCTCTCCTTCGGCGAGCTTGATAGACCGGGTTTCCGGCGGCTACCTGAGCGGCATCACCCGCCGCGGCGACATGCAGGGCAAGCTCGGCTCCACACTGCTTCTGCATAACGTTCCGAAGATTGCCTCCGAGAGAGTACTGTTGGTGGGCCTGGGACGTGAGCAGGAATTCAATGAGCAGCAATATCTCGATGCGGTACGCGCGGCCGTCAAGGCGCTCAACGAAACCGGCGTGCCGGAAGCCGTGCTGGGCCTTGCGGAGCTGCCGGTCAAGACGCGCGACATCGCCTGGAAAGTATTGCAAACCGTTTTGGTGGCGATGGACTCAACCTACCGCTTCGACCGTCTGAAAAGCAAGCGCGATGAAGAAAAAAAACCGCTCGGCAAACTAACCTTGATGGTGGAGCGCAGCCAGTCAAATCGGAGCGAAGCTGTGCTCAAGCAGGCGCTTGCCATCGCCGAGGGGGTAAAGCTCACCAAGGACTTGGGCAATTTGCCGCCCAACATCTGCACCCCGGGTTATCTCGCCGAACAGGCTTCGCAAATCGCCAAAAAGCACAACCTCAAGGCCGAAGTACTGGAGCAAAAAGACATGGAAAAACTCGGCATGGGTTCGCTGTTGTCGGTTGCCCGCGGCAGCAATCAACCGCCCAAGCTTATCGTCCTGCAATATTCGGGCGCGGCCAAGAAGCAAAAACCGGTAGTGCTGGTCGGCAAGGGCGTCACCTTCGATACCGGCGGCATCTCGATCAAGCCCGCTGCAGAGATGGATGAAATGAAATTCGACATGTGCGGCGCGGCGAGCGTCCTGGGATCAATCAAGGCGGCAGCGCAAATGCGCCTGCCTCTTAACGTGGTGGGCATTATACCCACCACCGAAAACATGCCTAGCGGCAACGCCAGCCGGCCGGGTGATATTGTCACCAGCATGTCCGGGCAGACCATTGAAATTCTCAATACCGATGCTGAAGGCCGCCTCATCCTGTGCGATGCGCTCACGTACGCCGAACGTTTCCACCCGGCCGTGGTAATTGACATCGCCACACTCACCGGCTCTTGCGTGATCGCCCTCGGCCATGTCGCGTCCGGCCTCTTCAGCAGCGACGAGGTTCTGGCACGCGAGTTGCTGAATGCGGGCGAATACGCGCATGACCGCGCCTGGCAGATGCCGCTGTGGGACGATTACCAGGAGCAGTTGAAAAGCAATTTCGCGGACATGGCGAACATCGGCGGCCGGCCGGCGGGCAGCATCACCGCAGCTTGTTTTTTGGCGCGCTTTACCAAGAAATATTCCTGGGCACATCTGGATATCGCAGGCACGGCGTGGAAGAGCGGCAAGGAAAAAGGCGCCACCGGACGGCCGGTGCCGTTGCTTTCGCAATTCCTGATTCGGAAAGCAGCTAAAGCATAACGCCGATGACACAGATTGATTTCTATTCTCATGCCGACAACAAGCTGCAAGTTGCCTGCAGCTTATGCGCTCAAGCGCTGGAACGCGGCCTTCGCGTAATGATTTACACTCCAGACGCCGACACCACGGATAAGCTCGACCGGCTGATGTGGTGCTACCCTGCAATCGGCTTCATACCGCATTGCCGCGCCACCGACCGGCTGGCTGAAGAAACACCGGTGATTATTGATCATCTCGCTGAACCGATTCTGCACGACGAGGTGCTGCTTAATTTGCATCCTGCGTTCCCGCCGTTTTTCAGCCGCTTTCAGCGCCTGATCGAGATTGTGGGCGCAGATGCAACAGACAGCCAGGCGGGACGCGTGCGCTTCCGTTTTTACCGCGACCGGGGTTACGAGATCCACCATCACGATCTTAACCAATCCCAAGGTTCTTTATAAAATATGCTATGGAAAAACAAGACGACATACTGGATAAAATGGATGCGCTGATGAAAAAGCACGGCGCGCTGAGGGGCGACGAAACCATACCCACGCTCACCGACGTCATTGCCGGCGGAGCGGCTCGCGCGGGGTTGCCCGCACTGAGCGCAGAGCAGGTGGAAGCGCTCGCCATCGAAATTTACCAACACGTCCTGCAAAATCTCGATGCTCGCATCAACAACGAGCTGCAGCAGCACCTCAAACCGCAACTTGCGAGGATGCTGGAGCAGGTGCTGGAACGGCTGCTCGGCGAGCTCAAGAACAGCATCAAGAACATGGTTGATGATGCAGTTGCCCATGCGCTGGATGCGCAACTGGAACATCATCAAAAAATTAGCCAATCCTCCGCTCCCGCTGCAAAGCGCTCTGGCAAC
>JAHFRG010000003.1:0-33232 GCA_023258935.1 Betaproteobacteria bacterium
TTTGACAATCCCAATATCAAAGGCCAGTGCGGGTGCGGCGAGAGCTTTAGTGTTTAACGCATCCATCGCTTGAAGTGGCCCCGCATTTACAAGTCTCGTGGTAAATGTATAGTTGACTAAATTGCTCGGGTATCTTAAACTGTTAATAGTTGAGTAATTAACTCGGGAATAAAGAGGCTCAAAATCAGGAACTAAGTCAATGAGTGCCATGCTTGAAACGCTGGTTAACCAGCCTTATAAACACGGATTTGTGACCCCCATTGAGGAGGATGTCATCCCCAAGGGATTGAGCGAAGGCGTGATCCGGGTGATTTCAAAGAAAAAGAATGAACCGGAGTGGATGCTGGAATTCAGGCTTAATGCCTACCGCCACTGGCTCACCATGCACGAGCCATGCTGGGCTAATGTACGCTATCCGAAAATCGACTTTCAGGAAATTATTTATTACGCAGCGCCCAAGCCCAAGAAAAAACTCTCGAGCATGGATGAAGTTGATCCCGAACTACTGCGTACGTTTGAGAAACTGGGTGTGCCGCTGCACGAACAGAAGGCGCTTGCCGGCGTCGCAGTGGATATAGTGTTCGACAGTGTTTCTGTCACTACCACCTATAAGAAAAAGCTCGCCGAGCTCGGCATCGTTTTCTGTTCCTTCTCGGAAGCGGTGCAGGAGCATCCGGAGCTAGTGAAGAAATATCTCGGCAGCGTGGTGCCACCGACTGACAATTTCTTCGCTTCGCTCAATTCAGCGGTGTTCACTGACGGCTCGTTTTGCTATATCCCGAAAGGCACTAAATGCCCGATGGATTTGAGCACTTATTTCCGCATCAATACCCAGGATTCAGGTCAGTTTGAGCGTACGCTCATCATCGCCGAGGAAGGAGCATCGGTTTCCTACCTCGAAGGCTGCACCGCGCCGAAATTCGACACCAACCAGCTGCACGCCGCAGTGGTGGAATTGATTGCGCTGGATAACGCGGAGATTAAATATTCAACGGTGCAGAACTGGTACGCGGGAGATGAAAACGGCGTAGGCGGCATTTACAACTTCGTGACCAAGCGCGGCCTGTGCAAGGGCGTTAATTCGAAAATTTCCTGGACGCAGGTGGAAACCGGCTCGGCGATCACCTGGAAATATCCGTCGTGCGTTTTGCTTGGTGACAATTCCATCGGCGAGTTTTATTCGGTGGCGCTTACCAACCACATGCAGCAAGCCGATACCGGGACCAAGATGACGCATATCGGCAAAAACACCCGCAGCCGCATTATCAGCAAAGGCATTTCCGCCGGTCGTGCCAACAACAGCTACCGCGGCCAGGTGAAAATCGGCCCGCGTGCGCAAAACGCGCGCAACTACTCGCAGTGCGACTCAATGCTGCTTGGCAGCTCCTGCAGCGCCAATACTTTCCCTTATATTGATGTGCAGAACAATACCGGGAAGGTGGAGCACGAGGCTTCTACTTCCAAGATCGGCGAAGACCAGCTGTTTTATTTTGCTCAGAGAGGCATCGGCGCGGAAGCAGCGGTCTCGATGATCATCAACGGTTTTTGCAAAGATGTGTTCAACCAGTTGCCCATGGAGTTCGCCGTCGAGGCCACTAAATTACTCGGCCTTAAACTGGAAGGAAGCGTGGGATGAATAACAAGAACATATTGCTTGAAGTTCGCAATCTGTCGGCCGAAGTCGCAGGCATAGAAATTCTCAAGGGCATCAATCTCGTCGTGAAAGTGGGCGAAGTGCACGCCCTCATGGGGCCGAATGGCTCGGGCAAAAGCACGTTTGCCAAGGTACTGGCGGGGCATATCGATTACACCGTGACCGGTGGTGAAGTGCTGTACCAGGGAAAAAATCTTCTGGAAATGGCCCCGGAAGAACGCTCGCGCGCCGGGGTTTTTCTCGCATTCCAGTATCCGATAGAAATTCCAGGAGTGAGCAACAGCGCTTTCCTGCGCCTGGCTTATAACACGTTGCAGGCAGCGCGCGGGAGGGAAGAACTCGACCCTCTGGAATTCGACGATTTTATACGTGAGAAAATCAAGCTTGTCGAAATGGACCCGAGCTTTCTCGACCGCAGCGTGAACCAAGGTTTTTCCGGTGGTGAGAAAAAACGCAACGAGATCGTGCAAATGGCGGTGCTCGAGCCCAAGCTCGCAGTGCTCGATGAAACCGATTCCGGACTGGATATTGACGCCTTGAAAGTCGTTGCGAACGGCGTGAATCACCTGATCAGGCCGGATAACGCCATTATTCTGGTAACGCATTACCAGCGCCTGCTCAACTATATCGTGCCTGACTACGTGCACGTCATAGAGGGCGGGCAGATCGTCAAGACCGGAGGCAAGGAACTTGCGTTGGAGCTTGAGAAGCGCGGCTACGACTGGGTACGCGCCGAATTCGATGCGGCAAGAGCCGCTGCTTGAGAGCGGCCATGGAACTTGTCAACACCGGCGCGAAAGACCGCTATCTCGAAAACCTGCTGCGCGGACAACCTCCGGCCGGCTCTCATGGCTGGTTGAATCAAATTCGCGCCGCCGCTACAGAACGCGCCAATGCGCTCACCGTTCCGACCACCCGCGACGAAGAGTGGCGCTTTACCGATCCTTCGCCGCTGCTGAAATTCTCTTTCCAGCCAGCACGCGGAGCGCAACGTCTTGCGCAAGCCGACATTCAGCGCTTTGTGATACCCGAAGCCTCCTCGGACCGTCTGGTTTTCATTGACGGCATATATGCAGCGGAGCTATCCACGCACTGCGGTAACGAGCACGGGATCCTGGTAACCAGCCTTGCGCAAGGTTTGTCGTCGCACGGCGAAATTTTGCAGCAGCATCTCGCGCGAAATGCCGATTTTGACAATGACGTGTTTTGCGCGCTTAACACCAGCTTTCTGCGCGATGGCGCTCTGGTAATCATCAACAAGAATGTCGCTTATCCCGCCCCCATCCATTTGCTGTTTATCGCGACCAAGCCGGAAACGGCAGTTTATCCGCGCTCTCTGGTAGTGGCCGGGCCGGGAAGCAGGTGCGCGTTGATCGAAGAATACATAAGTCTTGCAGAGAACGTTTATTTCAATAACGCGGTGACCGAGGTCGTCGTCGGCGAAAACGCACGCGTGCAGCATACCAAGCTGCAGCAGGAAAGCCGCGCAGCCTTTCATATTGCGAATTGCGCGGTGGCGCTGGCGCGTGAAGCAAATTATATTTCCGATACGGTCACTTTGGGCGCGCGCTTTTCGCGCCATAACCTGCATGTATTGCAGACTGCCGAAGGCACGCACTGCGTCCTCGACGGTCTTGCTCTGATTTCAGGCCGTCAGCTCGCGGATACACACACTTATATGGACCACGCCAAACCCGGCGGTAACAGCCGGCAATTGCATAAATGCATCGTGGACGATGCGGCGCACGCGGTATTCAGCGGCAAGGTGTTGGTGCGCGAAGGTGCGCAGCTCACCGACTCTGCGCAATCCAGCCGCAATCTGCTGCTTTCAGACAAAGCGCATGTGGACACCAAGCCGCAGCTGGAAATCTTCGCAGACGATGTGAAATGCGCTCACGGCGCAACAGTGGGGCAGCTTGACGCAGAGGAAGTGTTTTATCTGAGGAGCCGCGGACTGGACGACCAGGGCGCGCGCAGCCTGTTGACGTACGCTTTTGCCGCAGAGATCATAGACAAAATTCCGGTGGCCTCGCTGGCGAGGCAGTTGCGGCACACGGTGATGGAAAAAACGCAGTTAAGAGAGAGTACATGAACAAGGCCACCTCTGTTCGCAGCCAAAAAAACGTCACCGACTTGCTGGATGTGGCGCGCATACGTGCGGATTTCCCGATTCTTGCGCGGCATATCAACGGCAAGCCGCTGGTGTATTTGGACAATGCCGCGAGCAGCCAGATGCCGCAACCCGTGATCGACCGGTTGGTGCGGTATCAGACCCAGGAGCACGCCAATATTCATCGTGCGGTGCATACCTTGAGCGAGCACGCCACTGCAGAGTTCGAAGAAGCACGGCGCAAGGCGCAGCGCTTCATCAACGCCAAGGACGAGCACGAAATCATTTTCACGAGCGGCACCACCGAGAGCATCAATCTGGTGATGCACGGCTATGGCCGCGCTTTCATCAAGGCCGGCGACGAAGTTATCGTAACCGGGCTTGAGCACCATTCCAACATTGTGCCGTGGCAAATGTTGTGCCAGGAAAAAGGTGCAAAACTGCGCGTCGCGCCCATCAACGACGCCGGCGAGATTCTGCTTGATGAATACCAAAAGCTCTTTAACGATCGCACCAAGTTCGTAGCGCTTTCGCATGTCTCGAATGCGCTGGGCACGGTGAACCCGGTGAGCGAGATGATTGCCACCGCGCACCAATGGGACGTTCCGGTGCTGCTCGACGGTGCGCAGGCGGCGCCGCATCTCAGGCTCGATGTGCAGGCGCTCGATTGCGATTTTTACGCTTTTTCCGGACATAAAATATGCGGGCCTACCGGCATCGGCGTGCTTTACGGCAAGCGTGCGCTATTGGAAAAAATGCAGCCTTTCAAGGGTGGCGGCGACATGATATTAAGCGTCACCTTCGAAAAAACGATTTACAACACCATTCCCTATAAATTTGAGGCGGGGACGCCGCCGATCGCTGCAGCCATCGGCATGGGTTCGGCCATGGATTATCTGAACGGCATCGGCCTCGAGCGCATCGGCGCGCATGAAACCGACCTTCTCAACTATGCGACGCAACAGGTCGGCGCGATTAAGGGCGTGAGGATCATCGGCACCGCAAGGCACAAAGCAGCAGTGCTGTCATTCCTGGTTGAGGGCGTGCATCCGCACGACGTGGGCACGATATTGAATGAAGACGGGATTGCGATTCGCACCGGCCATCATTGCGCGCAGCCGGTAATGCAGCGTTTTGGCGTGCCGGCTACTGCACGAGCTTCGTTCGCTTTTTACAATACGCTGGAAGAAGTCGATGTGCTGACGGAAGGCATCAGGAAAGTACAGAGGATGTTCGGCTGATGAGCGATATAAAACAGTTATACCAGGAAGTCATCCTGGATCACAACAAGAAGCCGCGCAACTTCGGCGCGCTGGACAATCCCAGCCATAAGGCGGAAGGACTGAATCCGCTATGCGGGGATCATATTTTTCTTACGCTGCAGGTGCGGGACGACAAAGTTGAAGCTGTCGCTTTCCAGGGTGAAGGCTGCGCCATTTGCAAGGCCTCTACTTCCATGATGACCACCAACGTCAAAGGGAAAACCGTGGAAGAGGCGGAGACGCTGGTGCAGGAATTCCGCGACATGGCGACCGGGAAGCTGAACGTGCAAAAGCAGCCCAATCATTTGGGACGGCTTGCGGTGTTTGAAGGGGTGAAAGATCTGCCCTCAAGAGTAAAATGTGCGATCCTTCCCTGGCATACCTTGCACGCGGCATTCAATTCGGTGGCGACCACCACTACTGAAAACGAAGAAGAGCCGATGAAATCCGCCGGCGTCACCATATAGATGAATAGACATGATTCACAGGATTAAACCTAATGCATTGTCCTGTTAATTTTTTGAAATCTTGTTAATCCTGTCCATTTGTATTTATAGAGATTCGCTATGTCAAAGATATCGGAAATCGAAAGCACTCCTAATCCCAACGCGATGAAGTTCATCTTGAAAGAGCCGCTCACCTACGGAGTGACTCGCTCCTATGACAGCGCGGCGCATGCCAAGGGTGACCCGCTTGCTTCGGCGCTATTTGCGATTCCCCATGTCACCAATGTTTTTTATGTGGACCATTGGCTCACCGTAACTCAGGACGGCCAGGCCAACTGGCAGGAATTGCTGAAACAGCTTGCTGTGCCGATCCGCGCAGCCAGCGCCGAAACCCAGTTGCAGTCCCAAGTCGCGCCTGCGGAGAATGAAGCCGGTGTGGCCGTGAGCATCGAAGACACCTTGCGGCTGGCGCAGATTAACGAGCTTCTCGACCAGCAAATCAGGCCTTATCTCCAGAGCGATGGTGGGGATCTCAAAGTGCTGAAGCTGGAGGGCAATACTCTTACCATTCATTACCAGGGTGCGTGCGGAAGTTGCCCGACCTCGCTTGCCGGGACTTTGTCCGCGGTGGAAAATCTGGTGCGCACCATTGAGCCCGATCTCCAGCTGGTAGCGGTCTGATGGCGGAATGGGTCACGGTGGCGCGGGTTGAAGAATTGTCGCCCGGGGAGTGGCGCGTGGTGGATGTGGAAGGCACACGCGTCGCAGTGTTTAATCTGCAGGGAAAATATTTCGCCATCGAAGACGTATGCACCCACGACGGCGGAATATTGACCGGTGGCACGGTCGAGGGTGAGCAAATCATCTGCCCGCGCCACGGCGCGCGCTTTTCCATCAAGACCGGCGCAGCACTGACAGCGCCCGCATATGAGCCCACGGCGACTTTTCCGGTCAGAGTTGAAGCGGGCGAAGTGCAAGTCAAAGACGAGCGTTGGGATTGAGAAGTGGTTTGGTAAATTAAAGATGGAAAATGAATATCTGAATATTCTTTTGCGTTTGCTGCTGGCGCTTGTTGCCGGCGGCTTGATCGGGCTGGAACGCAGCTATCACGGCCGGCCGGCCGGATTCCGCACCCATACTTTGGTATGCCTGGCATCAACCTTGTTGATGCTGGTGGCGGTGTACGAGTCGCAGTGGTTTCCGACCGCTGCCATGGATACCGTGCGCATAGACCCGACCCGCATGGCGCAGGGCATCATGACCGGAATGGGCTTTTTGGGAGCGGGCGTGATTATCAAGGAAGGTGCGTCGGTGCGAGGCCTCACCACCGCAGCTTCTTTGTGGATTACCGCAGCCATCGGCGTTCTGGCAGGGGTGGGTTTTTACTTTCCCACCATCGTTGCGACGATATTTACGTTGAGCACCTTGTCCTTGTTCCGCTGGATCGAGGTCAAAATGCCGTCCCAGTTCTACGCCTATCACGTGGTGCGCTTCCCGCGTAATGCCGCCATGCCAGAGCCGGAACTGCGCGCGCTGATTGCGCAACATGGCTTCAGCATTGCCAACCTGAGTTACCGCTTGAATGGCGATGGCAAAATTTTTGAATACCGCATGACGATCCGCTCCCTGCGTAGGGACAATGCCCGGCGCCTGGCGGAGACATTGAATAAAATGCAATCCGTGCTGGAATTCCGCATTTCGCCCACAGGGGATTGACAAGCATCGCGGCACGGCACTTGATAGCGCCGCCGCTGCACGCTATAGTGCCGTTAAGGAGATGGCATTCTCCTTATAACCGCCGCAAGGCTGATGATGCCTACACGAAGCACCGGATAAAGGTGAGCGTGTAGGCATTTTCATATCTGCTTTCCCCAATGCCTCCAGTTTCTCCCGTTGCCCGGAATCAAGTAAACAGTAAATTTCCCGTTGCTACAGGGAAAGGAGTTTGAAATGACTGAAACCTGGGGGCTTGCGGCGTTGTGGTTGGGGCTGGCCTTGATTGCCGTGCTGATGTCGATCTGGCTGCGCATCGCAACCGCATTGTCGGAAATTGTGGTCGGCATCGTTGCACAACTTGCCATCGGCACATTTATCGGCGCCGCCGCTCTCGGAGCAGATCAGTCGTGGATTAAATTTCTTTCCGGCACCGGTGCCCTTGTTTTAACCTTTCTCGCCGGCGCCGAGCTCGATCCTGCCGTATTCAAGCTGAAATTGAAGGAAGCCACGGCGGTCGGGCTGATGAGTTTTTTCGCACCATTTCTCGGCTGCGCTGCAGCGGCTTATTATCTATTACACTGGGATGTTCAGGCGAGCTGGCTTGCGGGAGTCGCGCTTTCCACCACCTCGGTTGCGGTGGTTTATGCGGTGATGCTGGAATTCGGCTTTAATAAAACCGATTACGGCAAGACCGTGCTCGCGGCGTGCTTTATTACCGACCTGGGAACGGTGCTGGCGCTGGGTTTTATTTTTTCGCCGTTCACGTATAAAACGCTGATTTTTTTCGGTGCCAGCATCATTGCTTTTACGATACTGCCGTGGCTGACGCCGCGCTTTTTCAAACGCTATGGCGAGAGACCATCGGAACTGGAAGCGAAATACCTGTTGCTTTGTCTTTTCGGCCTGGGCGCGCTCGCCGCCTGGGCAGACAGCGAAGCGGTGCTGCCGGCTTATGTGATCGGTATGGTGCTGGCGGGCACGGTGGGCAAGGATCACGCTTTGATCCGGCGGCTGCGCACTTTGACTTTCGGTTTGCTAACACCGTTTTATTTCATACGCGCAGGCTCCTTCGTCTCCATGCCGGCATTGCTTGCAGCGCCGGCGGCGTTTATCATTTTGCTGGCGGCCAAGTTGGTGACCAAGTTTGTTGGCGTCTATCCCGTAACCAAATTCTATGGTTCGCCAAGGACGGAGGCCATGTATACGACTCTATTGATGTCCACCGGGCTCACTTTCGGAAGCATTTCGGCGTTGTTCGGGCTCTCTCACCACATCATCGATCAGTCACAGTACTCCCTGCTGGTGGTCACCGTCATCGGGAGCGCGGTGGTGCCCACGTTGATTGCCAATGCTTTTTTCCTGCCGCGCCATTTGTTGAGACCAGCGCCCGAGCCGGGGAAGCATGCTACTGAACAAAAAAACGTTGCAACGCAACTCGTCGACCGCAAATAAGAGAGAACGACCATGATCAAGCACATTCTGGTGGCTTACGATGGCTCGGCGCCGGCAGACAAGGCGTACGCCTTTGCCCTGGATCTGGCGAAGAAGTACGGCGCCGATATTCACGTGATTGCAGTGGCGCGGCCCCCGGAGTTCGGAGACGACGTGGAAACCGCCGCTATCCTGGAAAATTCCGTGAAGCATTACGAAAAGATATTGGCGCCTCTGAAAGTCCAGGCCGCGTCCCAAGGGCTTAATCCGCACTTCAAGGTGGTCGTGGGACACCCGGCGGAACAAATCATATACCGTGCAGAAGAGTACAAAGCTGACCTAATAGTCATGGGCCATCGCGGAAAAACTTTGTTTGAACGGCTGCGCCTGGGCTCGGTGTCCAAGCATGTGATCCACTATGCACATTGTGCTGTGACTGTCGTGCGCTGACTGGGCAGGATAAAAATAATTCCAGGCAGGCGGACCAGCGCGATATTAAGCGAACAAATTGACCACGCCCTCCAGACCGATGTGGTTAATCATATAAGTCGTTTGCCGGCGGACAATGGGCTGGGCGTGGTAAGCGATGCTGACACCGGCCTGCGCCATCATTTTGAGGTCGTTAGCACCGTCGCCGAGAGCGATAACCTGCTCTTTCTTTAATCCGAGTTGCTTGCGGATTTCCTCCACTTTAACTGCCTTTGCGTCGGCGTCAATAATTTTCTCCGCCAGTTTGCCGCTCAGTTTGCCGTTGACGATCTCCAGCGTGTTGGAATAGGTATAGTCGAGGTTCAGGCGTTTTTTCAGCCGCTCGGCGAAAAAAGTGAAGCCGCTGGTTATCAATAATGTTTTGACGCCGGCCGCTTTCAATCTTGCGAGCATTTTTTCCGCACCGTGGGAAAGCTGCAGGCGCTCATCGTAAACTCTTTGCAACGCGGATTCATTCAGGCCTGTGAGGAGGGCCACACGTCGGTGCACGCTGTCAGTAAATTCGATTTCGCCACGCACCGAACTTGCGGTGATTTGCGAGACTTCCGCTTTGATGCCCCGAATGTCGGCAAGCTCGTCAATGCATTCGATGGTAATCAGCGTTGAGTCCATGTCCATCGCCATCAGACCAAAATCGGCGAGCTTGAGGTTTTCAGGTACAAAGGCGAAATCGAGCTTCGCCTTCTCGCAGTATTCAGCCACTCCGCCGCGCGCCTGCGTTTCGCACAGACGGAACGCCTCATGGGTGATTTGCTCAATGTGCGATGCACCGGCAAGTTTCGCCAAATGTCTGAGATCGCGGTTCTGGATCTCGGTGCCCTGAATAATGAGATTCATGATGTGAGCCGCAAAGGCGTGCTTATAGCGGGGCGGCAGCGATCCGTGCTCCGAGCGCCTCCAGCATCGCACCGGCTGCCAGGACTGATTAGGCCACCGTGACGATTATGATGTCCAACGTTTCAGTTCAGCGCCCGACGCGGTCGATGGGCTCCAACGGGTCATTAGGTCTGTAACCTTTACAAGAGCATTAGCCTCTCTGGTAAGTAATCTTTTTGGTCCCGCCATCGCAACTACCAACCACCTTCTCATCCTTCACATCCTCATTCGGAACGATTCCCAAAGTATAAGATTCAACTCCATTTGCTTGAATCTTCGCATCAATCTCGGCCTTCAGCTCTTCACAAGGCTTCCGGGTCAAGACCGGCGCGCTTTCTTTGGCCTCTTCTTGGGCTGATGCAACGTAGCTCAATGAAAAACAAACCGATAAAGAAGTAAGTAGTAGTGCAATTTTGTGTTTGTGTGACATATCAGTTCTCCTTTTTCAGGTTGAAGTTGAAATAAAACTCACTAATAGAAGCAAAGGGTCAGTGACTTTTTATCGAATCAAAGATAATTCGTCTCTGCCTCTTATAGTTTCCTCTTTTTGTCGCGCTTTGCCATGTCGGATTGCTGTTTGGTTTGCGTTTCTTCTTCCTTCCTGTAATCGCCGATGACGCTTTTCAGAGGACAGACTGTGAATGCCAGACATTTCTTACATCCGGCTGCTATGGCGATGGGACATAGGGTCATCATCTCACTTCTCCTCTATATAGCGTTTGCCTGCGGGCATACCAGCAATCAAAAATAGCTGGCAGAATTACTGTCTACCATAATCTGCTTTTCCCGGTCTTGTCGTCAACTCCTCCGGTGATCATCAGCTCAATTCGCTAAACGCTTCTCTTATTGCCGCAACTCGCGCCTTGACGTCCGGCAGCTCGGCTTCGATGCGCAGGCGGTCAGGACCGTTCAAACGATAATTACGTTTCTGCTGCATGAGATCGATAATTTTGGTGGCATCCACCGGCGGCTTGGGAATGAACTGCAGTTGAATGGCCGAGTCAGTGGCGTCGATGCGCAAAATGCCGAGTGGTTTTCCCAGGATGCGCAAACGATGAGTGTCCAGCAGAACCTTGGCAGGCGGCGGCGGCGAGCCGAAACGATCCACCAGTTCCTCGTGCATAAAATCCAGTTCTTCCAGTGTTTCGCAATTGGCGAGGCGTTTGTAGAGCACCAGCCGCTCGTGAATATCGTTGCAGTAATTTTCGGGCAAAAGTGCCGGCGCATGCAGATTGATTTCAGTAGTCACGCCCAAGGGTTGCGAGAGATCCGGTTCTTTTCCGTTTTTGAGTGATTTCACTGCGGCGCCCAGCATCTGGTTGTAAAGATTGAAACCCACTTCCTGCATTTCCCCGCTTTGCGCTTCACCCAAAATTTCTCCCGCGCCGCGGATTTCCAAATCCTGCATCGCGAGATAAAACCCCGAACCCAGCTCCTCCATCATTTGGATAGCTTCCAGCCGCTTTCTTGCCTGCGCGCCTATGGCCTCTTCGTCCGGCGTGAGCAAATAGGCATACGCCTGGTGGTGCGAGCGGCCGACGCGCCCGCGCAACTGGTGCAGCTGCGCCAGACCAAGTTTATCGGGGCGGTTGATGATAATGGTATTGGCGGTGGGAATGTCAATCCCGGTCTCGATGATAGTCGTGCATAGCAGAACGTTGAAACGCCGCTGGTAGAAATCGCGCATCACGTGCTCAAGATCGCGCTCGCGCATTCGCCCGTGCGCGTAGTGTATGCGCGCTTCAGGCAGGAGCTTCACCAGTTTCTCGTACATGGTTTCAATCGTGTCGATTTCATTGTGCAGGAAATACACCTGCCCGCCGCGCTTAAGCTCCCGCAGCGCCGCCTCACGGATGATGCCCTGGCTGTAAGGTGTGACGAAAGTTTTAATCGCGAGCCTGCGCTCGGGCGCGGTAGTAATCACCGAGAAATCGCGCAGGCCTTCGAGCGACATCGCCAGCGTGCGCGGGATCGGCGTGGCGGTGAGGGTCAATACGTCCACTTCCGCGCGCAGCGCTTTCAATTTTTCTTTCTGCCGCACGCCGAAGCGATGTTCTTCATCAATGATGACAAGGCCCAGACGCTTGAACTTCACGCCTTTCTGAATCAGCTTATGGGTGCCGATGACGATATCTATTTTGCCTTCGGCCAGGCCATCCAGCGTCTGCGACTGTTCCTTGCCGGAGCGGAAGCGCGAGAGTTCGGCAATTTTAACCGGCCAGTCGGCGAAGCGGTCGGAGAAATTCTGGAAATGCTGCTCGACCAGCAAGGTAGTCGGCACCAGCACTACAACCTGCTGGCCATCCATCATGGCGATGAACGCCGCGCGCAGCGCAACTTCGGTCTTGCCGAAGCCGACATCGCCGCAAATCAATCGGTCCATGGGCTTGCCTTTGGTCAAATCTTCAATCACGGACTGGATGGCTGCCGCCTGGTCTCGCGTTTCCTCGAAACCGAAGCCGTCAACGAATGCTTCATAGTCGTGCGGCATGAAACCGAAGGCGTGACCCTGGCGTGAGGCGCGCTGCGCGTAGAGATTCAAAAGTTCGGCGGCGGTATCTCGCACCTGGCGCATCGCTTTTTTCCTAGCTTTATCCCATTGTCCGCTGCCCAGCTTGTGTAAAGGCGCGGCCTCCGGCGCAGCGCCGCTGTAGCGGCTGATGAGGGAGAGCTGAGAGACCGGCACATAGAGCTTGTCTTTTTCAGCGTATTCCAACGCCAGGAATTCAGTCGCGCCTTCTCCCTGATCTATACTTACCAGTCCCAGATAGCGGCCAATGCCGTGGCTTTCATGCACCACCGGATCTCCGATACGGATTTCGCTCAAGTCGCGCAGCATTCCTTCGCTGGAGGCTTTGCGCGCGGCTTCGCCGCGGTCGCGCCTGCGTACTTGCGCCGCGTAAAGCTCGCTTTCTGTGACAATTGCAACGAACTCGTCTTTGAGAATGAACCCGTTTTGCAGCGGTGATGCGCAGAGCATGAATCGCTCGCTGCTTTGCCTGAATGCCTCAAAGCTTTCGCACAGGACGGGCTTGAGCCCGTATTCGTTCAGGTATTCATGCACGATTTCGCGCCTGCCCAAACTCTCCGCCAGCAGCAGGATGCGACCGCTGAAGGTGTTGACGAACTGTGCGAATTTCGATAAGGGGTTTTCATCACGGCGGTCAACTGCAACCGACGGCAGGGGAGCAGTCGCGCATTGAGCGGCGTCGGTATTTTCCCCGGCTGCAATTTCAATTCGCGGGAACGCCTTGCAGCCGGCGAAGAAACGGTCAACGCACAGAAATAATTCCTGCGGCGGCAGCAACGGGCGGTCGCGGTCACCGCGCAGCAATTCGTAGCGTGACTGCGTGTCGCGCCAGAAATTTTCCATTGAGGCAGTCACATCGCGGTGCAGGCAGAGAACGGCCCGTTGCGGCAAATAATCGAACAGCGTCGCCGTGTCGTCGAAAAACAGCGGCAGGTAATATTCAATTCCAGCAGGCGCCAGGCCCTGGCTGACATCTTTATATAGCCGGCTTTTCGAAGGGTCGCCCTCGAAACGCTCGCGGAAGTTGCGGCGGAAGCGTTCCTGGCCGTCTTTATCCAGAGGAAATTCTCGCGCAGGAAGCAAACGGATTTCATTCACCGGGTAAACGCTGCGCTGGGTGTCCACATCAAAAGTGCGGATGCTCTCGATTTCATCATGGAGCAAGTCGATGCGGTAGGGAAGGGCGCTGCCCATCGGGAAAAGATCAATCAGCCCGCCGCGCACGCTGTATTCCCCGGGCGAGACAACTTGAGTAACATGGGTATATCCCGCCAAAGTCAGCTGGCCGCGCAGGGTATCGCGGTCTAGTTTCTCCGCTTGCTTCAGGAAAAAAGTGTAGGCGGCGAGATAAGAAGGGAGCGGCAGTCGGTAAAGTGCGGTGGTTACCGGAATGATTGCAACATCGCAGTCGTTGTGCGTGATGTGATAGAGCGTGGCCAGCCGCTCGGAAACCAGGTCTTGGTGCGGCGAAAAGCTGTCGTAAGGCAGGGTTTCCCAGTCGGGCAGCAGGTTGACCTTAAGCTGAGGAGCAAAATAAGGAATTTCTTCCAGCAAGCGTTGCGCGTCCTGTGCGGTTTCGGTGATGATGACAAGTGGTTTGGTTTTTACCGCAAATTGCGACAAAGCGAGGGCATCGCCAGAGCCGTGCAATCCGGCGTAGCGTTGAATTTGACCAGGAAGCGGAACAGCTTGGTCTAACAGCATAAAAACGGCATATTATAAGATAAAATCGCCACTAATCAGAGATAATAAGAGACAAAAATGTTTTTCAGCGACCGCATAGATGCGGCGAACAAGCTGGCTGAAAGGCTTTCCGCCTACCGCGGGAAAAACCCGCTGGTGCTGGCGATACCGCGCGGGGCGGTACCTATGGCCAGGCGCATCGCCGACGAACTCGGGGGTGAAGTGGATGTGGTGCTGGTGCGCAAGATCGGCGCTCCGGGCAATTCGGAATTCGCCATCGGCGCGGTTGACGAAAGCGGCAGCATGTTTGTTACAGATGATGCGGCTTTAACCGGGGCCAGTGAAAACTACCTCGCTCAGGAAAAGCAAAGGCAGCTTGAAACCATGCGGCAGCGTCGTGCGCAGTACACTCCGCTGCGTGAGCCGAGCGATCCCGCAGGGCGCATTGTCATCGTGGTGGATGACGGGCTTGCCACCGGTTCCACCATGATTGCGGCGCTGCGCGCTTTGCGCCAAAGAAATCCCGAGAAACTAATCTGCGCCGTGCCGGTGGCGCCGCCGGATACATTGAATAAAGTAGAGCACTATGCCGATCAAGTCGTGTGCCTGCACGCTTCAGCGGAGTTCTTTGCGGTGAGCCAGTTTTATGGACATTTCCCGCAAGTGGATGACGAGGAAGTAATGGCGATACTCCGCCAAACTAGCGGCTCGAATTAAAAACGCATTGCCGGCATACCGGCGAAAAAGTAATAATACAAGCTTTATAACAAGGCCTGGAATCTTGAACCACTACGCTTTGGTCCCGGCCGCCGGAACCGGTGAGCGCTTGGGCGGGCAAACACCCAAGCAATATCTACCGCTCAACGGCAAGCCCATGCTGTTTTATTCGGTGCAGCGGCTGTGCGCCAGCCCGAGAATCAAGCGCGTTTATGTAGTCCTGGCGCGCGGTGAGAAGTGGTTTTCGCAACACGATTGGAAAGCCTTTGCCGGGAAGCTGACCCCGTTCTATTGCGGCGGGGAGACGCGCGCGGCGAGCGTGCTGAACGGGCTTGTTGCAGCAAAAGCGGAAATCGGCGCTGACGATTGGGTGCTGGTGCACGATGCGGCGCGGCCGTGTTTAAGTACTGAGCTTTTGGATAAACTTCTGGATGAGCTTGGCGGGGATAGTGTTGGCGGCTTGCTGGCGCTGCCGGTTGCGGATACGCTGAAGCGCGCCGACGGAGCGGAACGGGTGCAGCGCACCGAGCCCAGGGAAAACCTGTGGCAAGCGCAGACCCCCCAGATGTTCCGCTACGGCACACTCACCCGGGCATTGCAAGAAATGCAAAACAGGGAAGTGACTGACGAGGCGCGTGCTATTGAAGGACTGGGTTTGCACCCGAAACTGGTGGTGAGCGATGCGCGCAACCTGAAGGTGACTCACGCGCAGGATTTGCCGCTCGCCGAGTTGATTCTGAAAAGCATGGAGAGAGCATGAGGGTCGGCCAGGGATTTGATATACACACGCTGGTTGAAAACCGCAAGCTGATCATCGGCGGAGTCGTAATACCTTATAAAAAAGGCCTCGCAGGACACTCCGACGCCGATGTGCTGCTGCACGCGATTTGCGATGCCTTGATCGGCGCCGCAGCCTTGGGTGATATCGGCGCACACTTTCCCGACACCGACCCGCGCTATAAGGACATAGACAGCCGCAAGCTCCTGCGCGAAGTGGGTAAGCTTTTAACCGAGAACGGCTGGCGCATCATCAATATAGATGCCACCATCATTGCTGAAGCGCCAAAAATGGCGCCGCACATACCAGCAATGGTGAAAAACATCGCGCAGGACCTTGCCATTGACGTCGGTGATGTCAATGTCAAAGCCAAGACCAACGAGAAGCTGGGTTATATCGGGCGCGGCGAAGGCATCATGGCCGAGGCGGTTGCGTGCATCAAATGCCTGAAATCGGAAAGCAAGGGCCCGAAGGCTTAGCAGTCGAAACAGCCAGGGTTTTTTTCGCGCTGTGGCCGGATGAGGCGGTGAGCGAGCTATTCATGCAGTGGGCGAAGCTGCTGCACGAAACCTGCGGCGGCGGCATCACCAGGCCGGGCAATCTGCATATTACGCTGGCATTCCTGGGCAACGTCGCAAGTTCCCGCCTTGATGAATTAAAGCTGCTTGCGGCGAAGCTCGGCGGCTCCGCTTTTAATCTCAATTTCACCGCGCCAGGCTATTGGCGCCATAACCGCATCGCCTGGGCCGCACCTGATGAAACGCCACAGGTCTTGAGCGATCTCGTCAAAAAGCTGGAGTGCTCATTGCAAATTGCAGGGTTCAGCTTCGATGAGCGCCCTTATGCGCCTCATCTCACTTTGTTGAGAAAAGCCCGCTGGGATCCTCCGCTACGCCCCCTTCAAAACATTAATTGGGCAATTAGCGAATTTGTGCTGGTCCGTTCCAACCGGATAGAAAGCGGATCGGAATACGAAGTCATCGGCCGCTGGCCGCTTTCCTGACAGCCTCCGTGTCAACAATTGTAAGGCCCGCATTGGGGGACGGCGCTGTAACTGAAAGCTTGAGCGCTGACGAAGAGCGGGCGGCATAAAAAATTGTAAATTGTTTGCAAAAAGTATTGACAAACGAAACGAATGGGAAAATACTTCGCGCAATTCATTGCATAGAGATTAATTTATGGGTAGTTGCCCCAGTCCAACCAAGAAATGTCGGCGAGGCTGAACGCAGGTACTATCCAGCTCTATACCCCCTGCCACTGTCTCGCCTGCCCGGACGAGGCAGTGCGCTCCTAGTGAAGTTCATGCCGTGCTCCACACGGCTCTCCAACTTAAGCGCGCTATTTAACGAACTCGAAGTCGTCTGATTGGCGGCTACACGGCCCAACGTCGGACGTTCATTGTGTTCGACTGTGCACGACCGTTGAATGGTGTAATTACAAATGGCGGAAAGCAATCACAATGAAATCAGAACTGACAAAAGATAACTGGCTTAAGCGGCTCTTTCTGTCAAACGGGGGAAAGGCACGTGTTGCAATCCTGGAAATCTTCGAGAGCAAATCTGCCAAGACTGATGTAACCGCGGTCAGCCATCCGAAAAACCAGCTTATTGAGGCGGCGCGCAATGACATCGTCACCGTTCTCAACTCAGTGCATTCATCTCCGAACGGTTTGAATGAGGATGAGGCACAATCGCGGCTCAAAGAACATGGGTTAAATGAAGTGGCACACGAACTGCCGGTAACCTGGTACTGGCAAATCTGGCACGCGTACAACAATCCGTTCAATCTGTTGCTTACAGGGCTTGCAGCAGTTTCGTTTGTAACGGAAGACATCAAAGCCACTATGATTCTTTCAGTAATGGTGATCTTAAGCTCCTTGCTACGTTTTGTTCAGGAGTACCGGTCAAGCAAGGCAGCTGAAAAACTAAAGGCTATGGTGAGCACGACAGCTACCGTGCGGCGTACTCATGAAACGCAAACGGATACCGAAAGCCCGGCACCGGCACTTATCCCTACTTATTCTCGCAGTGTTGAAACACAGGAGATATCTCTTAAATATCTGGTACCCGGCGATATCGTTCATCTGTCTGCCGGTGACATGATACCGGCAGACGTTCGGCTGCTATCAGCGAAGGATTTGTTCATCAGCCAGGCAGCGCTTACCGGCGAGTCGTTCCCGGTCGAAAAGAATGCCGATGCCGTTGTGAGTGAAATAAGAAACCCACTCGATCTGCCCAACATCTGCTTTATGGGCTCCAACGTGGTGAGCGGCGCCGCCACCGCCGTTGTCATTACCACGGGAGGTTGGACTTATTTTGGTGGCCTCTCACAGCGGATCGTTGGCCATCGCGTGCCCACCGAGTTTGATAAAGGCATACATCGAGTCAGCTGGTTGCTGATTCGGTTTATGGCAGTAATAGCGGCCCTGGTGTTTCTGATCAACGGCATCACCAAGGGAAACTGGACTGAAGCGTCGCTTTTTGCGATCGCCATCGCGGTCGGGCTTACACCGGAAATGCTTCCGATGATTATCACCGCCACGCTCGCCAAAGGTGCAGTGATGATGTCTCGCCGAAAGGTAATTGTAAAGCGCCTCAATTCGATTCAAAACTTTGGCGCAATGGACATCCTATGCGCAGACAAGACCGGAACGCTGACCCAGGACAAAATCATTCTGGAGAAGTACGTAAATCTAGACGGGGATGAATACGAGGAAGTCCTGCGGCATGCTTTCCTCAACAGCCATTATCAGACCGGCCTGAAAAGTTTGTTGGACAAAGCGGTCCTCAAGCATGCTGACATCGCCGATGTGCTGAAGGTTGCGACCAACTATCGCCTCGTGGACGAAATTCCCTTCGATTTCGTGCGTCGTCGCATGTCGGTGGTTGTCAATGAGCGGGAGGACCACAACGAACTCATCTGTAAAGGCGCGGTCGAGGAAATTCTTAAAGTAAGCAGCCAAGCCAAGGTGGACGGGCAGGTGGTTTCCTTGAACGATGAATTAAAAACCAAAGCTGTGAATCTCGTCAAAGAATTTAATGAAGATGGTCTGCGTATTATCGCAGTTGCCTATAAGGAGACGCCTCCGAATCAGAAGAGTTACGGCGTCAAAGACGAGTCTGATTTGACACTAATTGGATTTGTTGCGTTTCTCGATCCTCCCAAGGAAACCGCAGGGCCGGCAATTACTGCGCTGAATCAAAATGGGGTCCGGGTCAAAATCCTGACCGGAGATAATGACGTTGTAACTTGCAAAATATGCCGTGATGTGGGCATTGACACGACCCATGTTGTCCTTGGAAGCGAGATTGACGATTTGAGCGATTTCGAGCTGGGAGAGTTGGCGGAGAAGGTGGCGATATTTGCCAAGCTGTCCCCGGCTCAAAAAGAGCGGATTGTCAGGGTCTTGCAGCTCAAGGGCCACGTGGTGGGTTTCCTGGGGGATGGCTTCAATGATTCCGCTGCGCTGCGCACCGCGGATATCGGCATTTCAGTTGACACCGCAGTGGACATCGCAAAGGAATCCGCGGACATAATTTTGCTGGAAAAGAACCTGTTGGTGCTTGAGGAAGGCGTGCTGGAGGGGCGGAAAACCTTCGGCAACATCGTGAAATACATCAAGATGGCGGCAAGCTCAAACTTCGGAAATATGTTCAGTGTGCTTGGCGCAAGCGTATTTCTGCCCTTCCTTCCCATGATGCCGATCCAGCTGTTGATACAGAATCTGCTCTATGACATTTCGCAAATAGCCATACCATTTGACGGGATGGACAAGGAATATTCGGAGAAGCCTCGCAAATGGGAAATAGGCGCCATCGGACGTTTTATGTTTTTTATCGGCCCGATCAGTTCAATTTTTGACTATGCAACTTTTGCTGTGATGTGGTTCGTATTTGCAGCCAACACGATTGGGGTGCAATCCCTCTTTCAATCCGGTTGGTTTATTGAAGGTTTGTTGTCGCAGACCCTGATCGTGCACATCATACGCACCGGCAAGATTCCATTCATACAAAGCCGGGCAACGTTGCCGCTTTTGCTCATGACCATAAGTGTGATGGCAGTCGGGATCTATATCCCGTTTTCTCCCATCGCACATGTTGTGGGCCTGCAGCCTTTGCCCGGCATTTATTTTGTCTGGCTTGCGGGAATACTTCTTGGTTACACTGTTCTGACACAGTTCGTCAAGCTTTGGTTTATACGCAAGTACGGCTTTAACTAAGGAACCTCTGATACAGTGCGTCATGAATATTCTTGCGCTCGACACCTCTGGCGATTATTGCTCGCTGGCTTTATGGCTCAATGGCAAAGTCATGTCGCGCGAGGAGTTGGTTGAGCAAAATCATTCCCAAGTGTTGCTGCCGCTGCTGGATGTATTCCTGCACGAGAACCGCGTTTCGCTGGACGAACTTCACGGCATCGCTTTTGGCGCGGGGCCGGGTTCCTTTACCGGATTGCGCATCGCGTGCGGGGTAGCGCAGGGACTGGCGTTTGCCGCAGGATTGCCGGTCGCGGGAATTTGCACTTTGGAAGCGCTGGCGGAAGCCATGCCGGGCGAGCAGGTCATTGCTTCTCTGGACGCGCGCATGGGCGAGATTTATCATGCCGCATATAAAAGGAACGGTGACCGCTGGCAGCAGGTGAGCGAACCCGCTTTGTGCCGGCCACAGCAGGCTCCACAGGTTGCAGGTGCTGGCTGGATTGGCTGCGGTAATGGTTTTGCCGTCCATGCAGGGGAATTGCGGCAGCGCTATCAAGGGCAGCTCAGTGAAGTGGTGGCGGATGCCGTTCCCCACGCCAGGGAAATGGCGCGTCTTGCAGTTGCAGTGTTGGAACGGGGGGAAGGATGCAAAGCCGAAGCTGCAGCCCCGTTTTATCTGCGTAACAAGGTGGCGTTGAAGACATTCGAGCGATGAGCGCGCAATTGGAGCTGAACCCGCTGCTGCGGCCGATGCATACGGCCGATCTTGACGCGGTGATACGCATCGAGCGCAAGATTTATTTGCATCCCTGGACGCGCGGCAATTTTCGGGATTCGTTGAATGCCGGCTATAGTTGCTGGATCTACCAGTTTGCGCAAAGCATCATCGGCTACGCGGTGATGATGGTTGCCGCGGATGAAGCGCACCTGCTGAATCTCAGCATTGCGTCGAAGTGGCAGCGCCAGGGGTGGGGCAAGAAACTGCTGCAGCAAGTGTTAGACCTGGCGCGCCAGCATCGCGCCCGGGTAATGCTTCTTGAAGTCCGTCCCTCCAATGTTGCGGCACTTGGGCTGTACCAGGGCTTTGGCTTCAAACGGATTGCGCTGCGCCAAGGATATTATCCTGCGGGCCCGGTCCGCGAGGATGCAATATTACTGGAGATGCGGCTGTGAGCGGACGGCGCGAGGAAATTCTCAAAGAGCTGGGCCTGTGGCCGCAGTGGCGGCTCAAGAGCAGCAATAGCCACGACACACCCTCAGTGATAACCGATGATCGGCGTAACCGCATCCTGCGCATGGATTGGCAGGAGCTCAAAACCAGCGTGGCCGCATGCAAGGCCTGCCCATTGCACGAGAAGCGCTCGCAAGCGGTTTTCGGTGTCGGCGACGAGAATGCAGACTGGCTGTTTATCGGTGAGGGGCCGGGTGCGGAAGAAGACGCGAAGGGAGAGCCTTTTGTCGGTCAGGCAGGCAAACTGCTTGACAGCATGCTGGCAGCGGTAGGGCTGAAGCGCGGCGAGAATGTCTATATCGCAAACGTGGTGAAATGCCGTCCGCCGGGAAACCGCAATCCCGAACCGCAGGAAGCGCAACAATGCGAGCCCTATCTTGAGCAGCAGATTGCCTTGATTCAACCCAAGCTGATAGTCGCGCTGGGCAAGATTGCGGTGCAGAACCTGCTCAAAGCGGACGCCACCATCGCCAGCCTGCGCGGGCGGCTGCATGATTACCGGGGCATTCCGCTCATCGTGACCTACCATCCGGCATATCTGCTGCGCAATCTTCCTGACAAGGCCAAAGCCTGGGCGGATTTATGCTTCGCCAGAAAGACCATGCGGGAGTTGTAATCGCGAATTTCGCCCCCACGTGAGGACACAAACCAATACCTGAACAGGAGAACCCCATGCATAGAATATTGGCTTACCCGTTATTGCTGTTGGCCGCTTTAACCCTTGGCGGATGCGGTTACAATACCTTGCAATCCACCGATGAACAAATCAAAGCGAGCTGGGCGGAAGTGCTCAACCAGTACCAGCGCCGCTCCGATTTGGTACCGAATCTGGTGAATACCGTGAAAGGATTCGCGCAGCAGGAAAAAGACGTGCTGCTGGGCGTGACCAACGCCCGCTCCAAGGTTGGGGCGATCCAGGCCACCCCTGAACTGATTAACGATCCGCAAGCGTTTGCCAAATTCCAGCAGGCACAAGGCGAGTTGACTTCCGCTTTGTCGCGTCTTTTAGTAGTGGCGGAAAATTACCCGCAACTCAAGTCCGACGCCAATTTCCGCGATTTGCAGGCGCAGCTCGAAGGCACGGAAAACCGCATCACGGTGGCGCGCAACCGCTACATCAAGGCGGTGCAGGAATACAATGTCACAGTGCGCTCCTTCCCCAGCAATCTTACGGCGATGCTGTTCGGTTTTCAGGTGAAGCCCAGTTTCACTGTGGAAAACGAAAAGGAAATCGCCAAGCCGCCTAAAGTGGATTTTTCACCGGCCAATAAATAAATGATCAGGGCTTGGGCGCAAGCCTTATTGCTGCTGGCTCTCGGCCTTGGCATTGCCCAGGCCGAGGTCGCTGTCCCTCCGCTCAAAGCGCGGGTTACCGATTTAACCGCCACCTTAAGCCGCGAACAGCAAGCGCGTCTGGAACAGGAGCTGCAGAATTTTGAGGCGAAAAAAGGCAGCCAGCTCGCGGTTCTCATCGTGCCCACTACGCAGCCTGAAACCATCGAGCAATACGGCATCCGCGTCGTCGATTCCTGGAAGCTCGGCCGCAAGGGGGTAGATGATGGGGCGCTGCTGTTGATTGCCAAGAATGACCGCAGCTTGCGCATCGAGGTGGGTTATGGCCTGGAAGGCGCGCTTAATGACGCCACCGCGAAGCGCATCGTGAGTGACATCATCGTTCCGCGTTTCAAGGCGGGCGATTTTTACGGCGGCATCGAAGCAGGCATACAGAGCATGATAAAGGTGATCGAAGGCGAACCCTTGCCTCCGCCCAGGCGCTCCACATCGTCCTCGTCAAGTTTCAAGAATATTGAATCGCTGTTATTTATCGGATTCGTGCTGGTCATGATAGTGGGCGGAATACTGCGCGCCGTGTTCGGGCGTTTTACCGCAGCAACCATAATTGGAACAATCGCGGGTTTGCTGGCATGGCTAATTATCGCGCCCTTGATTGTGGCGATAATCATCGGTGCAATTGGCTTCCTGTTTACTCTGCTGGGCGGCAGCAGGGGCTGGTACGGCGGGCCTGGCGGTTACAGCAGCGGCGGTTTCGGAGGTGGAGGTTTTAGCGGGGGTGGCGGCGGTTTTAGCGGAGGAGGCGGCGGCGGCTTTGGTGGCGGCGGCGCCTCAGGAAGCTGGTGATGGTGAATCTAAAGCGCATATTCAAACATCTTGTTACCGGCCACTTGGCTGTGCTGCGCGTTTTGCCTCCGCGCGCCATGCGCGCGATTGAACATACGGTTCGCCAAAGTGAAGCTGCTCATGGGGGGCAAATCCGCTTCGCTGTCGAGCCCGCCTTGGATATCGCTGCATTACTGCGCGGACAGAGCGCACGCCAACGCGCCATTGAAGTATTCTCGCAGTTAAAAGTGTGGGATACCGAACACAATAACGGCGTACTGATTTATCTTTTGCTTGCCGACCGCGATGTGGAAATCGTTGCCGACCGCGGCATACACGCGAGACTCGGAAATGCGGACTGGGAAACCATCTGCCGTGAAATGGAACAAGCTTTCCGGCAAGAACGATTTGAAGAGGGAGTCATCGCAGGAATCAAGGCTGTAGGAAGTCATATGCAGCGGCATTACCCTTTGCGGCAGTCCAACGAGCTGCCTGATAAACCAATCGTGCTTTAGGTGTCAACTTTATCCTGTGCGTGTCTGCGGTAAAGATAGGCCATTACTACGCAGATGAACAAACCGAAAATAATTATCACCGTAAAAACCGAGATACCCAGTTTGACCAATACCGCATAAACACCCAGCATGGCAAGGATGCTCAAGTTCTCGTTGAAGTTCTGCACCGCTATCGAGTGACCTGCGCCCATCAATAAATGTCCGCGGTGTTGCAGCAGCGCGTTCATCGGCACAATGAAGAAACCTGAAAACGCGCCGATGATGAGGAGCAGAGCGATGGCAAGGCGCAGGTCGCTGATAAAAACCATCAGCATCAGGCTTAAACCCATGGCGATGCCGACGGGAAGGATGCGCACCGATTTTTCCAACTTCACAAACTTCGCGGCTATCACTGAACCGATGGCGATGCCGAGCGCAGCCACAGCGGTAAGCTGCGTTGCTTTCTCCAGTCCAAATTGAAGCGCCACTGCCGCCCAGGCGAGAATGATGAGCCGCAGCGTCGCGCCCACGCCCCAGAACAGAGTGGTGACTGCCAGCGATACCTGGCCGAGCGGATCGCGCCACAACAGCTTAAAGCAGTGCCAAAAATCGTGCAGAATGTAAAACACATTTTTTTTCGGCAGCTTGTGGTCGAGAGCCACTTTTGGAATATAGAGGTTAAATACTGCAGCAATGACATACAGACCGAGAATAACCGAAATAGCGAATTCGGGCGGCGTGTCAATTCCGCTTTCAATACCGGGTATATCGAACAATTCCAGATAGTAGTTTGCGAGTAGCGGGTTTACCAGAAGGCTGCCCAAGATAGCGCCCAAAATAATTGCTGCGACGGTAAGGCCCTCCATCCAGCCGTTCGCCAGCACCAATTTTTGCGGAGGCAGGTATTCGGTGAGAATGCCGTATTTGGCAGGTGAATACATTGCTGCGCCGATGCCGACTATGCCGTATGCGTAAAAAGGGTGCATCCCAATCAGCATCGCGAGGCAACCCGCGGATTTCACCGCGTTGCTGACGAACATCACTTTACCCTTGGGCAGGGAGTCGGCGAAGGGCCCGACAAAGGGAGCGAGCGCGATGTAAGAAAATACGAAGAACTGATTCAATACCGGCTGTTGCCAGCTTGGTGCATCCAGTTGCATAAGCAGGGCAATTGCCGCAAACAGCAGCGCATTATCGGCAAGAGCGGAAAAAAATTGCGCCGCAAGAATGATGTAAAAGCCGCGCTTCATCCTCTGGAAGGGGTTATATGAATGTAATTTTTATGTTAGCAGGTAAATTTTGGCAGCTTTATACCATGAAACTGCGAGTACCGCCATGTATTTACCGTTAGCTCTACCCGAAGCGGTCGATTTATGTTTGAATAGCACGCTGTTCTCCGCCCATCAAAATAGAACCTATAATGTCCCGTCCGCTTCAGGTCCGCATCAACCTCTCAGCGCTGCAAAATAATCTCGCAGTGGCAAGGCAGCACGCTCCCAATTCACGCATCATGGCGGTGATCAAAGCGAATGGCTACGGCCACGGCGTGTTGCGGGTGGCGCGGGCGCTGGCGAACGCCGACGGCTTTGCGGTCATAGAACTCAATGATGCGGTGGCGCTGCGCGAAGCGGGTTTGCAGCAGAAAATTTTGCTGCTCAACGGATTTTACGACGTCGAGGAGCTGCCGGTAATCGCCGCACACAACCTGGCAGTGGTAATTCATGATCAAGAGCAGCTTGGGATGCTGGCGGCGGTGTCCTTGCCGAAAAAGCTCGAGGTGTTTCTGAAACTCAATACCGGCATGAACCGTCTCGGATTCCGGCCTGAAGCTGCGAACGCTGTACTCGCGCAACTTAAGAAACACAGGCTGGTGGGCGGCATTACACTGATGACCCATTTTGCTTTCGCCGATGTCAAGGAGGGGATAGCTGAGCAAATGGAGCGATTCAACAAGTTTGCCGCAGGCGTGAATCTGCCCAAAAGCCTGGCCAATTCGGCAGCACTGCTGCGCTATCCCGAATCCCACGCTGAGTGGGTGCGGCCGGGAATCATGCTTTACGGTTCGTCACCTTATGGCGACGTGAGCGCCGGGGAATTGGGACTGCAGCCGGTCATGACGCTCGCCAGCCGGCTCATTGCCATGCATGAATTGCAACCGGGAGAGCGCGTGGGTTACACCGGTGTTTTCACTGCCGAAAAGCGGATGAAAATCGGCATTGTCGCCTGCGGCTACGCCGACGGTTACCCGCGCCACGCGCGCACCGGCACACCGGTGAATGTCAACGGCAAAATCACTCGCACCCTCGGGCGGATTTCAATGGATACTTTATGCGTGGATTTGAGCGAAATTTCCGACGCCGCGGTCGGCACGCCGGTAATACTCTGGGGCGAAGGCAATCCGATCGAGGAAGTGGCGAGAGCCGCGGGCACGGTAGGTTACGAATTGTTCACTAAATTGAATCCACGAGTGCCCGTAATCGAAACTCATGATTAAACCTAGATCAGTATATGTTTGCACCGAATGTGGAGGGCAAGCGCCGAAATGGCAGGGGCAGTGCCCGCATTGCTCGGCATGGAATACCCTTATCGAAACGGTAGTTGAAGCGGTTTCCAAAAGCCGCTTCGCTTCCACCACGCCGAGCAAGCTGCAATCCCTGGGTGAGGTTGAAGCGCAGGAGCTGCCGTACCAGCCCACCGGAATATCCGAGTTTGACCGCGTGCTGGGTGGCGGGCTGGTACAGGGAGCGGTAGTGCTATTAGGCGGCGACCCGGGTATCGGCAAATCCACTCTGCTGCTGCAAGCGCTGTGCCATATGGGCGTGCAGCACAACGTGCTTTACGTGAGCGGCGAAGAATCGGCGCAGCAAATCGCGCTTCGCGCGCGGCGCCTCGGGCTCGATGCCAAACCGCTGCAATTGCTGGCGGAAATCCAGCTGGAAAAAATCCTCGCCACGTTAAGCTCGCAAAAACCGGAAGTGGCGGTGATGGATTCAATTCAGACCTTATATTCGGAAGCGCTGCAATCGGCGCCGGGCTCGGTGGCGCAGGTTCGCGAATGCGCGGCGCAGCTTGCGCGCTACGCCAAGCAGAGTGGCACGGCGATTATTTTCATCGGTCATGTGACCAAGGAAGGAACATTGGCCGGCCCGCGCGTGCTGGAGCACATTGTGGACACTGTGCTGTATTTCGAAGGCGACACCCATTCCAGCTTCCGCTTGATCCGCGCGGTGAAAAACCGTTTCGGCGCGGTCAATGAGCTCGGGGTGTTTGCCATGACCGAGAAAGGATTGAAAGGTGTCAACAATCCTTCAGCGCTGTTTCTCTCGCAACATGGCCAGGAGGTAGCGGGGTCATGCGTGCTGGTGACGCAGGAAGGCACGCGGCCACTGCTGGTGGAAATCCAGGCGCTGGTGGATGATGCGCACGCGCCGAATCCGCGGCGTCTCACCGTAGGGCTCGAGCAAAACCGTCTGGCAATGCTGCTCGCGGTGCTGCACCGTCACGCCGGCATCGTGTGTTTCGATCAGGATGTGTTCGTCAACGCCGTGGGCGGAGTGAAAATCGCCGAGCCCGCCGCTGATTTGGCGGTTTTGCTGGCGATCGTTTCCTCGCTTAAGAACAAGCCGCTGTCACATAAGCTGGTGGTGTTCGGCGAAGTGGGATTGGCTGGCGAAATCCGGCCGGTGCAGCGCGGCCAGGAGCGTCTCAAAGAAGCGGCCAAGCTGGGTTTCAAGCAGGCGCTGATTCCAAAAGCCAATAAGCCCAAACAGCCAATTGACGGCATTGAAGTCATCGCCGTGGAACGGGTGGAAGACGCGGTTTCCAAAATCCAATAACTAATGCCTAGCCCCGCTACCGTTGCTATTCGCGGGGCAGGCGGGTAAATTCATTTCAAGCTGGTCCATAGGCAGTACACTGCACTTTTCGCCATTAAAGCTAGTGAGGGCAGCATGACTCGAGTCAATCCCTACAACACCGACTTGGACAAAAATCCCGCTAATTACGCGCCTCTTTCGCCGCTGAGTTTTTTGGAACGGGCGGCTTATGTCTATCCCAGGCGCATCGCCACCATCCAAGGCGACCGCAAAATCACCTGGGCTGAAACGTACACGCGTTGCCGAAGTCTGGCTTCCGCACTGGCAAAGCGCGGCATGGGCGCCGGGGATACGGTGGCGGTGATGCTGCCCAATATTCCTGAAATGTTCGAAGCGCATTTCGGCGTGCCGATGGCCGGCGCGGTGCTGAACACGTTAAATTTCCGGATGGATGCGGAAGCGATAGCCTTCATGCTCAAGCACGGCGAAGCGAAAGTGCTGATAACCGACCGCGAGTTTTCCGCGACCATCGCCAAAGCCCTCGCCATGCTGGATAAAAAACTGCTGGTGATTGATGTTGACGACCCGGAGTTTAAAGGCGGCGGTCTTTTGGGCGAGATGGATTATGAAGCATTCCTTAAAACCGGGGATGCGGATTTCGCTTGGTCGCTTCCCGAAGACGAATGGGATGCGATTTCGCTCAACTACACGTCCGGCACCACCGGCAACCCCAAGGGCGTGGTGTACCATCATCGCGGTGCATATCTCAACGCGGTGAGCAATATTATAGATTGGGATATGCCACGCCATTCGGTTTATCTATGGACGCTGCCGATGTTTCACTGCAATGGCTGGTGTTTTCCCTGGACCATGGCGGCTAATGCCGGAACCAATGTGTGCCTGCGCCACTTGGATGCCAAGCTGATACTGGCTGCAATCCGCCAGCACAAAGTGACTCATTATTGCGGCGCGCCGATCGTGCACAGCATGTTGATTAACGCCCCTGCCGAGCTTAAAGCCGGCATCAATCACTCAGTCAGTGGCTTGGTCGCTGCAGCGTCGCCGCCAGCGGCGATGATCGAGGGCATGGAGCGCCTGGGCTTCAACATCACCCATGTGTATGGGCTCACTGAAACCTACGGACCGGCCTCGGTTTGTTCCAAGCATCCAGAGTGGGAACAGCTCAACATTTCCGAGCGTGTTGAGCGCAACGGCAGGCAGGGAGTGCGTTATACCATGCAGGAAGGGATGACGGTGATGAATCCCGAAACCATGCAACCGGTGCCGTGGGACGGGCTGACCATGGGCGAAATCATGTTCCGCGGCAACATCACCATGAAAGGCTATCTCAAGAACCCGAAGGCAAGCTCCGAAGCGTTTAAAGAGGGTTGGTTTCATTCCGGAGATCTGGCTGTGATGCAGCCTGACGGCTACGTGAAAATCAAGGACCGCTCCAAAGATATTATTATTTCCGGCGGTGAAAACATCTCCTCGCTGGAAGTGGAAGACATGCTTTATCGCCACCCTGCGGTGATGGCGGCGGCGGTAGTGGCGCAGCCCGATCCGAAGTGGGGCGAGACGCCATGTGCTTTTGTGGAATTGAAGGAAGGCGCTAACGTAACTGAGAAAGAAATCATCGAGCACTGCCGCAGCAACATGGCGCGCTTCAAGGTGCCGAAGAGGGTGATATTCGGCGTGCTTCCCAAGACCTCAACGGGTAAAATACAGAAATTCGTGCTGCGCGAGCGTGCCAAGTCTGCTTCGGCTATCGAATAATACATGCGGTGACAAGAACTCAACCGCAGCAGCCCGGTGCTGGAAAGAGGTTTGACCATCATGACAATATGGCTCTGGATACTTGTTACCCTGGCGCTGGCCTGGGGACTGGCCTACCATCGCGTCCCCGGCTGGATATGGAGCGTGGCTACCCTCGCGCTTGCTGTCGTAACAGTCAGCGCAGCTCCCGCAGTAAGCGTATTGCTGTGGATAGCGTTTGCGTTTTCCCTTGCTCTTAATGTTCCTTCAGTGCGCTCGACGTTGATCAGCGAGCCGCTTCTTCACTGGTTCAAGAAAGTGCTGCCGCAGGTTTCGCAAACCGAGCGGGAAGCTTTGGATGCCGGCACCGTATGGTGGGACGGCGATTTGTTCAGCGGCAAGCCCGACTGGAAAAAACTCCTCGCGGTGCCCAAACCGCAGCTCACTCCAGAGGAGCAGGCTTTTCTCGATGGGCCGGTCGAGCAACTTTGTGCGATGCTGGATGAATGGCGCATCACCCATGAGCTTTACGATTTGCCGCCCGAAGTCTGGCAGTTCATCAAGGACCAGGGATTCTTCGGCATGATCATCCCCAAGCAATACGGCGGCAAGGGTTTTTCCGCCTTGGCGCATTCCGCTGTGATAACCAAGCTTGCTTCGCGCAGCGGCACAGCGACCGTTTCGGTGATGGTGCCCAATTCCCTGGGTCCTGCAGAACTGCTTTTGAACTATGGCACTGAGGAGCAGAAAAAACATTATCTGCCGCGCCTGGCGTGCGGGCAGGAAATTCCATGCTTTGCGCTGACCGGGCCCGAAGCCGGTTCGGATGCGGGCTCGATTCCGGATTACGGCGTCGTCTGCCGCGGCGAATTCCAGGGCGGGCAAGACGTGCTGGGAATGCGCGTCACCTGGGAGAAACGCTACATCACCCTGGGTCCGGTGGCGACTCTGCTTGGGCTTGCATTCAAGCTTTACGACCCCGAGCGCTTGCTCGGGGGGAACGAAGAGGTCGGCATTACGCTGGCGCTGATTCCGACCCATACGCCGGGAGTCAACATCGGGCGTCGCCATTTCCCGCTCAATGCGGCTTTCCAGAACGGGCCCAACTCCGGCAAGGACGTGTTCATTCCCATGGAATGGGTAATCGGCGGAGTGGAGCGTGTCGGCCAGGGCTGGCGCATGCTGATGAACTGCCTGGCCGCGGGACGCTCGATTTCGCTGCCGGCAAGCAGCACCGGCATGGCCAAGCTTGCCGCCCGCGCCACTGGCGCCTACTCGCGGGTGCGAATCCAGTTCAATACCCCGATCGGCAAATTCGAAGGCGTGGAGGAAGCGCTGGCGCGCATCGGCGGTAACACATATATGATGGACGCGGCGCGCGTGATGACTGCGTGCGCGGTGGATCTCGGCGAGAAACCTTCGGTGATTTCAGCCATTGTCAAATACCACCTTACCGAGCGCGGCCGCCAGGTTATCAACGATGCGATGGATGTGCACGGCGGCAAGGGAATTTGCATGGGCCCTGGCAATTATCTGGCGCGGGCCTATCAGCAGCTTCCCGTCGGAATTACCGTGGAAGGCGCGAATATTCTCACGCGCAGCATGATTATCTTTGGCCAGGGCGCAATCCGCTGCCATCCTTATGTGTTGCAGGAAATCGCTTCGGCAAACAATGCCGAAACAGAAAAAGCGCTGCGCGAATTCGACGCCGCCCTGTTCGGGCATATACGCTTTACTTTGAGCAATGCCGCGCGCGCGCTGTTTCTGGGATTGACCGGTGCGCGCCTCGCGGGAATTCCCGGCGCACCGGATACCGCCCGCTATTTTCGGCAACTCGCGCGCTTGAGTTCAGCGTTTGCACTGCTCGCCGATGTGGCTATGCTGGTGCTGGGCGGAGCTTTGAAACGCAAGGAAAAACTATCGGCTCGGCTCGGCGATGTGCTGAGCCTGCTTTATCTTTCTTCCGCTGTCTTGAAGCGCTATGAGGATGAAGGCCGGCAGCGTGCCGATTTGCCTTTGCTGCATTGGTCTTTGCAGGACGCGCTATGGCGCATGCAGGGCGCCATCGATGGGATACTCGAAAACTTTCCCGGTAAGGGTAAGGCGTGGCTGTTGCGCAGGATAGTGTTCCCGCTGGGCAAAACCTTCAGCCCGCCAAGCGATGAGTTGGGCCGGCAAGTGTCGAGTTTATTGCTCGCGCCTTCGGCTACGCGCGATAGGTTGACCGCCGGTATTTATGTTCCCGTCAACGAGGCCGATCCGGTGGGACGTCTCGATATCGCGCTGCAGTGCGCGCTTGTCGCTGAAGCAATCGAAGCGAAAATCCGCGACGCAGTGAAGGACCGGCGCATCAAGGGCAAAACATTCGAGGAAACCACGGCCCAGGCTGTGCAGCAAGGTATCATCAGCGCTGCCGAAATGGAGATGCTGGCGAAAGCGCGGGCACTGCGCCGTGAAGTCATCATGGTGGACGACTTTCCGCCTGATTTCGGCAAGATCGTGCCTGCGAAAGACCTGGCTGCGCAAAGGGAAATGTTATCCTCCGGCAGGAAGACAGCGTGATGCAGGTGGTCCAACCAAGCTCGTCGCGGCATTGGTTGAAAAGCGCGCAAACCTGTTGTGTCGCTCGAAGGTAAAACCATATTCATCACCGGCGCCTCGCGCGGCATCGGCCGCGCAATTGCGCTGCGCTGCGCGCGGGACGGGGCGAAAATAGTGATAACCGGCAAGACCGTCACGCCTCATGTCGAGCTTTCCGGCACCATTCACAGCGTGGCGGATGAAGTGCGGGCGGCGGGCGGCAAGGCGCTGCCGTTACAGCTCGATGTGCGTGATGAAGCCGCAGTTTACGCGGTAGCTGCCACTGCGGCGGAAACTTTTGGCGGGATTGATATCCTGGTGAACAACGCCAGCGCCATCAGTCTCACCGATACGCTCAACACGCCGATGAAGCGCTTTGATCTCATGTTTTCAATAAACGTGCGTGGCACTTTTTTAAGCTCTCAGGCGTGCATCCCTTATCTCCGGCGCGCCGCAAATCCGCATATACTCAATCTGGCGCCGCCGCTCAATTTGCACGCCAAATGGTTCAAGGATCATCTCGCCTACACTATGTCCAAATATGGCATGAGCCTGTGCACCCTGGGCATGTCCGAGGAATTGGCGGTCCACGGCATTGCGGTCAATTCGCTATGGCCGCGCACTGCTATTGCCACGGCAGCGGTTGAAGTGCATTTCCCGCGCGAAGTTTTCCATGCGAGCCGCAAGCCGCAAATCGTTGCGGATGCGGCTTATGTGATTTTCAACAGCGACAGCCACAGCACGACCGGCAATTATTTTATTGATGAGGATGTTTTGCGCGGCGCGGGCGTGACCGATTTTTCAGCATATGCGGTGACACCGGGCGCGAAGCTCGCGGCCGACTTGTTTGTTGATTAAAATGCCATGCACAAATATTTTGTAAATAACTCGGGTCAAAATTTGCAGGAGACGGATATCATTCCAGTTGCAACCGCGGGTACTATAAGCGGGCTTTTTCGCGAGCGCGTCAGGCGCACGCCGGATGCTGTTGCCTACCGCGAGTTCAATCAGCAGCACGGCAATTGGCGCGATTACACGTGGGCGCAGATGCAGCACCAGGTGGTGCGCTGGCAGGCGGCGTTGAAAAGCGAGGCACTGATGCCTGGCGACAGAGTGGCCATAATGCTGCGCAACGGTCCGGCCTGGGTCATTATGGATCAGGCGGCTATGGGTTTGGGGCTGGTAGTGGTGCCGCTTTATTTCGAGGACCGCCCGGCCAGTGTGGCCTATATCCTGAAGGATGCAGGGGTCAAATTGCTGCTTTTGGAGCATTGGGAGCAATGGAAGCAGCTTGAAGCGGCGAAAGACGAATGGGACGGCTGCGGCCTGCAAAGCATTCTGGCGCTGAA
>JAHFRG010000003.1:33242-38901 GCA_023258935.1 Betaproteobacteria bacterium
ATGCGCGCCTCGCGGCAGTGGAAGACTGGCTTCCCGAAGCAGGCGCGCAGGAAATGGAAACGATGGGAAAACCCGACGAGCTTGCCACCATCATCTACACGTCCGGCACCACCGGGAAGCCCAAGGGAGTGATGTTGAGTCATCTGAATATATTATCGGACGTGCACGATTCACTGCGAACCTTGCAGTTGCCGCGCGGCTCGCTGTTCCTCTCATTCCTGCCGCTGTCGCATACTTTCGAGCGCACTGTCGGCTATTACCTGGCGGTCATGGCGGGCTCGACCGTTGCTTATGCACGTTCCATACCGCTGCTGGTCGAAGACCTGCAGAGCATCCGGCCCACGGTCCTGGTCTCGGTGCCGCGCATTTATGAAAGGATATATGCTGCAATCAAGGTCAAGCTGCAGGAGGGGACTGCATTCAGGCGGCGCCTGTTTGATTTGACCGTGGCAGTCGGCTGGAGCCGCTTCGAATACTTGCAGAAGCGGGGCCCGTGGCGGTTTGCGCATTTGCTATGGCCGCTGTTGAATCATCTGGTGGCAGCCAGGGTCACGGCAAGATTGGGAGGCAGATTGCAAACCGCGTTAAGCGGCGGTGCCGCACTGATGCCAGAAATCTCCAGGGTCTTTATCGCCATGGGCGTGCCGATTTTACAAGGCTATGGTTTGACCGAGACCAGCCCGGTGGTGTGCGTAAACCGCATTCATGATAATGTTCCAGCGAGTATCGGACCTACCATACCCAATGTAGAAGTGCGCATCGGTGAAAACAATGCATTGCTGGTGAAAGGCCCCAACGTCATGCTCGGTTACTGGAATAACCCTGAAGCCACCAAGGCGATGATTGCCCCTGATGGCTGGCTCAACACCGGGGATACCGCGCACATTGATGAGTCTGGCAAGGTCTACATCACCGGCCGCTTGAAAGAGATCATCGTCATGTCGAACGCAGAAAAAGTTCCGCCATTCGACATGGAAGCGGCGATAGCCCGTGATTCCCTGTTCGAGCAGATCATGGTTATCGGCGATGCGCGTCCTTATCTTGCTGTGCTCGCGGTGTTGAATGAAGGGCAATGGAAAGAAGCCGCAGTGGAGGCGGGCATTGATGCGCTGGCGCCGGCCGCCTTGCAAAGCGAGGGTGCCGAACAGCTGGTGCTCACGCGAATTGCGCGGCAACTGCGCGATTTTCCTGGCTATGCGCAGGTGCGCCGCGCGGCGCTCACGCTGGAGCCGTGGAGCGTTGAGAACGGCCTGCTCACACCCACTATGAAGCTGCGCCGGTTACAGGTGATGGAGTATTACAAAATGCAGATTGCCAAGCTTTATGAAGGGCATTGAAATATGGCTGATACCGAAAAAGTTGCGCTGCCGCACGACAAGCAACCCGCATTGCGGGTAGTGCCTATGCCTTCGGATGCGAACTTCGTCGGTGATATCTTCGGCGGCTGGATCATGTCGCAGGTGGATATCGCAGGGAGCATACCGGCGATGCGCCGCGCGCGAGGGCGGGTGGCCACTGTGGCGGTGAATTCATTTTCGTTCAAGCAGCCGGTTTTTGTAGGCGATTTGGTAAGCCTGTACGCTGACATCGTGCGCGTCGGGCGCACGTCCATCACGGTTGATGTAGAAGTGTTTGCCCAGCGCAGGCCGCAGGAAATCGAATGTGTGAAGGTGACCGAGGCGACGCTGACTTATGTGGCAGTGGATGAGAACAGGAAGCCGCGGGTTGTGCCGCCGGAATGATGTTAAACAGGCTTTTTTCTTCCATTGAGCAGCGGACTTTATATTAAAATGTCAACTAAAGTCTCCCGGCGGGTTTATCAAGGTCCTTGCATTAGAAATTAATAATGAAAAAAACAAAGTTTTTATACATATCAGCTGCCGGTCTGGCCGCAGTGCTTGGCGGGTTGGCAGGCGGCGTCTTTGCAGCAGGATTTGCCCTGAACGAGCAGAGCGGGAGCGGGGTGGGCGTCGCTTTTGCGGGCAGCGCGGCAAGCGGCGAGGATGCGAGCACGGTTTTTTACAACCCTGCTGCCATGGTCCGGATATCCGGCACCCTGTTATCGGTGGGTGTTCATGGCGTCATACCCAACCTGACATTCAATAATCAGGGCTCGTTCACCGGCCCGCAGGGAGGTCCCTTTGTTCCCCTCACCGGGGGTAATGGCGGCGATCCAGGCAAAGGGTTGGTTGTTCCCAATTTTTATCTGGTTACCGATATCACGCCCAACATCAAGTATGGTTTCGGCGCGAGCGCGCCGTTCGGGTTGCACACGCAGTATAACGGCGACTGGGTAGGACGATACCAGGCGTTGAAGAGCGAGCTCAAATCATACAATCTTAACCCCAGCCTGGCGTACAAGGTGAACGATCAAGTATCGTTCGGAGCGGGTTTCAACGCTCAGTACATCAACGCGAATCTCACTAAGGCCATCGATTTTGGTTTGCTTTCCGGTGGTGTATCGCAATCTGCGGACGGCTCAGTCGGAGTTTCGGGACACAGCTGGGCCTTTGGCTACAATCTCGGCGCGCTGTTCCAGTTTCCCACTGATACTCGCATAGGTCTCGCTTATCGTTCGATGGTTCACCAAACGCTGGAGGGGAGCGCTTCCTTTACCAATGTGCCTGCTGCCTTATCGGCCGACCCGCGCTTTGCCAATAGCAAAATGACAGCGGCGGTGACGCTGCCGGACTCCGCTTCCTTGAGCGCGGTGCAAGAAATCGGCGACAAATGGGAATTGATGAGCGATGTGACTTTTACCCGCTGGAGCCATTTCAATCAGCTGGCATTCGTCCTTGCCAACGGGCAGACCAGCGTCACGACGGAAAACTGGCGCAACACTTTCCGCGGCTCGCTTGGCGCATCTTACCGCTACAGCGATAGCTTGAAACTCCGCGCCGGTGCCGGCTTCGACCAAAGCCCGGTCAGGAACGCATTCCGCACAGCGGCCATACCCGACAATCATCGCAAGATTCTCGCGGCGGGCGCGAATTACAAGGTTTCCAAGGTCGATTCGGTGGATTTTGCCTACCAGCACCTTTTTGTCAACGACTCCTCGATCAACAACAACCAACTTGCGACCGGCGGCGGACAATTGACCGGCAACTACAATTTGGACGTGAATATCCTGAGCCTGCAGTACAACCACGAATTCTAGAGCTTAAACCGGCGGCGCAAGAGCAATCATGTCACGAGACTCGCCTTTTATCGTGCGCAAAGTGGCAGTGCTGGGCGCAGGCGTGATGGGCGCGCAGATTGCCGCGCACCTGGCAAACGCAAATGTCGAGGCGGTTCTGTTCGAGCTGGCCGCCAAAGAGGGCGCGCCTGACGCCAATGTGCAGAAAGCGGTGGACAATCTCAAAAAACTCGAGCCGAGTCCGCTGTCAACGCCTTCCCGCGCGTCTTATATCCGCCAGGCTAATTACGACCAGAATCTGGAGCTGCTCCGGGAGTGCGACATCGTGATAGAAGCGATTTCCGAGCGCATGGACTGGAAAGCGGATTTGTACCGGAAAGTCGCGCCTTACTTAAGCGACCAGACGATTTTTGCCAGCAACACCTCAGGTCTTTCCATCAACAGGCTGGCCCAGGCATTCCCGGAAACTATCCGCCACCGCTTCTGCGGTGTGCATTTCTTCAATCCGCCGCGTTACATGCATCTGGTGGAGCTGATTCCCTGCGACGCGACTGCTCCAAAGTTGCTCGATCAGCTGGAGACTTTCCTGGTGACGACTCTTGGTAAAGGCGTGATCCGGGCGAAAGATACGCCGAACTTCATTGCCAACCGCGTCGGTGTTTTCGGAATGCTGACGACGATTCATTACACTCGGCAATTTGGCCTGGGCTTCGATGTGGTGGATGCCTTGACGGGACCGATCATCGGCCGCCCGAAAAGCGCGACATTCCGCACCGCCGATGTGGTGGGGCTCGATACCTTCGCGCATGTGATCAACACCATGCGTGATACGCTGCCGGATGATCCCTGGCACAAATACTACGAAGTCCCGGCGTGGCTGAAGGGTCTAATCGACAAAGGCGCGCTTGGGCAAAAAACCAAGGTCGGTGTTTACCGCAAAATCGGCAACGACATTCACGTGCTGGATATCTCCAAAGGCGGCTACCGCCTGGCCGAAGGAGCGGTTGATGATGAAGTCAGGCAAATTCTAAAAAACAAAAACGTTCAGGAGAAATTCGCACAGCTTCGCACCAATTCCAATCCGCAAGCGCAGTTCCTGTGGACGATTTTCCGCGAAGCGTTTCATTACTGCGCGGTGCATCTGGAGAGCATTGCAAATAACGCGCGCGACTTGGATTTGGCGTTGCGTTGGGGTTTCGGTTGGGAGCGCGGACCTTTTGAGACCTGGCAGGCGGCAGGCTGGAGCCAGATCGCAAACTGGATAAACGAGGATATCGCTGCGGGCAAGACCATGGCTTCGGAGCCTTTGCCTGAATGGGTGCTGGAACCCGGGCGCACCGGCGTGCATGGAGCTAAAGGTTCATATTCGCCCGCGCAAAAAACCATCAAGCCCCGCTCCATGCTCCCGGTTTACCGGCGGCAACTCTTTCCTGATGCGCTGCTCGGCGAAGAACGAAAATACGGCGACCCCATTTTCGAGACCGACGCTGTACGCATGTGGCATACCGAAGACGACATCGCCATCGTCAGCTTTAAGAGCAAAATGCATACGATAGGCGACGACGTGCTGGAGGGCGTGCTGCAGGCAATCGAGGAAGCCGAGCGCAGCTACCAGGGGCTGGTAATCTGGCAAACCGAGCCGCCGTTTTCGCTGGGTGCAAATTTGACGCAAATGGGCGGCTCGAAGAGCGGGGAAAAACCCTCTGCGTTCGACGCCACGCTCAAGAAATTAAAACGCGCCACATCGTCACTGGTTTTAAAAGCGGCACACAAGTTACATGTCGCGGATGCGCTGATGGCGGGCAAACTGGCCCAGGTCGAAACCATGGTGGCGCAATTCCAGGAGACCACGCAGGCATTGAAATACTCGACCATCCCCACGGTGGCGGCGGTGGATGGAATGGCTCTGGGCGGTGGCTGCGAGTTCATCATGCACTGCGACCGTGCAGTGGCATCGCTTGAAAGTTATATCGGATTGGTGGAAGCAGGGGTGGGTTTGCTGCCAGGTGGAGGCGGCTGCAAGGAATTTGCGTTGAGGGCGGTAATGGATGCCAAAGGCGGCAATACCTTTCCGTTCCTGCAAAAGTACTTCGAGGCAGTTGCCATGGCGCAAGTCGGCAAGAGCGCCGAACACGCCAAGGAGATTGGCTATCTTCGCGGCTGCGACAAGGTAGTGATGAACCGGTTCGAGCTCCTGCATGTCGCCAAGGCTGAAGTGCGCGCGCTGGCCGAAGCGGGTTACCGGCCGCCGCTCAAGGCGGCGAATATTCCTGTCGCGGGAAAAAGCGCCGTTGCCACCTTCAAGATGGCGATGACCAATATGCTCGAAGGCGGATTCATATCCGAGCATGACTATTTAATAGGTTCGAAAATCGCGCACGTGTTGTGCGGCGGCGACATCGAGCCCGGCAGCCTGGTGGATGAGCAATGGTTCCTGGATTTGGAGAGGGAAGCTTTCATCGAACTATTGTCGACTGAAAAAACACAGGCACGCATAGAGTACACGCTGAAGACCGGCAAACC